>JAYWEL010000035.1:0-29444 GCA_043779285.1 Chitinophagaceae bacterium | reverse complement strand
CCGGACGGGCAGGGACTATGTGTAAATCTTAGATGGTATTATACCGCAGAAAAGCGCATTGGACTATTTACTGTTTATAAGCGGTATTACATGGTACTCCGCTTCTTTTTTTCTTTAAATAAAATAAAATTTCTTGCAATAGTAAAACCCCACCGATACTGGCCCTTGGTCCAGGAAGATTGCGTACGTGTCAAAAACCTGTTTTCTAAGGATTCTGTAGCATTGGTAAAATTTAGATGAAAAATATGTCCTTCCGTAAGAATTTCAATTCCAACCCCTAATGGATTATACAAATTGATGCCCTTGCTTTTTAAAAAAATTTCACTGCTTTCCGATCGGAAGGAATGAAAATAATCAACTATGAAAACAATTTTTTTACTGATTGGTAACCTGGCTGCGGCACCCAAGACAATTAAGTCATTATCGTCGCCAACCAATACAAAATTTGAATGTACATAAGCCGGACTTATTTGCAGACTTATATTACCCAGTTTTTTTGCAATCATCAGTTGTACTACCTGACTGTTGCGATCGGAAAAATTTTTAAACGAATTTTCCTGTCCTGTAAACGAACTTGCCTTCATTGCAGAAATTACATTGTTTGCGAATAAGGTTAATGAAACAGGGTGAGTCGGGTCGTCCTTTATCTGATGTAATAGTTGGTATTTCAATCCGATTTCATATAGTTGTTGTAAAGCACCGGCACCTTTTGCCCGGGCAATTATTGCATTCAATTTATCGCTCAAGCCTACTTGAAAACCAATTCGGATATCTGCCGCATTATCAATTCCAAAAAATCGTCGGGCACCACCATTTGATCCGGCCAGATCGCCAAAATTGTGTGTAACCTTGAATTCAAGCACTCCTTTTTTCAATACTTCTACCGTATTTGTATTAACCAGTTTCTGAGAATAAAAAACCTTTAATGCCGGTGTTGATTCTTTTTGATTGGCAGAAATCTTACTGAGTTCCGAAGAAATATCAACAATCGATGAATCTTGAGAATATCCAAAAAAAGAAAACAAGCAAAAAACTACTAGGCAGATATATTTCATGTTCAATAATTGAATGAGTTAACTACGAATCGTACAAAAATTTAAAAGAGTTGCTCTTTACCTGTTTTAAAGTTAGCATAGTACTCCCTGTTAAGCAAATTGAATTAACGATACCGAAGAAAGTCTGTTCAATTATAAAACAGCCCGTATTTCTTCTGCTTGTGTTTTACTTTTTGGCTTTAAAAAAACTTTTTTAATGTTTCCTTTTTCATCAATAACAAAAGTAGTACGATGAACACCCATGTATTTATTTCCAAACATTTGCTTCTCTCCCCATACGCCATATTTATTCAAAATTTTATGTTCAGGATCTGCTAATAAAATAAAAGGAAGTTTGTATTTGCCTTCGAATTTTTTATGGCTAACTACATCATCCGGACTGACACCGATGACAATAAATTCATTTTTTGTCAGCTCTTTATGATGATCTCTCAGATTACAGGCTTGTATTGTACAGGTAGTTGTATCATCCTGCGGATAGAAATACAACACTATTTTTTTGCCTTTAAATCCGGCCAGAGAAACATTATTATTATCCTGATCTTTTGCTGTAAACAGCGGAGCTTTATCGCCTTCTTTCAATGAAATCATTTTTATAAATTTATTTTTTTCTTTTAACGGGTTTTTTCACGGGTGCAGTATACATATTTCGTTTGAACCACCACGATTTTGTTGTTGTGTTTCCAACCAGGTCTTCTACAGTCACTTTCAAATGATGAATTCCAAGAGGGCATTTATCATCGAACTTATACATATAATTTTTGCCTTTGTCATTAGTAAACATCAGCCATTCCCCATCCAATTCGGCCCGGAAATTTTTTATTCTACCAAAATCATCCGTTGGTGAAAATACAATCCGACTTTCCCTGCTCAAATCAAGTGTATCCTTACTCCCTAAAGAATTTAATACAGGCGAAGTAGTATCAACAAATGCCTGATACGACCCAAAGTTACTGAAAAAAGCAGATAGCCAATCTCCCTGCCAGCTTGCTTTTTTTACTGTCGACTCTTTATTATAGGTTCTTTTAATTAGAATATTATTTTTAAGAGTATCCGGAATTTTTTGTGTGGGCTTTATTCTTACCAAAAAAGAATCCTGAACCGGAATATTTGCATCATTGAGTTGATGGATTGCCGAAACTGCATCCTGCTGAAAATTTTCTCTTCGGTAATACATCGATTCAAACCCATCGTATAAACAATCTTCTGTCAGGAATGCTTCAAAATCTTTTCTCTCCAGCACATTGACCATTTGAGGATAGAATTTTTGATTGCTTGTATTTTCTTTTTTGATGGAGACTGAATCTGTATATTGGATTCTGAAAAAAAGTTCAGACAGATTATTATTTACATCCATCACTTCCAGTCTTACCACATGAGGAACCGTATCATTCAATTCAAAGACTCCATCTGAAAAAAATTTCTGAAATACAGAACTTCTGTTCCCGGGCAATGGAGATAAGTGCTGCAGATAATCTCCTTTTTCTAAATAATATTTATAATCAATTTGAGCATTGATATAACCAGTTTCTTCATACCCGATACTATCCATTTTGAAAGATGATGAAAGCTTTTCATCAAAAAATAATTTCGCTGAATAAATACCTTGCCTACTTGTCGAGCTGTTGTCTTTGTCATAAGCCCCAATAGCAAAGCTTATCTTTTTATTATTGATCAATATCAACGAAGGATTGGTGAGATAGCCTTCACTTGTTTTTTTTATTGGAAAAATTTGAGGGACCTGCTCAAAAACACTTCGTTCACGGTCATAGATAGCCAGTTGTTGAATTACAGGAGAAATATTATCCGATACAGGAAAATTAAACAACAATGGATTCAGGCATTGGTCAGTTTTAGTATTTCTTATTTCTAAATGCAGGTGTGACCCCTTAGAACCTCCCGCGTTTCCACTTTTTGCTATAATCTGTCCTTTTGAAACTGCAAACATGCCTGGAGAAATATTTATTACAATTGCCCAGGATTTGTTATTGTATTGTTGTGCTTTCAAATACATTTCCAGTTCGGGGTAAAACTCATTCAAGTGTCCATATATTGTAGTTAACCCATTTGGATGGTTGATATAAATAGCTCGTCCGTAACTGAAAGGATGAACCAGAATTTTAGCAATATACCCATCAGCTGAGGCATACACCGGAAGATTTACTTTTTGTTGAGTACGAATATCCAAACCCATATGCCAGTGATTGGGCCTTAACTCGCCAAAATTTGCAGTTAATTGTATGGGAATTGCCAATGGATTTCTGAAATAATTTTTATCATATTGTAATGGATTTGGTTGTGCAAATGCAACCACAGAGCAGAATAATAAAAAAATTAATGCAAAATTTTTGAACATCTGCAAATTTAGCCAACCGAATTTTAATGATCTGTGAATTAATAACTCCACTTTATAAAAGTTTCCTTTTAGTAATATAAAAAATAGTCATTTAGTTTTATGTGGAAAATAATATTAATAATCAATCCGTAAAAAACTCCCTGATGCATTAGCTTTGCACCCCGAAAGGATTATAATATTTTGTGCCCTCCTTTTAACGTTTGATCTAAATATTTGAACATGCCACAAGACCATTCTATAAAATCAGTACTCATCATCGGATCTGGACCTATTATTATCGGTCAAGCCTGCGAATTTGACTATGCGGGAACACAAGCTGCCAAAAGCCTGCGGGAAGAAGGCGTTAAAGTAATCCTGATCAATAGCAATCCTGCTACCATTATGACCGACCCCATCATGGCTGACAGGGTTTATCTATTACCATTAACCGTTGAAAGCATTGAACAGATTTTGGAAGAAAATGATATTGATGCCGTTTTACCAACAATGGGTGGGCAAACAGCATTAAATCTTGCCAAGGAAGCAGAGGATCTCGGTATTTGGGAAAAACATCATGTCAGACTAATTGGTGTAGATATCAAAGCAATAGAAAAAGCAGAAGACAGAGAAAAATTCCGGTTATGGATGATTGAAAAAGGAGTTTCGGTTTGTGAAGCAAGAATAGCTAACTCCTTTTTGGAAGGTAAGGAAATTGCGCAGGACATTGGATTCCCGCTAGTAATCCGTCCTTCATTTACACTGGGTGGAACCGGTGGAAAAATTGTTTTTAAAAAAGAGGAACTCGACGAAGCGCTAAATATAGGTTTGACAGCATCACCGATCCACGAGGTATTGGTTGAAAAGGCAATACTGGGCTGGAAAGAATTTGAATTGGAAGTTTTGCGGGATAATATGGATAATGTTGTTATTATTTGTTCTGTCGAGAATTTCGATCCGATGGGCGTACATACCGGCGATAGCATTACGGTTGCTCCGGCCATGACCTTAAGTGATACGGCTTATCAACTGATGCGTAATACAGCGATTATGCTGATGAGAGATTTAGGAAATTTTGCAGGAGGATGTAATGTTCAGTTTGCACTAAACCCAGATACGGAAGAAATTATTGTTGTTGAAATCAATCCCCGAGTAAGCCGTTCATCTGCACTTGCAAGCAAGGCAACCGGATATCCGATTGCAAAAATTGCCGCGAAACTGGCTTTAGGATTTAGTTTGGATGAATTAAAAAATCAGATAACCGGAACTACATCGGCCTATTTCGAACCTGCACTGGATTATGTAATCGTCAAAATTCCCCGGTGGAATTTTGACAAATTCAAAGGAGCTAATGACACTTTGGGTTTCCAGATGAAAAGTGTCGGAGAAGTAATGGCCATTGGAAGAAGCTTTACAGAAGCCATTCAAAAAGCATGTCAGAGCCTCGAAAATGAAGCCGTTGGTTTAGGCTACTATGGTAAAAGCCTGATGCATGCTGAAGAAATTCTTGAACATATAAAGATTCCAAAATGGGACCGGGTTTTTAGAATCAAGGATGCGTTGATGCTTGGCGTTAGTGTAAATACCATTGCAAAAGCAACCGGTATCGACCGCTGGTTTTTATACCAAATTCAGAAAATATGTGATATCGAAAAAGAAATTGCAAAATATAAACTGGACGGTTTACCTATAGAACTTTTAAGAACCGCCAAACATAATGGTTTCAGTGATGTACAGATATGCAGAATTATGCAGGATGCTTCGGAAGATGCTGTTTATGAAAAAAGAAAAGCAGCCGGTATTACAAGAGTGTTTAAAATGGTAGATACTTGCAGTGCAGAGTTTGAAGCCAAAACACCTTACTTCTATTCGACATTTGAAAACCAGGTTAAATCATTAACCGATGGAGAAAGTATTGAGTATTCTAACGAATCAAAAATCTCCGATAAAAAGAAAATCATTGTACTTGGTTCTGGACCAAACCGGATAGGACAAGGAATTGAATTTGATTATTGTTGCGTTCATGGATTATTGGCCATTAAAGAATGTGGTTACGAATCCATCATGATCAACTGTAACCCCGAAACAGTGTCTACCGATTTTGACATGGCCGATAAACTATATTTCGAACCCGTTTTCTGGGAACATCTTTGGGAAATTATCGAACATGAAAAGCCCGATGGTGTTATTGTACAACTTGGCGGACAAACTGCCTTAAAGCTTTCCCGCCGTTTACAGGAAAAAGGAATTAACATCATTGGTACTTCTTTCAATGATATGGATATAGCTGAAGACCGTGGAAGATTCAGTGATATGCTGAAAGAACTTGGAATACCCTATCCTGAATATGGCACAGCCCATAATGTGGATGAAGCTATTGAAGTAGCCAATAAGGTTGGATATCCGGTATTGGTAAGACCAAGCTATGTTTTAGGTGGTCAGCGTATGCGGATTGTAATCAACAATGAAGATGTAGAAAAAGCAGTCATCAGCTTGTTAAAGCATCTTCCGGGTAATACCATATTGGTCGATCATTTTCTGGATCGCTGCCAGGAAGCAGAGATTGATGCCATCTTTGACGGAGATGATTTTCATATAATGGGTGTGATGGAGCATATTGAGCCGGCAGGTATTCATAGTGGTGATAGCCATGCCATGCTGCCTCAGTTTAATTTAACCCCATTGGTAGTTGCAAGCATGGAAGAATATGCAGAAAAAATTGCCCGTGCACTCAATATCAAGGGCCTTATCAATATTCAGTTTGCCATAAAGGATAACAACGTATTTGTAATTGAAGCAAACCCCAGAGCATCCCGTACTACACCATTTATTGCAAAAGCTTACCAGATCCCATATCTGAATATTGCAACCAAAGTAATGATAGGAGCTAATAAATTGAAAGATTTTGTTTACGTAAAGAAATTAGAAGGTTTTGCGATCAAAGAGCCGGTATTCAGTTTCAATAAATTTCCTGGGGTAAGTAAAGAACTTGGACCAGAAATGAAATCAACCGGTGAATCGATCCGATTCATCAAAGATCTTCGGGATCCTTATTTCCGCCAGTTGTATAAGGATAGAAGCATGTACTTAAGTAAATAAATTATTTTCGGTCGTGTATTGACATTAGTTTCAACCGGCAGTATTTTTAATAAATGTTGCCGGTTATTTATTTATGGAAAAAAATTCCTTTTCTGCGCCTGCTTTTTCCACTCATTGCAGGTATTTTACTTCAATGGCATTGCCCGATTGAATTATTCATCTGGCATTCTATACTCCTTTTTTTTTCCGTTATCCTTAGTATTTTTTTTCTTCTGCCTCTATTTCATAAATTCCGATCAAGCTGGATTACCGGATTATGTATAACCGTTATTTTTATTTCAGTTGGCGCAATACTTACCTGGCATAATACTATTAAAAACGATCCTTCTTGGTTTGGTTTTAACTTGAAGCAGGAATCTACCTTGATTGTTTCTTTAGCAGAAAATCCGATAGAAAAAACAAAGTCATTAAAAGCAATTGCCCATGTTCTTTTTTTAAAAAACGATACAAAATCATATAGCGTAAAAGGCAAAATGATTATCTACTTTAAGAAAGATTCGCTAAGCTTGGTGTTGAAATATGGTTCTGTTATCGCATTCAGAAAACCCCTACAGGAAATTAAAAACTCCGGAAACCCGGGTGGATTTGATTATAAAAGATATTGTCTTTTTGGAGGCATCACTCATCAGTTGTATTTGAAATCAGATGAAATGGTCATTCTCCCACAAAAGAATGAAACCGCATTGGGTAATTTTTTATTAACTATTCAGGCAAAAGTTTTACAAATTATCCGAACGAATATTACATCTGCTAAAGAAGCCGGATTAGCCGAAGCATTACTGATCGGCTATAAAAACGACCTGGATAAAACCCTTGTACAATCGTATTCCAATACCGGGGTAGTGCATATCATCGCCATTTCCGGCCTGCATCTTGGCATCATTTACTGGTTATTAACGCTTGCACTAAATCCATTGAAAAAAAGAAAACAGTTTCGCTTTTTATACGCCCTGTTAATCATATCATCCTTATGGATATTCAGTTTATTAGCAGGTGGACAGCCATCCATAACCCGTGCGGCGGTCATGTTTACTTGTATTGCAATCGGTGATAGCCTCTCCCGAAAAACAAATATTTACAACACACTGGCTATTTCTGCTTTTTTATTATTGTTATACAATCCTTACTGGCTTTGGGATGTGGGTTTTCAACTATCCTATGCCGCTGTATTAAGTATCATTCTTTTTGTTCAACCGATTTATCATTGGTTTTATTTTAAAAATAAACTGGTCGACTATTTCTGGAAATTGAATGCGGTAACTCTTGCAGCGCAACTTTTAACCACACCGGTTAGTCTTTATCATTTTCATCAGTTTCCAAATTATTTTTTAATAACCAATTTTATTGCCGTACCTCTTTCCACGTTGATTCTTATTGGAGAGATCCTACTTTGTATTGTTTCATTTATTAAACCACTTGCGTTAATTATTGGGCAAGCATTAACCAAAATGATTTGGTTTTTGAATACCCATATTGAAAAAACGGAGCTTCTCCCTTTTTCACTTTGGGAAAGTATTTATTTAACTATTCCGCAAACTTTCCTGTTGCTGTTTACAATTGCAGCCATGGCATATTGGTTATTGGAAAAAGACCGCAGAGGATTGCAGTTCGGAATAATTACTTTCTTCTGCCTTATTTTTTTAAGAACTATTTCTTTTACAAAAGCCAACGATAGTAAAAAACTGATTGTATATAATGTGCCACAACACAAGGCTATTGACATTATTGAAGGCCGTAAATATTTTTTTATCGGCGATGAAGAATTAAGAAAAGAAGGTTTCTTACGTAATTTTCATTTGAAACCTTCCCGGATCCAACAAAGGGTTTCAGCATCGGACTTTCATTTTTCCGGAAATCTCATTCAACTCGGATCAAAGAAAATTATGCTATACGACCAGAATTTAACTTTCCCAAAATCAGCAATAAAGCCATCCATTGATTTCCTGATTATTTCGAAGAACCCAACACTTTATATTAAAAACCTACTGAAACAATTCAACATAAAACAAGTAATTGCTGATGGCTCGGTGCCCGAATGGAAGGTAAAATTCTGGAAAGCAGATTGTGATGCTGAAAAAATTCCATTTTTCTATACCATTGAAAAAGGTGCTTACATCACAAATATTTATTAACTGCCTTGATTCAATGTTAAGTTATCATGAAGTCGCTTAATTATTTGTTTATCGGTTTTTAAGGGCCATTAAATAAGTGTAGGTTTGCAGCTTCCCAAGTCAGTTATCTTATAAATCATACATTTTGTCATGACTGAAAAAATACAATCAGCCCTTATCTCTGTTTATTATAAAGATGGTCTTGAGCCCATTGTGAAACAATTGCATCAATCAGGCATCACTATTTACTCTACCGGCGGCACACAAGAGTTTATTGAAACCCTTGGCATTGCTGTTGTTCCTGTAGAAGACCTCACCTCTTTTCCTTCCATTTTGGGAGGCCGGGTAAAAACTTTGCATCCCAATGTTTTTGGCGGCATTTTAGGTCGTAGGGAAAATGAATCGGATATCCGGGAAATGAAACAATACGAAATTCCGATTATTGATTTGGTCATTGTTGATCTGTATCCTTTTGAAGAAACGGTTGCCAGCACCACTGACGAAAATTTAATTATTGAAAAAATTGATATTGGTGGCCCTTCTATGATTCGGGCTGCAGCAAAAAACTTCAAACATGTTGCTGTTATCGCAAATAAAAACAGTTATCCCAATCTGTTGCAGATTTTAATAGATCAACAAGGATCAACTAGCATAGAACAACGTCGTGAAATGGCCATCAAAGCATTTGAAGTGGTGACTCAATACGATATTGCTATCTCTAATTATTTTGATTCAAAAAAATCATTTGAACCAAGAAACATAGATCAGGAAAAAATATTACGCTACGGCGAAAACCCGCATCAACAGGCAGTTTTCAGTGGAAACCTGGATGACATTTTCATACAAATACATGGTAAAGAACTTTCTTATAATAACTTGGTAGATGTAGATGCAGCCATTCAACTGATTGCAGAATTCTTGCCTTCCCAAGCCCCCGTCCGAATGATTCATCCGGGCGGACCTCCCAAGGAGAGGCTTAGCTATACACAAAGCCAGCTTATTGATAATTCTTCTAATACTAAAACATCCGAATTTTCAGAAACTTTCCAAACAATCCCAATGGGGGGAGGGGGGGCCGTATTTTCTATTTTCAAACATACTAATGTTTGTGGTATTGCGGCTAGACCAAATGTTGCGGATGCTTGGAAAGATGCATTGGCCGGTGATCCGGAAAGTGCATTCGGAGGCGTATTAATTTGTAATACAGAAATAGATAAAACCACTGCCGAAATGATCAGTGAAATATTTTTTGAAGTTTTGATTGCCCATTCTTTTTCGGTCGATGCCCTGGATATTCTTAAACAAAAAAAGAACCGCATCTTACTTCAATTGAAACCCGGATATAAAAAAGGAAATAAAATTGTAAAATCATTGTTGAATGGAACACTATCTCAGGATACGGATGAAGGAAATTTTGCAGCATGGAAAGAGGCCGGTGGCCGGTTAACAACGGAAACAGAAAAAGCTGATCTTGATTTTGCAAACCTCGTATGCAAACATCTTAAATCAAATGCAATTGCTTTAGTAAAAAACAAACAACTGATTGGCAAAGGATGTGGACAGACTAGCCGGATTGATGCTTTAAGACAAGCCATAGAAAAAGCTTCACAATTCAGTTTCGATTTAAAAGGTTCTGTTTTGGCAAGTGATGCATTTTTCCCTTTTGACGATTGTGTGAAACTGAGTCATGAAGCAGGTATCGAAGCATTCATTCAGCCGGGTGGATCTATCCGTGACAAAGATTCGATTGACTATTGTGTTCAAAATAACCTAGCCATGGTGATGACAGGTATGCGTCACTTCAAGCACTGATAAATTAAATGCTACGATTAAAACTTTTAAAAACATTCCAATTCATTGGCTTAACAAAAGAAAACCTTTCTGCTGTTAACCCGTTGCATATACGCAAAAAAGGAACCAGAACAAAAGCACTGTTTGCGTTGAGTTTGGTTTGTATATTATGGGGCACTACATGGGTTGCTTCGAAAATAGCCGTACAGCAAATGCCTGCTTTACAAATGGCGGGTATCCGGCAATTGATTGGCGGTTTTTGTTATATGCTATTTTTCATTGTAAAAGGAGCAAAACTTCCCGGCAAAAAAGACTGGGGCCCTATTATGATATTATGCATATTAAATTTTGTTTTCAGTAATGCCCTTTCCACATGGGGTGTAAAATATATCAGTGCGGGACTTGCCTCCATCATTGGTGCTATTTTCCCATTATGGATGGTTGTAATTGCGCTGTTTTCAAAAAATTCCATGTTTGCTCCCAAAGCTGTCGTCGGATTATTATTTGGTTTTGGTGGAGTTTGTATTATTTTTTACGAACACCTTTCAGATTTTTTAATCGCTGATTTTCGATTTGGAATTTTTCTTTCATTGACAGCAACATTGACATGGGCATTTGGAACTTTGTACACGAAGAAACATGCCGTAAATTTCAATCCTTATTTCAGTCTTGGTTTACAAATGTTCATTGCCGGTATCGGCCTCACTTCATTTACAGAATTTACTAACCTGGCAATTCCTATTGCAGACATTCCCTGGGAATCCTGGGCCGCTATTGCCTACCTGGTCATATTCGGCTCCATTTTAGCATTTGTAGCTTATTTGTATGCATTACAAAATCTGGCAACAGAACAAGTTTCCATTTATGCTTATGTAAATCCAATGGTAGCCGTTTTATTGGGCTGGCTGATTTTTCAGGAAAAATTAACCATTTTTATTGCGGTCGGAGGACTGGTGACTCTATATGGAGTTTACCTGGTCAATAAATCGCAAAGAGCTTAAAGGCTATTGTTTATTAATATACTCTGCTACTTCACAAACAAACTTTTCATACAATTCTTTCCAATCTTTAAACATGCTATCCGAACCAAGAATGGTGTTATGCCAAACCGTTACTAAATTTCCATTCAATGATTTTAATACTTGAAAATAGTGCCGTAATTCATCCAATGCCTGTTCTGCAGTTAACTTCTGTTCATAAAAAGAATTGGCATCCATGAAACAAAATGGGGCTAATAATAAATTAGTTTGTAATTCATTTTTCAGATCATACCAGTAAAAATATTTTGAAGTGGAAGCCCTGAAACCATTGATACTACCATAACCCATCGAATAATCTGTTTGAATGCCTGCTTTAATTAAAAGCTGAAAAGTCTCGGGAAGAGTAAACCGAATGTAGTGTTGTCGTGACGTATCAATTTTTTCTTCGGCAATTTTCACCAATTGAAGAATTTCATTCTTAATTATCCCTATGTTATTCCCACTTTGCCAGGACGGATGAATGCCTACTTTATATTTTTTATCGTGTTGGATAATTAAATCCATCATGGCTTTCGAATCGATTGAAATATTTTTATCGTACTGGTTATTTTTTTCAGCAATCAGGAAAAAATAATGTGGGCTGAGATTGTATTTGTCATGCAGTTCATCCAACCATGCATAAACATCGTAAGGATCTGTTTCAATACCGGTAAGCACTCGGTTCCTTTTCAAAACCCTGCCCCATTTCATACTTATCAAATCCTTCAACGTGGCGCCAATTGTACGATTCCATCCTTTATGCATAAAAGACCAAGCCATGTCGATATCGTAGGTTGGGGTAAAGTTGAATGTTGATTTTTTAAACTTTAAAGTTGGAAACTTATCGTGTAATGATAGTTTAAAATCTTCTAGCCACAAATCAATTATTGGCAGATTTAAAAAGCCCTGTTGATATGCCAGCGAAGAGGTATGGGCAAACCGACCATACTCATCCTGCTCATGAGGCAGGTATTCTTCGTATCGGCTTAACAAATAAAAACACGCCGCAAAAATATCAAAAGGAAAATGACCATTGGTTTTAAAAAAACATTTTTGCCCATTCAATTCGAAACAATCAATCTGCTGAACGTTGATTTCATTTTCAAAAAGAATGGAAACATTAGTTATTTGAAACTCCCCGTCAGAAATATGCTCCTTGCTGTAATTTATTTTAGCACCTGCATGATTTAAAAACCTTGCTTTATCAGTCGTTAATACAAAATCATCCATACATATTTCCTGACAAATAAAATCCGTTATGTATTGAAGACGGGGAGAAATATAATTTGAATAGATGAGCAAGTTGCAGCTTTTTTTCGAAGGTTATTTTCTTTCCCCGAATTTTTCAATCCATTGCTGGTTGAATGATTTTTGAGGAAACTTTAATTCGCTCCGTTGTTTATGCCAATCTTTTACAAGGTAGTTTACAATCCATGTTTTCATTTTTCCGTTTGCCAGATTCAGCATTTTTCGATGTAGCATTCCATGTTTCCAGGCCTTCCAGGCAATTTTTTCTGCATAAGGAACATAACCTTGTTCTACGGCTTCACTGCGGTTCTCTAATAATAATTCGTGCAGATTTATTTTTACCGGACAAACCGATGTGCATGCTCCGCAGAGTGATGATGCATTACTAAGATGTTTCCAATCACCAAGATCATTTAAGTGTGGGGTAATTACCGATCCGATGGGACCACTATATGTCGTTTCGTAAGCATGCCCACCAATATTTTTATATATCGGACAAGCATTTAAACATGCCCCGCAACGGATACAATATAAACTCTCCCGCATTTTTTCGTTGGCCAAAATATTGGTCCGACCATTATCCAATAATATAACATACATGTCTTCCGGGCCATCTGTTTCGCCGGCCATCCTTGGGCCGCTTACAATAGTATTGTAGGAGGTAATAGTTTGTCCGGTACCGAAAGTAGAAAGCATTGGCCAGAACAGCGCTAAGTCTGTCATGGAAGGAATCATTTTTTCGATACCGACAATGACAATATGTGTTTTTGGCCAGGAGCAGGTCAGGCGGGCATTCCCTTCATTTTCGGTAATGGCAATGCCACCGATATCGGCGATGATGAAGTTTGCTCCGGTAACGCCAATTTCTGCTTCCACATATTTTTTCCGCAACTTTTCTCTGGCTACTAAAGTCAGTTGTTCTGGTGTAAGATTGGGTTCTGTAAAAAGCTTTTCATGAAACAGTTTAGCAACATCTTCTTTGCTTTTATGCATCGCCGGTGTAACAATATGATAAGGCGGCTCACCATCCAACTGTTGAATATATTCGCCAAGATCTGTTTCTACACTTTCAATACCATGCGCTTCTAAAAATGCATTCAGGTGAATTTCTTCGGTCACCATGCTTTTGCTTTTAACGATGGATTTGCAATTTTTTTCTTCGCAAATCTTTTTTATTTCAGCTAAAGCCTGCTGTGCATTTTCTGCCCAAATAACTTTTGCTCCCCGTTTTGTAATGATTGCTTCAAATTCTTCCAGGTTCTTATCCAGCTTTTCAATCGCTTTCCATTTCAGGTTTTTCACCTTTTCTCTTGCCAATTCTACATCCAAAAATTGTTTTTTTCCGCGGGGTACCACCGCATTATATTTTCCAATGTTGAAATTAATTTTTCGCCGATGTTCTTTATCAGCTGCTTTGATAGTACTTTTTGCAATGAAGGAAGAAAAATGTTCGGACATGGATGAAAGTTAAAACTTTATATTGATCAAATTAACGATGGCTTTATATTTCTATGCTGTATGATTTTTTACATTAAAATAATCCTGTGCAATCGAATCCAATGCATTCCAAAAATCCGCTCCGTATTTTCTGATCAATGGTTCTTTTAAAAAATGATGAACAGGTACTTTTAATTTTTTACCAAACGCACAGCCCGGATCACAAAGCGATTCACGTGGTTCATAATTCAGCATCTCATATTTATCAGCCATTTTTGCACGAATTGGAAACAAATGACAGCTGATGGGTTTTTTCCAATCTGTTTTTTTATCATTATATGCTTGTTCAATTCCACATTTAATAATGCCTTGTTCATCTTTATGACCATAAGCACACAAACCGCCATCGATTGTTGGAGTAACCCATCCAAATGTTTCGTCGTGATGAAATAGTCCTTGTTTATTAATGGCTTCAATCCCGTCGGTTGTCAAATATGGCTTGATGGTTTCGTAAATCTCCTTCAATTTTATCATCTCCTTTTCTTCAAGTGGGGCTCCTGCATCACCATCTTCACAACATCCACCTTTGCAACTATTCAAATCGCAGACAAATTGCTCCTGCACCACTTCATCACTTACCAGTATGTTATCTATCGAAATCAAAATATAAATTTAATGTCAAAAATAAGAAGCTTCACCGCCCATGAACAGAATGGTCATGCGCCAATTTGGAATGCACCCAGATAGCTGATGGATTAAAAAACAAGCAATGAATTTGGTTATTTCCATTTCAATGTATTGATCAGGTGCTCGAGGTCTTTTTTCAAAAATGCATTCACTGTACTTAATGAATCTTCATTGGGCGTAGCATCAAAGTAAAGAGCACCCCGAATAAAATTTTTCGTTGAATCAGTTAGAAAAAATTGATTGGCCGTAGCTGTATTACCTGAAAGCGTAAAATATATTCCCGAAATATTATTTGCTGTTATTAAAGCCATGGGCTCAATGGCTGTGGCCTTGTAGGTATGTTGCTTGTACGACATCGTGAAGGCATCATTTACCAAAGAGTCAATATTGTTTTTGCCGACTTCTTTATAACTGATATATATTCTTCCGGATAATTGCGGAAAATCAATATTCAGCCAATATGGGTTTTCGGGTTTTTCCTCAAAAAAACTGGTATCCTTCGCAATCGTTGCATAGGTTGGATATTCAAAACTAAACGGGTATCCCGGTTGGTTGAATTCCTGATATTCTTTTTCCGGAAAATCGATCTTGTAATAACCTCTTGGTTTGAACGTATAATTACTGTTGCAACTGTATAAGCAAAGCATTGAATAAAACGCAATAAATACGGATTTCGCTTTCAGCTGGTTTTTCATTTATCAATAATTTCAATAGTCAATTTCACTTTTTGTATTCTGCTTTTATCGGCTTCCAAAATAGTAAAATTAAAATCGCCCAAATTAATTACATCATCCACTTTAGGTATCGCACCGTAAATTTCTAATATTAATCCCGCCAACGAATCACTTTCACCCTTTACTTCATCAAACGTGTTTTGTGAAATTTGAATAGCTCTGCATACATCATGGAGCATGGTTTTTCCTTCGAATATATAATTGTACTCATCCAGTTTTTTGAAATCGGTTTCCTCGTCATCAAATTCATCGCGGATTTCACCAATAATCTCTTCCAACACATCTTCCATGGTTACAATTCCACTCGTTCCTCCAAACTCATCTACTACAAAAGCAAAATGCATCCGCTTTAATTGAAATTCCCGTAAAAGGTCTTTGATGAACTTTGATTCTGGTACAAAAAATGGTTGCCTAATCAGGCTATGCCAATTAAAATTATCATCCTGATCTAAAAAAGGAATTACATCTTTTGTATTAATTATTCCTGCCACTTCATCCATATTAGCTTTATACACTGGCAGTCTGGAATAATGAAGTTTTTCGATGCGGTTAATCAAATCCGAAAACTTAGTATTGAATTCAATACCGCTGACATCCATCCTGGATTTCATAATTTGCTTTACAGTGATGTCTCCGAATTTTACAATTCCTTTTAAAATATTTTTTTCCTCTTCATCTGTAGAAACATCAATTGCCTGATTCAATTCCTCCAGACTGGTTGCCTGCGATCGGTCGGCACCCAATTTTTCACCTATTACATCAGCCAGTGATATTAACCGGATACTTATTTTTCTTAATAATAAATGAAGCGGTTCAACAATATAAACTGCCCCATAGGCAAACCGGATATTGTTTTGAGCTGCCCATATTTTAGGCAAAATTTTACCAACAAAAACAAGCACAAAAACAATGATAATAACTTTTACAATAAAAGTAAAATCGATTGAAAGAATTTGAATTTTCCCGGGAGATAGAAATTGGCTGATTAAAAAATTTGCCAGGATAATAATACAGATATTGAAAAATGTATTTGCTAAAAGAAAAGATGTGTACAATTCTTTTTTTTCTTCGAGCAATGAAATTATTTTTTTTGCTTCACTATGCTGTTTGGTTTTTAGCAGATTGAGGTCCTTTATTTTTAATGAAAACATAGCCACTTCTGATCCGGAAATAACAAATGTCAAAACCAACAATAGCAGCAATAAAATACTCAGAAAGGTGGTGCCCTGTGTGTTTATGCTAAGGAAAATATATAAAAAATGATTTTGCAAACTGGCCATGTAATGGAATAAATCCAACGGATATTATTTTGGTTAAAAAAATGACCAGCAAAAGAGCTGCTGCTCATGAGTGCAAATCTATATCATTAAAGATTTAGAATTTAATATCGTTATTGCTTTCATCAGTGGATGAAGCGTTATCATCATGACTATCTTCTTGAGCTGAAGAAGGTACAGAGCCCATAGACTCAACTCTTTTGTCAAGCATTATCAGGTTATCGCCAACCACCTCTGTTGCAAACTTGTGATTTCCGTCTTTATCATCCCAACTTCGAGTTTTCAAACGGCCTTCAATATAAACAAGACTTCCTTTGTGCAAATACTTTTGAGCCAAGTCGGCCAAGCCTCTCCATAAAACTACGGTATGCCATTCGGTTTGAGAAACCAGTTTTCCGGTTCTGTCTTTAAATGTTTCTGTGGTGGCTAAAGGAAACTTAGCTACTCCAATGTTTCCTTCCAGAAACTGTAAATCCGGATCTTTTCCGAGGTTTCCTATCAAAATAACTTTATTAACTCCTCTCATAAAATTTACTTTTCAATGTTTATCAATCGAGAATACCTGACTCTTAAAATTAATTTTTTTATCTGACATAGTAAATTTTTTAAACACATGAATAAAGGAATAAATAAACCAGCTTGAATTTACGTGTGTTCCAACGCAAAATACTGATGAATAATTTTAGGAAAACTGTATTGCTTTAGTTTGCCCGAATTGACCCAAATCCATTCATTGCAAACTTTTAGCTCCTCCGTCAGTTTTATTTTAATAAAGCTTCCTATTATCAGTTGGTGTGATAACTGTTGTTTCATTGGTTCTGAAAAAGCTTCGATTGTAAATCCGGTATTTTTCAAGAGTCCGGATTCTGAAATCATCTTTTTCTGTGAATTCGATGTAATTTCTTTTTTGGTTTCAATCATCGGGAACTCAAACAATCCCTGCCAGATATCTTTCTTTGTTCGATGTACTATTGCCGTTTTTTTCTTGAATTCAATAACTAAATAATTAAAATATCGAAGTTTAATTAAACCCTTTTTTTTCTTTAACGGTAATTCATCAATTTTTTCATTTTGAAAAGCAAAACATTGTTTTTTAAAACCACATCGATTACATAATGGCAATGCCGGTTTACAAACTACAGCCCCAAAGTCCATAATAGCCTGATTATAGACGCCCGGATTTTTTTTATCCAACACAGAATCGGCCATTGCTGAAAATAATTTTTTGCCTTCAGCTGTATCAACCGAAGCAGTAATTCCAAAAAATCTTGCCAGCACCCGGAAAACATTTCCATCTAAAACAGCATGAGGTTTATTAAAAGCAAAAGATGCAATAGCTGAAGCGGTATATGGTCCTACGCCATTTAATGATTTTAATTCTTCAAATGTTTGCGGAAAAATTCCTTTCCTTTCTTTGGAGATAAATCTCGCTGTTGAAAGTAAATTTCTGCAACGGCTATAATATCCCAAACCTTCCCAAAGTTTAAAAACCTGACCTTCAGATGCTTTTGCCAGTTTGTGGATGTCCGGATATTTAGTTACAAATTTTTGATAATAAACTAACCCCTGCTCAACCCGGGTTTGTTGCAGTATTATTTCACTTAACCATATTTTATACGGATCTGATTCGCCTTTCCAAGGCATTGAACGGTCGTTTTTGTGCCTATTCCATTTTAAAAGTAGCCTTGTAAAATCTTTTTCCAACTTGATTGAATTGTTCTTTTTCATACTAAAAAATGATGTGCTAATACCAAATGTCCATTTTTTTTAATTGAAAATGTGTCATAGTTTATAAAAGATTTCTTTATATCCTATTGACAATCATATATATTTGTAATACATTTAGTAAATTACCTTCATAAAATCATTAACATGAGAAAAGCTGACCTGGTAAATCAGATTTCCGAAAAAACCGGAATCCCAAAAGTAGATGTACTTGTAACCCTTGAATCTATGTTCAAAGAGGTCAAGGATTCTATTTCAAAAGGTGAAAATATTTATATCCGTGGCTTCGGCAGTTTTATCACCAAAAAGAGAGCTGCTAAAATTGGTAGAAATATTAAAAAAAATATAGCCGTTCATATTCCCGAACATTATATACCTGCTTTTAAACCAGCTAAAGAATTTGTTGCAGAGGTAAAAAAGCTCAGCACACCTTCGTAACTTTGCCGGAAATTTTAAACATTGAAGAAATCACAATTTATTGCTGCTGGCATAGGTTTATGCCTGGTATTCGTTATTTATTTTGGAGCCCGTACCGTTTCTGTCAAACCAACAAGTCCTGTATCTAACACACAGGAAACCAACACTATATCAACTGATACTTTACTGCAATTAGCTAAAAACGAGCTTAATCCTGAACAATTAGTGCGGATTACTTCTTTAGAAAATTTAGTAGTTAGAGGCGATATAAAAGATCAAAAAATTGCCACGTTTCACCAGTTAGCACACTTCTGGAAAGACAGTGCAAAGAATTTTGAATCCTACGCTTGGTTCGAATCTGAAATAGCAAGATTGGAAAATTCAGAAAAAAGCCTGAACTTTGCCGCCCACTTGTTTTTAGACAACCTTCGTTCAGAACAGAATTTGTCTTTAAAAAAATGGAAAGCTATTCAGGCAAAAGACCTGTTTGAAAGATCTTTGCGTATTAATCCCGATAATGATTCATCCACTGTTGGCCTGGGTTCATGTTACCTTTTTGGAAACATCAGCGACAATCCGATGGAAGGAATAATGAAAATTAGAAAAGTAATTGAAAAAGACAGCAACCATGTTTATGCAAATATGATGCTTGGGTATGGTTCAATTATTTCGGGACAGTATGAAAAAGCAATCAGCCGATTTGAGAAAGTAGTGAAAATGCATCCGGATAATTTGGAAGCCATATTGAATCTGGCAGAAGCATTTGAGCAAAAAGGGGATAAGGCATCGGCAATTAATTGGTACGAAAAAAGTTTGAAACTGATCAGTGTATCTGCTTATGTAGATGAAGTAAAACATCGGATAACAGAATTGAAGAAGTAAAAACATTATTATAATCACATAT
Organism: Chitinophagaceae bacterium; assembly: GCA_043779285.1. Lineage (GTDB taxonomy): Bacteria > Bacteroidota > Bacteroidia > Chitinophagales > Chitinophagaceae > MGR-bin208. The sequence continues at coordinate 9,608 of JAYWEL010000035.1, read as the reverse complement.
TAAAACTCATTGAGTATGCCTTGCGGTAAAAAGAGAAAGCGTCATAAGATAGCAACGCACAAAAGAAAAAAGAGACTTAGAAAGAATCGTCATAAAAAGAAGAAATAATTTTTTTTGATGATGTACCGGAAGTATTATACCTCCGGTACATTCCTTTTTTTCTTATTACATTTTTCTGTTATGCATTCTGCCCCATTTTTAGCTATTTATAATCCATAATAGGATTGGGAAATGGCATATTGAACGGATTTATGTAATCCTATACCATTGTGTACACTCAAATAATCTGGTTGTTTTTTGAATAAAGAACTCATCATAAACTCCATTCCACAAGGCGTTGAAATTGCTTTGCTGGAAGATAAGAAGCTTGTAGAACTACATTCCGAAAAATCGGATGCACGTTTTTCAGTTGGCGACCTTTACCTGGGAAAAGTTAAAAAACTTATTCCTGGTTTAAATGCTGCTTTTGTTGACGTAGGCTTTGAAAAAGATGCGTTTCTTCACTATACAGATCTTAGTCCATTTGCCAAATCATTATTGAAGTTCACCAATCTTTCTATTAACGAAAAAGCTGAAAAAGGCTTTGACATTGGAAATATGGAAATTGAACCGGAAATAGTTAAAACCGGAAAGATCAATGAAGTATTAGGTGGGAAACCAAATATTCTTGTTCAAATTTTAAAAGAACCAATTGCTGCCAAAGGGCCCCGTTTAAGTTGTGAAATTTCACTGCCTGGACGCTTTGTAGTAATTACTCCATTTAATAATATTGTTGCGGTTTCCCGAAAAATACATTCTTCTGAAGAACGCAAAAGACTTCAGAAAATAATTGAATCCATCAAGCATAAAAACTTTGGTGTAATTGTACGAACTGCTGCTGAAGGTAAAAAAACTGCTGAATTACATGAAGACCTGAGTTCTTTAATTGAAACCTGGAATACAATTCAAAGTAATTTGAAAGGGGCGGTTGCACCAAGTAAAATTCTGAGCGAACAAACCAAAACAACCAGCATTCTCCGCGATTTATTGAATGAAGACTTTAATAAAATTGTAGTGAATGATAAAAATATTTTCGACGACACCAAAGCATATATTCAACGGATTGCTCCAGAAAAAACTGAAATCGTTTCTTTTTATCAAAATGGAACAACCATTTTCGACCATTTTGGTATTACCAAACAGATCAAATCTGCTTTTGGAAAAACGGTGAACTTAGACAGTGGTGCCTATCTCATTATTGAACATACAGAAGCCCTTCATGTAATTGATGTAAACAGTGGCTATAAAAGTGTAGGCAATAACCAGGAGCAAAACTCCATGGAAACGAATATGGAGGCCGCCAAAGAAATTGCCAATCAATTAAGATTACGTGATTTGGGTGGAATTATTGTCGTTGATTTCATTGATATGAAACTTCCGGAGAATAAGAAGAAGTTGATGGAGTCGATGGAAGAGTTTATGAAGACTGACAGGGCTAAACATGTAGTTTTACCGATTTCAAAATTCGGTTTGATGCAAATTACCCGTCAACGGATGAAGCCTGAAATGAATATCAATACACAGGAAGTTTGTCCTAGTTGTACAGGAACTGGTAAAATTTCATCTACCTTGATTTTGGAAGATGAAATTGAAAAGAATCTGAATTACCTGTTTACGCATAAGCACACTAACTTAAGCATCATTGTAAGTCCGATTATATATGCTTACCTGACAAAGGGCTGGTTATTTTCAATCGTAAGTAAATGGAGAAGAAAATACCGTCAGAGTTTGAAACTCACTTCAGATTCAAATTACCACTTAACAGAATTTCACTTTTACGATAAGAATGAAGAAGAGATTAAACTATAAAAAAAGACCGGCAAGCCGGTCTTTTTCTTTTTAGCTTCTTGTGTTTCTTAGCTTCTACCCCTTGATCCCAAAAATATCATTACATATTGTGCCAATGTAGCAAGTGAAGCTAATGCAGCAACCACATATGTTGAAGCAGCCCAGCCTAAAGCATTTTTTGCCTTTGGGTATTCTCTTTCATTGGTTACATTCGACCTTTCAAGCCATTCTAAAGCCCTTTTACTGGCATCAAATTCTACGGGCAAGGTAATTACTGAAAATAAAGTAGTCATGGCGAATATGACGATACCACCCAATAAAAGCTCTGGGAAACTATTGATTAAAATAACTCCACCTAATAAGATCCATTGTACTATTCCCGAACTAAACTGAACCACAGGAACCAGTTTACTGCGCATAGTCAACCATAAGTATGCATTTGCATGCTGAACAGCATGTCCACATTCGTGAGCCGCTACGGCTGCTGAAGCGATACTAACGCCACTATATACATCCGGGCTTAGATTCACAGTTTTGTTTACCGGGTTATAATGATCGGATAAGAACCCCTCTACAGAAATCACTTTTACATCCGAAATGCCATTATCCCGGAGCATTTTCTCGGCTATATCCTTTCCGGACATGCCATTTGCCAGCGTTATTTTGCTGAATTTCTTGAACTTGTTTTTCAACATCGCTGATACAAGCATACTAAGCCCTACAAAAAGCAGGGATACAATCATAATGGAAGGAGTCATGATAAAATGGTTTTATTTTTCATTATTTATGTCAAATCTAAATCCAAAATTTTGAATGATTTAATTATCCATTCAAAATTAACGATTTACCGACTTTTTGTCACAACTACATTGTTTTTTGAAACTGAATCATGCCATATTATACCAACCAGAAAAGAAACCAAATGGACCTATAGTATTGTCAATCAATACTTTATATAATTAAAAAGTATTCCAGTATTAACCTTATTTATATATCATCCCTGTTCGTAAGTTATTCACAAGGGTAAAAATTTATTTTGAAATGTGGCACATATTTGTAACTTAGTGCCAGAATTTAATGGGTTAGTAAGTAAAAGGGTCAATCGAAAGAAAGGCCCTTTTCACTTTTTTAAGACTTTCTCAAATCACTGTAATTTCAAAAAATACAATTTCGTTTTTTCATCCGTTTGATAAAATACAGATCAAAAAATAATCAATTTTTATTTCAACCAATGGTGCTTTTCATTTATTCCTGAAATTTAAATTCACAAAAAATCAAATAACATATCTTTAAAAAATGGCGAAAGTAAAGACAGCATTTTTTTGCAAATCCTGTGGACATGAAAGTACTAAATGGATTGGCAAATGTCCATCATGCGAACAATGGAATACATTCATTGAAGAAGTTATTTACAAAGACAAAGATTCGAAAGAAGACTGGAAGGATTTTAAAGAAACCAAAAGAATAAATAAAACAATTGCCTTAAGTGATATCATCAGTGCGAAGGATGAACGGATATTAACAGATGATACAGAATTGAACAGAGTATTGGGTGGTGGAATTGTACCCGGAAGTTTTGTACTCATCGCCGGAGAGCCGGGTATCGGCAAGTCCACACTTTTTCTGCAACTGGGTTTACAAATGAAAAACATGCTTACGCTTTATGTAAGCGGCGAAGAAAGTGAACAACAAATAAAATTACGTGCCGACAGATTAGGAATGCAAAATGAAAATTTTTATTTACTTACTGAAACATCCACTCAGACTATATTTCAGGAGATTAAAAAACTTAAACCGGAATTAATAATAGTAGACTCCATTCAAACACTCAGTACTAATTTAATCGACTCCTCTCCCGGAAGTATTTCACAAATACGTGAATGTGCAGCCGAATTTCAACGATTTGCAAAAGAAACAAATACCCCTGTTTTTATTATAGGGCATATTACAAAAGATGGTGCTATTGCCGGGCCAAAAATTCTGGAACACATGGTTGATACGGTTTTACAATTTGAAGGTGACCGCCATTATGCATACCGTATTTTAAGAACCATCAAAAACAGATTCGGTAATACTTCCGAGTTAGGTATTTACGAAATGACCGAATCCGGAATGAAAGGCGTACTCAATCCAAGTGATTTATTAATTACACAAAAAGAAGAACAATTAAGTGGTACTGCTATCGCTGCTACCATTGAAGGAATCCGACCACTGCTGTTAGAAGTACAGGCACTGGTTACTCAATCTGTTTATGGCACACCACAACGAACAGTAAGTGGTTTTGATTTAAGAAGGCTTCAATTATTATTAGCTGTACTCGAAAAACGAGGAGGCTTTCATTTTGGATTGAAAGATGTTTTTTTAAATATCGCCGGTGGTATAAAAGTGGAGGATCCTTCGTCTGATTTGGCTGTTCTATGTGCCTTATTATCTTCGTTTGAAGACGTTCCATTGCCACACAATATTTGTTTTGCCGGAGAAATTGGGCTAAGTGGTGAAATTAGAGCTGCCAACCGGATGGAACAACGCATTGCCGAAGCTGAAAAACTGGGGTTTGAAAAGATTATTATCTCCAAATACGCACAGAAAGGATTGAATCACAAAAAACAACAAATTGAAGTGGTGGCACTCGGCCAGGTAGAAGAAGTTTATCGTCATTTATTTTAAAAAAGAATATGCAACTCTTTCAGGAAATTAAAGAGTCCGTACTTCAACTATTTTTCCCACATATATGTGTCGGTTGTGGGAGTGATTTATTAAACCGGCATAATCTCATTTGTATGCGATGTATGGACGCCATGCCTCAAACTCAGTTTGAACTACATGCTGATAACCCAATAGAAAAAATATTCTGGGGGAGGTTAACCATTGAAAAAGCCAGTTCTCAATACTATTTCACCAAAGACTCCATCATGCAACGAATGATGCAGCAGATAAAATATAAGAGCAATCAAGAACTCTGTATATTCTTAGGCCGGTTGATGGGGCAACAATTGATTCAATCAAATCGGTTTACAGATATAGACGCATTGGTTCCATTACCCTTACACCCTGAAAAAGAAAAACGAAGAGGATATAATCAGGCAGAACTATTATGTATTGGAATGGCTGAATCTATGTATTTACCGGTGTTTACAAATGCGGTCATCCGAACTGAACATACCGAATCGCAAACAAAAAAAGGCCGAGTGGACAGATGGTTGAATATGGAAAATAAATTTGAAATAGCCCATGAAGACTCTTTAAAGAATAAACATTTATTACTTGTAGACGATGTAATAACTACCGGTGCAACATTGGAAGCTTGTGGCAGTTCAATATTGAATGTGCCAAATTCCAAACTGAGTATTGCCACCCTTTGCTATTCATCTTAATATGACTTTGATAGCTTATTTTTGAAATTGCATGAGATCAACTTTTTGCTACACTTTATTATTCACGATTCTTTTAGCTGCCTGCAAAAAAGAATCTATTATTACCAGCCCCGAAGCAAAAGTGAATCTTAGCGCAGATACGTTAATGTTTGACACCCTTTTTACTACAACGGGATCTACTTCCCGATTCTTTAAAATAAGGAATGATAATAATCAAAAGCTCCGTATCAGTTCGGTAAAACTGATGGGTGGTATCAACTCTGCATATAAAATAAATGTAGATGGCTTTATTGGGCCCGAAGTAAAAGATCTTGAACTGGAAGCTAATGACAGTCTGTATGTTTATGTAACGGTTGCGGTTAATCAAAACAGCAATAATATTCCTTTCATCATCCGGGATAGTTTGCAGATAATCTATAATGGAAAAACAAGATGGGTTCAGCTGGAAGCATGGGGAAAAAATGCCCGTTTTTTTCGCAATAAAAAAATAACCGGCCATGAAATATGGACCAATGAACTGCCATTTGTTATTCTTGACAGGTTAACCATTGAACCCTCCGGCAGCCTGACCATACAAAAAGGATGTCAGGTTTTTGTTCATGCTAATGCAGCAATTGTTATTCATGGTACTTTAATCATGAATGGTGAGAAATATGACAGCACCAAAGTTGTTTTTCAGGGTGATAGATTGGATGAACCTTATTCTAATTACCCGGCAAGCTGGCCTGGTATTTATTTCAGCAGCAGCAGTAAAAATAATGTTTTGAATTTTGCTATTCTGAAAAATGCATATCAAGCTATTGCAGCCGAAGAACCATCGGTGAATGCCAATCCGAAAGTAACGCTGAACGAATGTATTATTGACAATGCATATGATGCAGGAATTGTGGCCATCAACTCCAGTATAAAAGCACAGAACTGTTTAATCAGCAATTGTGGTAAAAACATTTTATTAGTAAAAGGTGGTGATTATACATTCATACATTGCACGGTTGCCAGTTTTTCAAACAGCTATATTTTTCACCGAAGCCCGGTATTACTGATCAGTAATTTTATTAATCAAAACAATGTACCGGTAACGGCCAACCTCAATGCCATTTTTAAAAACAATATTTTCTGGGGCGATAATGGAACAGTGGATGATGAAGTAGTTGTCAGTAAATCGGGAACTACCACATTCAATGTCAACTTTGAAAACAATCTTTGGAAAGTAAAAACTACGCCGACAAATATTACCAGCTCACAGATCATTACTAATCAGAACCCTTTGTTTGACAGTATCAATATTTCAAAAAAATATTTTGACTTCCGGTTAAAAGCCGCATCTCCTGCCATTAATAAAGGTATAGCGACAGGAATTTTTATTGATCTTGCCGGAAAGCCAAGACCTGTAGGGCTTCCCGATCTTGGATGTTTTGAAAAACGATAATTCTGGTATTTAACAAGTATGCATTGATAATTTGAAATAACTTTACAACTTATTCAAATTAAATTTATTTCAATATGAAAATACTTTTTATAGCTATGCTGATTTCCCTGACTTTATCCGGACCTACCGTTTACGATTTTAAAGTAACCGGATTAGATGGAAAGATGATTGACATGGCTCAATTCAAAGGAAAAAAAATAATGATTGTCAATACAGCTTCCAAATGTGGCAATACCCCACAATACGAAGACCTGGAAAAACTGTATGAGAAGTATAAAGATAAACTGGTCATCATCGGTTTTCCGGCAAATAATTTTGGCGGACAAGAGCCTGGAAGCAATGAAGAAATAAAAGATTTTTGTAAAAAGAATTACGGTGTAAGTTTCCCGATGGCTGAAAAAGTTTCGGTTAAAGGTGAGGATATAGACCCCCTATTTAAATTATTGGTTGATGAAGCAGGAAAACTGGGTATTGAAAATCCGATAAAATGGAATTTCACTAAATTCCTGATAGATGAAAAAGGAAATTTAATAACTGTTTTTAGTAGTAAAATAAAACCGATGAGTGAGGAGATATTGAAATACCTCAACTAATAAATACTTTTCAATTGAAAAAGCGATTCATTTATACGGATCGCTTTTTTATTTCAGGTCTCATGTATAAATTTTTATCTTCGTCCATATGCAGTTTAAGGATATCATAGGTCAGGCTGTAGTAAAACAGCATTTGATTGAATTGGTTCAGCAAAACCGGCTCAGTCATGCCCTGTTATTTTTAGGGAAGGAAGGCAATGGCAGTTTGGCTTTGGCTTTGGCTTTGGCTCAATACATAACCTGTCGTCCTCATCCTGTTGAAAAAACTGACCTGTTCGCAGGACCTTCTCTTTTTGGAGATGAACCTGAAAAAACGCCGGTTCTCACTCAAATTGATTTGAAGAAAACAGATTCCTGCGGAACATGTTCTTCCTGTACAAAAGCAAATAAATTAATTCATCCCGATATTCATTTTTCATACCCAGTTATTTCCAAAAAAGCTGGCGATAAACCCAAAAGCACCGATTTTATTAATGAATGGCGTGCATTCATTACCCAAAATCCTTATGGAAATGCATTTGATTGGTTACAATTTATTGGTGCTGAAAACAAACAGGGAAATATTACTGCCGAAGAATGTCATGATATTATCCGTAAACTGAATTTAAAAAGTTTCGAATCGGAATATAAAATCCTCGTCATCTGGATGCCCGAATACCTGGGTAAAGAAGGGAACAAGCTTTTAAAATTAATTGAAGAGCCGCCTCCAAATACATTATTTATCCTGGTAGCCGAATCCGAATCACAGATATTACCAACCATACTTTCCCGTTGTCAATTAGTAAAAATTCCGGTATTGGAAAAAGCAGCCATTGAAAAAAATCTGATCGAAGAAAAAAAATATGATCCCGAGCTGGCCAGCCAGGTTGCCGTATTAAGTTATGGAAACTATAGAGAAGCCCTTCATTTGATGCTGCATGCCGATGAAGACTGGCAACATTTACTCAAAGAATGGATAACTTCTTTTTACCGGCCCAATTTGATAGCACAGGTAAAATGGGTAGACGAAATAAGTAAACTGGGTAGGGAAAAACAAAAACAGTTTTTACGCTATTTCAACCATATGCTTGAACAAGCAATCAGGGTGCGGGTTTTTACAGAGGCAAATATGGAGAACAATATAACGATGACTGACAATGATAAAGATTTTGCCATGCGGTTAAATAAAATATCGGGGTACGAACAACAAAAAGCAATTATAGAAGAATTAGACAGTGCCAGTTATTATATTGAACGGAACGCCAACGCAAAAATCCTCTTTCAGGCCCTTACCATTAAGCTTGCACACATCATTCACAACAATATTGTATTTTTGACTCATTGAGGAAAAAGATTTGTGTGATTTTGAAATCGTTGCTGGTTAATAGCGGCAATTTCTTTTAGATGTCTGACCTGAAGAATAAAGCTGAAATATTTATTCCTTGTCGGAAAACTTTGATTCGTTTAAAAAATAATATCAGCATACATACAGATTTGAAATTTTTAAATCTGGTTCACTAAATTCTCGGCAATGCTGTGCTGTGTTTTACAAAACGGGTTAGGAAAACATCCTGAAAGATTCTGCCAAAAGCTTATAACGTTAATCAGCAACACATTATTAACCAGTATTAATTTATATATATGGGATGTAGTAGTTGTGGTACAGGTAAACCAAATGGTTGCAAAAGCAATGGAGGTTGCAGTACCGGTGGTTGTAACCGGATGAATGCGCATGATTGGTTACAAAACCTGCCATTCAGCGATGCAGAAAGCAGTTGCCGTATCATTGAAGTAAGTTTTAATAATGGTAGCCGGAAAGATTATTTCCGCAACAATAATTTACAATTATTTGAAAAAGGCGATCAGATTTCTGTTGAAGGGGTGAGTGGTTTTGATTTAGGAGAAGTTTCTCTTACCGGAGAAATCGTTCGACTTCAATTGAAAAAAAGAAATATCAAGGAAGATCATCCCGACATCAAAAAAGTATTGCGATCAGCTACAGACCGTGATCTTGATTTATGGAAACAAAATAAAGCAAGAGAAAAAGAAGTGTTGATCAAAAGCAGGGCCATTGTACATCAACTGAAACTGAATATGAAGATCAGTGAAGTGGAAGTACAGGCCGATGGAAGAAAAGCCACTTTTTTTTATATAGCAGATGGCCGAATTGATTTTAGAGAACTGATAAAAATTTACGCCTCCGAATTTAAGGTAAAGGTAGAGATGCGGCAGATTGGTGCCCGGCAGGAAAGTGCCAAAGTAGGCGGAATAGGAAGTTGTGGCAGAGAACTTTGCTGCAGTACCTGGCTCACCGAATTTAAATCGGTGAATACGGCTGCTGCCCGTTATCAAAACCTTTCTATCAACCAGGCAAAACTAAGTGGCCAGTGTGGCCGTTTAAAATGT
>JAYWEL010000034.1:0-2477 GCA_043779285.1 Chitinophagaceae bacterium | reverse complement strand
GTTTCAAAGATTTGATTTTTTGAAAAGCGAGTTGTGAGACTTCTGTAGTGTAAACGTCAGTAAAAATAAAATCTTGGGCAATCTGATGCTGATTGTTGTTGTGTAAATACGGATTCATAAGGTTGGTTTTAAATAGTAATTGGATCGACTAGTGAATAACGGATAAAAATATCAAAATTGTATGTGAATGTTTAATTTAAATAGTTTTTTTTATTAAGATAATTAGTTGGGTATGCTTCATGTTTCATTCATAATCAATGCATCAAGAGTGCTGATTCCGATTTTTTTATCGGTTTTAAAACCCTCTGCGTATTTTACCCCTATCTTTTTCCCCAGCAATCGGGCTCTTGCAATTACACTTTCCAGGAAATCCGGCGAAGAGATATAAGTTTCTGGTCCCGGGGTTTCTGATTCCGGAGTATAGAATTGAGAAGAATAGGCTTTGATTGAATTCATCCGTTGTTCAAACACATCACTGATGTCAATAACCAGGTCGGGTTCAAAATACCAATCCTGCAAATAATGCAAAACATAAGAAGGCCGCCAGCGAAGCTGTGTCCTATTGTTTTCATCTGATGTTTCAATTTTTGCCAGACCGGATAAAAAGCAAGAGGTGGCAATTAATTGGCCTGCACGACCGTGATCGGGGTGGCGATCGTGAAGGGTATTGGCTAAAACGATTGCTGGTTGATATTTGCGGATTGCCTGTATCAGTTTTAGCTGGTGTTCTTCATCATTCCGGAAAAAACCATCTCTCATTTTCAAGTTCTCTCTTACATGTACTCCCATGATCATAGCAGCATCGGCAGATTCCTTATAGCGGCTTTCAATATTTCCCCGTGTACCCAGTTCTCCCTGGGTAAGGTCAACAATTCCCACTTTTTTTCCTAACCTGATCTCATTTATAATAGTTCCCGAACATCCCAATTCCACATCATCCGGATGTACACCTATGGCAAGTATATCTAGTTTCATAGTTCATTATTATTTATCAAATGTAAATAGGAATAAATAAAAAGGGTGGTTCATTACATACGGGAAGGAGTGGGATACCAGAGTTTATCAATCTCTTTTATAAATTCTTCAATTTGTCTGTCCACTTTATCAGACAGGTTCCAGTCCTGCTTCAGGTTGCTTCCGAAAAAGAATGCTACAGTTTGATAGAGGCGGGCAGTGATACCGTGCTTATATTCCTTGATGATATTATAACAGTCATTTCCTGTTTGCCGGTTGATGAGTTTCATCAGGATTTTTCCCTGGTAAACAGAAAGGCTTTCAATCGGGTCGCCAAATTGGGTTCTTAATTCTTTTTCCCTTGTTTTAATATAATCTTTTCTCGCTTTCTTTGATGTTATACCTTTGAACTTGGCATTAATATCATTGATTGTTACTCCTGCAATTTTGGCATAAGGATAAGTAACATACACTGCATTACGAAGCCGGTTCCATTCTTCAATGTATTTAGCCAGTTTCTTTTCAGACATATTGGACACCCATGCCATCTCCAGTTCTTTATAGGGCATCCATTCTCCCGTATGCCAAATAGTAGAAACTAAAATTGTATCATTTGGTCCCCATTTTTTAGACCGTTCTTCAAAAGAAATATCATGTGGCCCCATTTCAGTATCAGGAATAGTTATTTTACCCTGGGCTTGTATTTGTTTGTTTAAGAGTATTGAAACCAGCGTAAATGCAAGAAAGGAAAAACGATATATAAGCCGTTTGTTCATCAAGTATAAAATTACAAATTCAAACGGTCTATTCATAACCGGATACAAACAATTTGGCCCATTATGTGTTTGGGAAATGCTAAATTTTGGGGATGGTTACATCTTCCAATTCAACTTTAGTGATTACAGTGGCCTCTTTCCTGGTGGCTGAATCCGGAATAGAGCTTTCCTGGAAAAACTCGTCTTCTTCAGAGCCGGAAAATGTTTTTGCTGCAACCGATGATTTCTGGTTTATTCGAATGCGTCTTACCATGCTAATAATAATACCGGTCACGGTAATGATAATACCCAGCCAAAGCAGGTTAATATAAGGGAACTCGTAGGCTTTTAACGTAATATATTCTAAAACAGCATTGGATTCCTTTACGCCCAAATCTATTTTGTCACCCTCTATTTTATTGATCTTTAGTACCAGGCTTTCAGAAGTAATTGTGTCGGGATAGGAAAATAAATGGCCTTTCCGGTTTATAAGCAGGGGTTCAGATGAATAGGTTGTTCCATTGTGAGAATAGATTTTTAGCGTAGCAACTGAAGCCAGGTCGTCGGGTTCAAACCCTCCGGTAGGAATATTATCTTTTGAAACAATTTTTTCGAGTATAAAAAAACCTTTTGAATAAAAAATTGTATCATTAACTGAAATCAGATTGCTGGTAAAACTTGCTGTATCCTTATTTTTTGAAGGATCGGGTAAAGCAGTAACATAAGTGAAGATATCATGGTCAAGGTAGTGCCTCGAAGAAGGGTTTG
>JAYWEL010000033.1:0-5884 GCA_043779285.1 Chitinophagaceae bacterium | reverse complement strand
ATGGAGTGCCATCACACCATTGAGCGAACAATCCATTTCATTGGGAAATGAGACTGTGGACTTTCCTGATTTTACCGGCGGTCAATGGATGTATCGCAAACCGGTATTTGCTTTGAATGATGATTATTAGAAAAATATTTTTATATAAATCATCATGGATACTGCAACACTTGGAAATGTTTTACATGAATTCGGGATCAATATCGATTCAGTAAACATTCAGCCTATTCAACAAGGTTTGATTAATCATACATGGAAGATAACAGCTGGAAAGAATGAATATATTCTTCAGAGGGTGAATGATCAGGTGTTTAAAAAGCCGGAAGAAATTGCACAGAATATTTTAAAAATTTGGGAGTACTTACAGAAAAATAAACCGGATTATTTTTTTGTCAGTACATTGAATACTGTTGATGGTTCTTCTTTATTTTATAAAAAAGAGTTGGGCTATTTCCGGATATTTTCCTTTGTAAAAGATTCGCATACAAAACAGATTGTACTTTCTACTGAGCAGGCTTTCGAAGCTGCCAGTCAATTTGGTCGATTTACTTATTCATTAAAAGGATTTGATGCGGATAAGTTAAACATAACGATACCCGATTTTCATAACCTGACACTCCGCTACAATCAGTTTTTGGATGAGTTAAAAAACGGTAATCAAAAGCGGATCAAAGAATCAGCAAACCTGATCAAGCAGATCATTCAATATTCATTTATTGTTGAGCAATATGAAAAAATTAAAAAAGATCCTGCATTTAAAATCAGGGTCACCCATCACGATACGAAGATCAGCAATGTGCTTTTCGGCGATGATAATAAAGCCATTTGTGTCATCGATCTGGATACGGTGATGCCGGGTTATTTTTTCAGCGATGTCGGCGACATGATGCGGACATATCTTTCGCCGGTCAATGAAGAGGAAAAGGACTTCACAAAGATTGAGGTCCGGATAAATTTCTACAAAGCAATCGTAGCAGGATATTTAAAGGAAATGAATGAAGATTTAACGGCGGTTGAAAAAGAGCATTTTTTTTATGCCGGAGCATTCATGATCTATATGCAGGCCATCCGTTTTTTGACAGACCATCTGAATAATGATGCCTATTATGGTTCAACATATCCTGACCATAATTTTGTCAGGGCCGGTAATCAGGTTGTATTGTTGCAACAATATTTTGAAATGAAATTAAATCTGACAAGTGATTCAAAGAGTTGAAACGAATTAATTTTATTGAGTCTGAGTGGTATGAGAAAAAAGATTTAAATGATTTTATAAGCCGAACAGACTTTAAACTTTTCTCCTTTTAAAGGATAAGGATTACAGGTATGGGCATTATTACTTAGTAGGGTTTAATTGATATCTGAATGATATCCGTTGTTTTTTACTTACGACCATGTTCAGTCGAATAGGAAAGTATAAAAAATTTCGACATATTAAATATTTTACCATAATTTCCATTTATGTTACAAACCCGCCAGCTAGCCGCCATCATGTTTACCGATATTGTTGGATATACAGCCATGATGGGTAATGATGAACAAAAAGCTTTTGAACTTTTACGCAAAAACAGGGAGATTCAAAAACCGATCATTGAAGAGTTTGGCGGAAAATGGATCAAAGAATTGGGTGATGGTGTTTTGGCCAGTTTTCCTTTAGTTAGCAGTGCTGTGTATGCAGCCATTAAAATTCAAGAAACATGTTTCAGCGACAAAACATTTGAATTGAGAATTGGAATACATCAAGGCGAAGTGGTTTTTGAAAATGATGACATTTTTGGTGATGCCGTCAATATTGCCTCCCGCTTACAAACGCTGGCACCTCCTTCCGGCATTTATGTTTCGCAGACTGTGCAAAGAGACCTGACCAATAAAAAAGATATCCGATCAGAATTTGTCCGTGCAGAAAATCTTAAAAATGTAAAAGATCCTATACAGGTATATAAAATATTTACAGCCGGAAACGAACCGGTTGAAACAAAAACCGAACGTATGACAAACGCATCCATCATGCCGGGTTATGATTATGATATTCACATTAGCTACAGGTTTAATGATAATAAATACGATGGATGGGTAACTGAGTTTGTAGAAAAACTCAACCAGGAATTAAGCGCTACGTTAAAAGATAAACTCTCTATCTTTTTTGATAAAAGTCCTGAAGAAAAAAGGGAAGAATATAATTCGGGTTCAAACAAAATAAAATCACTGATATTTATTCCTATCATTTCCCAAACATATTGCGATGTCAATTCTCCGGTGTGGAAAAGCGAGTTCAGGATATTTCAGGAAGAAATTAAGAATGACATTATCGGCAGTAATATTAAATTACAAAACGGGAATACAGCTTCCAGAGTGATACCAACAAAGATTCATGATATTGATAAAGAAGATATCCGTTTATTGGAGAACGAACTTTCAGGAGGATTACGATCAATAGATTTTATCTACAGGGAAGAAGGTGTCAATCGTCCTTTGCTTCCTGCCGATGACGAGAAGCATGCCAATCCGTCAAGGCCCATGTACAGGAACCAGATCAATAAACTGGCGAATACTATTAAAGAAATTATTTCCGGGATAAAATATGATAAAAATAGTATTACTGATGAGGTCCATGCTTATCAGCCTACAGCCCGACAGATTGTACCGAATGTTATTTCAACTTCCGTTTCATCTGCAATAAAAGTTGCAATAATTGACCGCCAACGGCCAAATATTTACCTGGCTTGGACTTCCAATGACCTGAAAGAAAGCCGTGAAGAAATGGCGATCATACTTCAAAAAGCCGGCTTCAATGTGCTGCCATCCGTTGATTGTCCTGCCGATGATGAAACGTTTAAACAAAGAACAGAAGAGGAACTTAATAAATGTATTTGTTCATTGCATATGTTAAGCGGTGAATTTGGCAGACGTTTCGAAGCGGATGAAGAAGTTTCTTTTCCCCAGCACCAGTTTATGGAAGCGAAGAAAAGAATTGATGCAGCCGGAGATTTTAATATGTTTGTCTGGCAAACAGCAGAAGGCAGTACTGCAATAAAACCATCTCAACAAAATTTTATTAAAGACATTCGAAATAATATTACCAAAAACATGATGTTTTCCAACAGTCATGGACCCATGCAATTGGTAGATGATATGCGGGTAGTGATGATGAAACAAGATGCTGTTGTGTACGATTCAAAAGACACAGAGATCTATTTTATTTTCAACCAACAGGATGAACAGGAGGCTATGCTTATCGTAGATAAACTTAGTCAGGAGTTTCCTGTAGAGACCTTGAATATTTTACCGGAAGGGGAAGAATCTTACCGGGAAATGTCAATGCAACAGATACCTAAAAGTAAATTAGCTGTTGTATATTTTAAATATGCAGCAGATTGGGCACTGCCATTTATAAAACAAATTTGGAAACAGGTAGGTGGTGCTTCTTCACCAACTCCTATGTTCCTGGTAGGCGAAGACAATCCACAAAGTAACCTGGCTCGTAATTTTAAAGCACCCCGTGTTACATCCACTATAGTTCCTAAAGAAACCATTCCAATGGAAGTAAAAAAAGAGTACAGTAAATTAAATTAACTAAGAGGAATCCATCAATATGTTTGAAGCAGAAAAAATTTGTCCTTATACGGGCTTGAGAGCTTTTACAGAAGATGAATCGCTTTATTTTAAAGGGAGGGAGGAAGATATTGACCAGGCTACACTTCAATTGCAGAAGAATAAATTTCTAATGCTAACCGGTGCATCGGGTGATGGAAAATCTTCTTTAATCTATGCAGGTATTGTTCCCAATGCAAGGGCTGGGTTTTTAAAATCAAAATATACACAATGGTGTGTTGCTGATTTCAGACCGGAAAGAACACCTTTTCAGAATTTATGTAAATCCATTGCAAAGCAACTGGGAATTGACAATATTTATTCTGTACAATCCGAATTGAACCATGGCTTTTCTGCCATCATTGATTTATACAAAAATTCAAAAAGGCATATTGATACCCATTCAGTAGCCTGGCAAAATGCTGATGATAAAGGAAAAGCAGCATTGAAAAGAGAAGCAGCTAATCTCATTATATTGGTTGATCAATTCGAAGAGTTTTTTACCAACCCCGAAAATTATCATAAAGCGGTTCCTTCACGTGATGCCAATCTTGTTTTGAATTTATTATTGGAAACTGCCCGCATTGCACTTGATGAAGACCTGCCTATATATATTGTATTCACTATGCGGTCCGATTATATTGGGCAGTGTGCTGCATTCCGTGGCTTGCCGGAATATATTGGGTTCTCTCAATTTTTTGTTCCACGGCTTAACAGAACTCAATTGCAACAGGTTATAGAAGAGCCATCTGTTTTAAGTGGGAATAGAATTTCAAGACGATTAACAGAAAGACTGATTCACGATTTAACAGAAGGTGTAGATCAGCTTCCAATTGTACAGCATGCGTTGAATCAGATTTGGCATGCTGCTGAAAATGCCCGCCTGAATCCCGCCCGGATGACCCGGTCGGACGGGGACTCAGTCGGGCAGGGAAATCAAGAAATGGATCTGATTCATTATGCCATGGTTGGCGGGATGCCGGCAAATGAATTGCCAGATGAACAGATTGATTTGTTTAAAAACTGGTTTGAAGAATTAGCTGATGATATCAAATCATGCTATCATAAACCCACCCTGCAGAATGTGTTGGATACGCATACAAACAAACTTTATGAACAGGCCGCTGATTATTATGCGCAGAAAACAGGAAAGAATATTTCGGATGAAGATGCAAAATTGATTATAAAAACAACCTTTACTTGCCTCACAAAAATTGATCAGAGTCGTGCCGTAAGAAACCGAATGTCTTTAAAAGAGATTGTAAATATATTAGGAAGACCAGAATTGGGATCGAAAGAAGTTGGAGATGTTCTAAAAATTTTCAGAGAATCGGGCAATACATTTCTCCGTCCATTTATTTTGGATGATACCGATAGCCAGAATCTGGATGAGGAAGATGTGCTGGATATCACCCACGAAAGTTTGATACGTAACTGGGAATACCTGGGACAATGGGCCAAAGTAGAATTTGATAATTATACGATCTCTCTTGACTTTGAGCAGCAATTAAACCGCTGGGTAGAAAGTGATAAGTCAAATGATTTCTTATTACCCATTGGGCCATTAACTTATTTTGAAAATTGGTTTAATACGGTTAAACCCAATGCACATTGGATTGCCCGCTACCTGCCTGAAGAAATAGAACAGGATAAAAAATTAGCAAATGCAAAGCTGGTTTTAAGCAATGCAAAGGAATTTTTGAAACGAAGTGCAGGAAAGCATGTAGTAACCCGGACAATAATGCGTTTTGGCCCGAAGCGAATAGCCGCTGCACTGGGCATTATTGCCGTAATTATTTTAAGTTCTTTTGGTATCAGGGATTATTTCCGCAAGCAAAATGATAATGTGCTGAAGTCAATTAAAGCACAAACATTTGAGCTTGCTAATACGCCAAAGCTGAGCCCCGAATTTCCAATTCCTGTAATTACCGAACAACTCATCCTGGGTAATCTAACCATACCGGAAGTAATTGATGCGGTAAAAGAACCCAAACAGAAAATTAAAATAGCCACCGGTATTGCCACACAATTGGTAATGCAGGGCCGGTATGAGCCAAAGAATGAAATTTTACAAAGCCTGACTATCGCGGATAGTTTGTTGGAGAAACTTACTATAACCAAAAATAACCGTGAACTTTCTGAAAGACTAAAACTGATTCATGATTTTTCAGTGACGGCCGGATTTGCTAATTTCTTCAACCAGGATGAATCTCTGAATTCATTAGTCAAACGCAATGCAAAGCGTTCTGCCAAATGGGCCATGCATATTTTTAAAGAGCAGCCGGAAGATTTT
>JAYWEL010000032.1:0-2494 GCA_043779285.1 Chitinophagaceae bacterium | reverse complement strand
GAATAAAAAAATTAATTGAAGACAATAAGATAAAATGTGCCATTAGCAAAACCTGCAATTGGACAGACGTAAGAGAATTTAACCTGATGTTCAGCACGCAGATAGGTAGTGTTGCCGAAGAAAGCGATACCATTTATTTACGCCCCGAAACTGCACAAGGTATTTTTGTAAATTTTTTAAATGTGCAAAAAACCGGCAGGATGAAGATCCCTTTTGGTATTGCACAAACGGGTAAAGCTTTTAGAAATGAAATTGTTGCACGCCAGTTTATTTTTCGCATGCGGGAATTTGAACAGATGGAAATGCAGTTCTTTGTTAGGCCCGGCACACAAAAGGAATGGTATAATTTCTGGTCGGCTGAAAGAAAGAAATGGCATGAGAGCCTGGGTATTCCTGCTGAAAAATTACGCTTTCATGATCATGTTAAGCTGGCTCATTATGCGGATGCAGCTTTAGATATAGAATTTGAATTTCCGTTTGGCTGGAAAGAACTGGAAGGCATACACAGCCGTACAGACTTTGATTTGAAGCAACACCAGGAATACAGCAAAAAGAAAATACAGTATTTTGATAATGACCTGAACGAAGAAGGAAAACCATTTGGTAACTACACGCCTTTTGTTGTTGAAACTTCTGTTGGATTAGACAGGCTTTTCTTAACCATCATCAGTCTTGCTTATGCAAATGAAAAATGGTTAAAAGAAGATGGAACCGAAGACAGTCGTGTGGTTTTAAAAATACCAGCTATGATTGCTCCTACAAAATTGGCCATACTGCCTTTATTAAAAAAAGACGGCTTACCGGAAATTGCAAAGGAATTGATGAATGATTGCAAAAACAGTTTTATGTGCTTTTATGAGGAGAAAGATGCGATTGGAAAAAGGTACAGAAGAATGGATGCGATTGGTACACCATTTTGTGTTACCATCGATCATCAAACCAAAGAAGACAATACCGTTACAATAAGATACAGGGATACGATGGTGCAGGAAAGAATTGCATTGAGTGAAGTGAAAAATCTGGTGTCAGGAAAGATCAGTTAATTATTGTTTTCTTCAACGGAGGTTGGCGAAAAACTCAATTATTTGATAAGAACTTGGATTCACAAGTATTATTTTCCGGTTCTCATCCAATAATACTGAAAACGGGATACCGGTAATATTGTATTTAAGAGCAATCGCATTGTTGCGTCTTTTAAGATCACTAACATTTATCCATTCGAGCTTATCCTGTTTAATTGCATCTAACCATTTTTTTCTGTCGTCATCTAAAGAGATACTGACGATTTCAAGCCCGGCCTGTTTTGTTTTTAGATATGCTTCACGCAGAAAAGGATGATTGCCCCTGCATGGACCGCACCAGCTCGCCCAAAAATCAATCAGCACATATTTACTTTTCAAAGAACTGAACTTAAACTTTTTTGCATGATCATCTTTCATGGTGAAATCTTCGAAAACATTTCCTGGTTTTAAAAGTTGCAGTTTATTAAGTTCTTTTAACAAGCTTTTACCTGATTCTGATTGCTGCTGTTCTGTAGTTAATCTAAAGTAAAACTCCTGCATAAACACCATCCCAAGCTTAGGTTCATAGAATCTAATTAACCAGGGAAGTACTTTGGAATCGGGTCTGATTTTAAAAACGCTATCAATTTCCCGAAATGAATTAACTCTGAATAAACTGTCCATACGGGGTTTCCCCGCTTTCCTCGAACTGTCCTGAAATGCCTCTATTTCTTTCAGTGAATAAAAACTACGAGGTTGTGAAGATATAGTATCCCGAATTTTTATCTGCTTTGGCAAAAGGGTGTAATAGTATAAATATGTATCCTCAGACCCAATAACTGAGTCTACAGTTAATACAACTTTACCATTTCGGTTTGGTTTCTCTGAGAGATATACATTTTCTAAACTGCAGTCCAACCAGATTTTTATTGAAGATTTTCTTGTTGTGATTTGCATTTCGCCCGGTTCCGAAAAATTCCCGGAATATAAGAAGCTTCCATCTGCTTGAATGGGGATGCTGTCCATATGCATTTTTGGATAAAAAATTATAAGCGAATTGATAGATGAAGGTTGCTGAAGTTTTCCCCTCAATGTAAATGCGAAATCCTGTGATTGAGAAAGAAAGGGAAAAAAGGAACCAGAAAAAAAGAAAAAGCAGAAAAGATATTTCATTAACGAAAATTACTACTCTAAAACTAAAATTTATCCTAAAACTGGAAGTTAAAATATCACTACTTGCCGCAATCACTTGTTTCCTAACCAGCGACACATCACTTAAATTGCTGTACCGCTTACTAAAAAATAAGTTTGTAGTTTTACAACAAATGGAAGAACAAGCCACCATATCATTAATTGAAAAATTTCAATCACTGAATTTATCAGCCATCATTGACTTTGATAAATTCAATGGCTATGCCATTACCCACCACTCTACCACAATTGAAGGCAGCACACTAACAGAAACCGAAACAAGGCTTTTATTGGATGAAGGC
>JAYWEL010000031.1:0-14078 GCA_043779285.1 Chitinophagaceae bacterium | reverse complement strand
TAAACAGTAAATAGTCCAATGCGCTTTTCTGCGGTATAATACCATCTAAGATTTACACATAGTCCGTTGGACTATTTAGTAAATCAAGATGGTATTATATCTTAAATCCAAAAGTCAGAAGAATGTTTCCATTGCGGTCATTAAAGTTTGCTTTTGGAGAAGGACTGTATTGTAAACGATATGGAAGTTGTGAATCCTTATTCATTTGATGAACATAGCAAAGGTCAATAAACATTCCTTTATTACGATAACCTAATCCACCACTCACAAAAAAACGGTTTCCTTTCAATCCATAAATATCTTTATAGGGGTTGCCATAAAAAGCAGTTCCTAATCTGACCATCAGTGTATTGAATTTTAATTCTCCACCAAGTCTCATATTTAATGCTGCTTTTTGTTCATTGTCAATTGCCTGGTTCAGCAATTTTAAATAAGATTTTAAACTAGGATCATTCTCAACATTTGCGTCCTGCGAAAAACTAGCAGCTTTGTAGTTTACAAATTCAATGTCAGCAGTAATAAAACCTTTTTGTTTTTTCACATCTTTTGTCTCCCTTAAAACATAAGAAGCACTTACAATAAAACGGTAAGGATTAACCAGTTGATATTGTAAAGACTGTTCGGATTTTTGATTTAATCGTCCTCTATAACCTTCCGTATCAGTAATAACCGTCGTACTGTAATTGTCAGTCATCACCATGATTGATGGACTGTGTATGCTTAATCCAACCCGTATATATTCGGTTGGTTTAAAAATAACGCCCAGTTTTAAATTCAAACCGGCTCCTTTTGTTTGTAAGGTTTCTTTTATAGATGCATAATCAAAATTGTTATTCGGATTTGTTGTTGCATCTGCTTCCAGGAAAGTTGACTCCCGGGAATAATTAATTATTGGAATTCCTAATGATCCTCCTATATAAAATTTATCTGCATAATTGGTTGCAACTGCAATGGCCAGTTCCGACATAGATCCTGAACTGCTAATATCATTTTGTTGTAAAAGCCCGGTGGATAAAGGTGACCGTGATTTAAATGTATAGGGTTGACCATTTCCTCCGCTTGCAGTATCAATCCAATACGTATTAAAAGCTAGACTGGTTCCATTCGGAAAATTATTGGCTACAAGGTTCGGGTTGGTAATATTATTATTCCTGATTTCTTCCAAAAATTTTTGAGAATAAGAACTTTGGTTATTTGCTCCTCTGTAAGTCATATTACTATTAAAATCAGCCATTTTATTAATTGTAATGGAAACAGAGGTATTTTTTTTGTCAGGCCGGTATCCAGAACCGGGGTTTGAAAAAATAATTCCAGAAATGCCATAGTTGAAGTTGTTGTTAGCATTGTTGGTTGTAGTGCCTAAGTAGGTTGATTTGTTTTTTTTCAATAAAAATCCGGGAGTTATGACAAGTTCAGGGTTTTTAAAAAAAGCAATACCTGCCGGGTTTACATGAGCCGAAGAAATATCGCCGCCTAATGAACCCATAGCACCGCCGATAGCCTGCTGGCGTGCAGATCCGGAAGGAGAGAGCCATGAATACCGTAAAGCATCTGCTGGTTCCTGTGCATTTACCTGGCTAAAAAAAGTATATGTAAGAAGCGTAATAAAATAAATTTTCTTCATCGAAAATTATTTAGAATTAGTTTTTAAAAAGCAAAAGTATTTTCTTTCATTACCTGGTTTGAAAAGCAGGTAATGTTAATTGCAAAAAATAAAAAAGCATGATGATAAACCGGGTTGTTGATTCAAGAAATAATATTTAGTTATCAAATTTCCTCACAGGAGCCGTAGTGCCGCTGGAACTGCCAGATGAACCTGAACTATTATTATTTGTTGAACTGGAATTGGGTTGATATGAATTATTCGATCTGGAAGAATTCCCCATTGAGTTAAACACATCCCTTAACAAACCTCCATCACTTCTATTCGATGATTTTTGATTATATGAAGATGGATATTGATTAGAATTGTTATTCGTATTGGATGTATAAAACCAATTATTTGTATTGATACCCGGTACTTTGATATTCGATTTTTTTATATCCAGTTCGTTTGAAAAACTATTCAGATTAAATACTCTTGGCCTGTTAACAGTTGCAATGGTATTGGCGTTGGCGTTAGCATTAATATTAAATGTAGAAGGACAATAAGGATTAAATGCAAAGTTCCAATAACTGTACGAATTCCATGGGTCATTCCAGTTTCTATTAATGTTGTAATTGGCATACCGATTATTATAATAATACCAGTCATCTACTTCTGACCAGCGGTTTCTGTCCCCAACCATCATTTTCAGCATCCTGTCTTCATAATATTCATCGGCTGTATAATAGCGGTTATTGTTTTTTCTTACTTGTACATAATTATCAGTGGAAGGTTTCTCTGTTGAAAAGTAAACATCATCTGGTGTTTGAGCCGTTTTATAAGAGGATGAACAACCAACTATGAAGGCTGAAAATATCGCTAGAAGTAAATATTTTGAATACATAGTAAATGGTTTAAAAGTTTAAAATTGAAGTTACTATTTTTGTGCAACTTTTTAACTTACAGATATAAGACAACAAGTTATCAGTAATTGCTCTATAAAGTTCATTCATTTAGTGTTAATTAATGTTTAAAGATCAAATTCAGATAAAAGATAAATATGAGTAAAGAAATTACATCGAGAGAAAAGGATTATTCGCAGTGGTATAATGATTTGGTAATAAAAGGTGGGTTAGCCGATTATTCGGCTGTAAGAGGTTGCATGGTTATTAAGCCTTATGGATTTGGGTTATGGGAAAATATGCGGGATGCTTTGGATAAAATGTTTAAAGATACCGGACACGTGAATGCTTATTTCCCTTTATTCATTCCAAAAAGCTTTTTGAGTAAGGAAGCTGCTCACGTGGAAGGGTTTGCCAAAGAATGTGCTGTAGTGACTCATTATCGTTTAATGAATGATCCAAATGGAGGCGGCATTATTGTAGATCCCGATGCAAAGTTGGAGGAAGAATTGATTATTCGTCCTACAAGTGAAACCATCATATGGAGTACATATAAGGACTGGATAAAGTCGTATCGTGACCTGCCTTTATTAATCAATCAATGGGCCAATGTAGTTCGGTGGGAGATGCGTACAAGATTGTTCTTACGCACTACCGAATTTTTATGGCAGGAGGGCCATACAGCACATGCCACACAGGAAGAAGCTATGGAAGAAACAAGAAAAATTTTGGACATATATGCAACATTTGCAGAAGAGTTTATGGCATTACCGGTAATAAAAGGAGTGAAGACAGAAAGCGAACGATTCGCTGGGGCCGTTGATACCTATTGTATTGAAGCCCTGATGCAGGATGGAAAGGCTTTACAGGCAGGAACATCCCATTTCCTGGGACAGAATTTTGCAAAAGCTTTTGATGTGAAATTTTCAAATAAAGAAAATAAACTGGAGTATGTATGGGCAACAAGCTGGGGGGTAAGTACCCGTTTGATAGGTGCATTGGTGATGGCACATAGCGATGATGACGGACTGGTAATGCCGCCTAAAATTGCCCCTTTACAGGTTGTCATCATTCCAATTTATAAAGGAGATGAGCAAAAGAAACTGATAGACCATAAAGCACATGATCTGGTCAAACAATTTAAAGCAATGGGTATACGGGTGAAATATGATGATAACGATAATAATCGGCCTGGTTGGAAGTTTGCTGAGTATGAAATGAAAGGTGTCCCAATCCGATTGGCTTTAGGAGAAAGAGATCTGACCAATAATGTAATTGAATTGGCAAGAAGGGATACCAAAGAAAAAAGAAGTGTATCATTAGATGGTATTGCAGAATATGTAGCATTAATGCTTGAAGAAATTCAAACGAATTTATTTGATAAAGCAAAAGCATATCAGCAATCACATGTTACTAAAGTTGATACATGGGAAGAATTTGAAAAAACACTGGATGAAAAAACCGGTTTTGTTTCCGCACATTGGGATGGAAGTGCAGATACAGAAAAATTAATCAAGGATAAAACCAAAGCAACCATTCGTTGTATTCCTATCAATAATGAAATGGAAGAAGGGACATGTATTTTAACCGGAAATCTTTCTACACAACGGGTTTTGTTTGCCAGGGCATATTGATAAAAATAAAAATTCAAGAAAAAGACTGACTTAAATTGACAGCTTTATTTACCAGGGAAAACTTATTTTGCCCATAGTTAAAGAAGGGATTCCTTGAATTTGATTATTGAATTGTATTTCTCCTCCGGCAATGCATTCATTTGCTAACACGGCAAACAGTACTGCTTCTTTTGCATCAGGTTGTATGCCAAGCGTTGAAGTAGTATGTATTGGGATTCCCGGAAGTAAATTTTTGATATGCTGCATGAGTAATGAATTGTGCAAGCCACCTCCACTTGCATACAATGTAAATTCATTTTGCTGCAAAGTTGATTTGTGAATAGCTTCAACTATGGTAGATGCAGAAAACAAGTTCAATGTTGCCATCGTATCAAATAAGCTTATTTCATTAATATCAGCTTTTTCTTTTGCCAATTGCAGATATTTTAAATTAAATAGTTCCGGACCAGTAGTTTTAGGGAAATTTTGTTCAAAGAATGGATGGTCTTTTAAGGCTTTCAATAAGGATTCATTTACTTTCCCCTGAATTGCAATAGCCGCATTTTCATCAAAATATTTTTCCGGAAAATGTTGTTGTACCAAAGCATCCATAATAGTATTTCCCGGACCTGTATCGGAACTGAAAATCAGGTTGGGATTTAAGTTTCCGGGTAGATATGTAAAATTGGCAATACCGCCCATATTCAACATAATTCTATTTTCATGTTGTTTTGAAAAAATAAGGTAATCACCATAAACAGCCAGTGGTGCTCCCTCACCACCTGCTGCAATATGCTTTTGTCTGAAATCACTGATAGTAATAATGCCTGTTGATACTGCCAAATGATCTCCGTCGCCTATTTGTAGGGTGGCATTTCCGAATTTTTCCAATAGGTGTAATGCTTTGGGGGCATGATAAACAGTTTGTCCATGACTGGCTATCAGATCAATTTCATCCGGAGATATATTTCTTTTTTTTAAAAATAAATTAATCATGGCAGCCTGTTGTTGAGCTACCCAGGGATTGAGCAAACATAGTTTTTCAAAATCAACTTCTTTTTTAGCAAATACGGATTTCACCTCCGATTTAAAATCGGAAGAATAGGAGATTGTATCAAAATCACAAATTTCAATTTTAGTTTCTGTTCCCGAACCCCTTACTCTGCAAAGAGCAATATCTAACCCATCAACAGAAGTGCCACTCATTAATCCGATTATTGTACGCTCTTCTTTTTCAGAAATCCTGCAAAGGGATGAAATGTTTCTGTTCATTTTTATGGTTTAAATATTTTAGCAATCATTCTAGTTTAAATTTTAAATTAAGATATTATCATAAAGAAATTAATAAAAAAACTTACTAACATAAATACTTATGTTTTGTGATTAAGTATTTTCGGGTCTATGCGGTTTTGTGCGAGAATTTAATTTATTTTAATGTATAATAACTGTAAATGCTTAAGAAAGAGCGACAAGCTTTTATTTTACACCGCATAAATCTGCATAATAAAGTACTTTCTGCCCAACTAAGTACTGAAATAGATGTGTCAGAAGATACGGTAAGAAGAGATTTACAAGAGTTAAGTGATGATGGAAAAATTTACAAAGTACATGGTGGAGCTCTTTCTTTATCATACAATCAGGTTCCGAATTACAACACAAACATTTACGCATTAAAAGAAAAAAAGCTGATTGCACAAAAAGCGGTCGGCCTGATTAAAGATGGCATGTTTGTATTAACCGGTGGAGGAACGACAATCGTGGAAATGGCCAAAATATTACCGTCCTCTTTAAAAGCTACTTTTATTACCGGGAGTATTCCGGTGATTGTTGCTTATATGCAGCACCCCAATATTGAAATCATTGTTATTGGTGATAAGCTTTCAAAAAACTCCAAGATTACCGTTGGTGGAAATGCTATCAATAAAATCAATGAATTAAAACCAGACTTGTGTTTTTTGGGAGTTAACTCCATTGATCTCAAAAATGGAGTTACAGATGATGATTGGGAAATAGTACAATTGAAAAAAGAAATGATTGCCGTTTCAAAAGAATTGGTTTGTATGACCATTTCGGAAAAATTAAATACACATCAACCCATACAAATTTGTGAACTGAATAAAGTGGATACTTTAATAACCGAATTGGATCCAGACGACGAAAATTTTTCACCATATATAAGCTCAGGAATAAAAATCTATTAAACAATTCATTAAACTGATCATTAATTTAAAAACTGCAAAATGAAAAAAAAGCTAACACAAATTGCCGGCAGTAGTAAACAGTTGTATTTGTTATTAATGATGATATTTATGTCATCGTTAATCAATGCACAGGTAACTATCTCCGGAAAAGTAAAAACATCTGAAAATTTCGGGGGTTCCAGCATTTCAGTAATTATAATCAATAGCTCCTTCGGAGCTTCTACAGATGCAAATGGAGCCTATACAATTAGTACAAACCTCAAACCAGGAAAATACACAATGGAGTTTTCTGGTATTAGCCTAAAAACGAAAACGGCCGAATTAAATGTTAGTAGTGGGATAAATAATTACACGGTGGATATAATATTGGCTGATGATGTATTGGGTTTGGATGAAGTAGTAGTAACAGGTACCAGCCAGGGAACTACCAAGAAGCAATTGGGTAGCTATGTAAGTACCGTAAAAGCAGACCAACTAAATAAAGGAGCAACAGGAAATGTATTGGCGGCTTTGCAAGGTAAAACGGCAGGGGCACAAATAACACAGAATAGTGGTGATCCTGCTGGTGGTATGTCTGTTAGGTTACGAGGTATCAGTTCTATTAACAGTTCATCTGAACCATTATATATCGTTGATGGAATTATTGTAAACAACTCAACTACCCGTGTTACCAACACTTCTGGAAATTATGATGGGCAGAATTTTGTTGGTACAATTGGTCAAAACAGAATGGCAGATATTAACCCGGCAGACATTGAAAGGGTAGAGGTTTTAAATGGTGCAGCGGCAGCAGCTATTTATGGTTCCAGGGCAAAAGCAGGGGTAATACAAATATTTACTAAGAGAGGAAGTTCGGGTGCCCCGGTTGTAAACTTTACTTCCAATGTTATGTCAAGTAAACTTCGGAAGAGTGTGGAAGTAAATCAGTCTCCTACAAAATTTGGAAACGCACCTGATGGGCCAACCGCACAAACTCAAGATATTTTAACACTGGCATGGACGAACACTACACCGGTTACAAGGTATGATTACAATGATTATATATTTCAAACGGCTATGGGTACCGACAATACGGTGTCAGTAAGCGGAGGTAAGGATAAAACCAAATATTATACTTCAGCTTCTTATTTTTCGAATGAGGGGATCATAAAAAATACTGATTTCAGAAGATTCAGTTTCCGAAGTAATATAGATCAGGCTATCAATGATAAATTGAGTTTTACTTTAGGTCTGAATTATATTAATAGTGCATCCAATGAAAAACCGGATGGAAATTCATTCTTTTCTCCAATGAATTCAATCAATATTATTGGTAATTTTCATAATATACAAACCCGTGATGCAAATGGGAATATTAAAGTAGTTGGTGAAAGACAAAGAGCAAATCCTGTTTCTGTTATTGAAGAAATCAAGCAAAGACAGGAAACAAGCCGTATTCTTGCATCAACAGGGTTGAAATGGAAACCCACCAGGAATTTATCATTTGACTATACCATGGGTATTGATAATTATTCTCAAAACGGTACTACATTAATACCTCCTTTTCCTTATCCCGTTAATACGGCATTTTTTGGGGGTGGTTTATCGCTAGATCCTGCTCAGAATGGGTATGCAAGCATAGCCAACAACAATTATTTTCAAATCAATAATGAAATTAATGCAACGTATCAAGCAAGGATTAATGACGACATTGGATCGACAACGCAAGTTGGATATTCGTTGCAATACGAAAAATCAAATTACAGTTTACTGCATGGCAGGGGATTGCCTCCAATCATTGAAACAGTTTCCGGAGCAAGCACATCATTACCCAGCGCAGACAGCCGTGGCGAATTATCAATTTCAGGAGTTTATTTGCAACAGAATTTTAAATTCAAAAACAACCTGTTTGTAACCGGAGCTGTTAGGGTTGACGGATCATCTGTTTTTGGAGCTAATGAAAGAAGCCAGGTTTATCTTAAAGGAAGTGGAAGTTATATAGTTTCAGGAACTGAGTTCTGGAATAAATTAAGTATTTCTAAGTGGTGGGATTTATTTAAAGTAAGAATGGCTTATGGCGAATCTGGAAACCTTACCGGTATAGGTCCGTACGACCGTTTTAACTCTTATTCCAGTATTGGTTTCCTTGGACGTACTTCATTTTTCTCCAGTTCAACGTTGGCTAACACAAATGTAAAGCCCGAAAGACAAACTGAAATTGAATTTGGTACTGATTTGAGTTTTTTTGAAAGTAGGGTAGGTGTTCAGTTTAATTATTATGTCAAGAATGTTAAAGATCTTTTGATAAACAGAGTGATAGCACCTACTGCAGGGTTCTCTAGTTTGCTGGACAATTTTGGTTCACTTGAAAATAGAGGAATTGAATTAGTTTTAAATTTGGGAGTTATCCGGCAAAAAGATTTCCGTTGGGATGTAACAGGAATTTATAACCAAAACAGAAACAAAGCTGTTAAAATAGGACAAGCTTTAACGTTATTAAGTACCAATGGTGGAGCACCGGTTGCTATTTTGGAAGGTCAGCCTATTGGGGTTTTTTACGGTACCTTCTTTGCAACAGACCCAAGTGGAAATCAGATAAAAAATACAAGTGGTATTCCACTTACAGAAAGAGGAGTTCAAAGCAGTCCATTAAATTATACAACAAGCAGGGGTGCAGCCGGATTGCCATCAGGAACTGTTCTACGTAGAGTAATTGGAGATCCAAACCCTGATTATACTGCCAGTTTGGTGAACGAATTAAGTTATAAAAAATTAAGCCTGCGTTTTCAATTTGATGCGGTTCAGGGCGTTGATGTTTTTAATGCCGATTGGAGAACAAGGCAGGGTGTTGGTAATGGCAAGGTTGCAGAACAGGAACAACGGGGACAAATACCAAGAGGATATATTCTGGGTGTGTATGGTATTGAGCAATGGCGTATGGATGACGGATCTTTTGTAAAACTTCGTGAATTTGCTCTCAGCTATGATTTTGGAAAAGTGAAAAATGTTTTCAGTGGTCTGATACTTTCTATAAGCGGAAGAAACCTGATTTCATTTGATAATTATAAAGGATACGATCCGGAAGTAAATGCTGGCGGACAAAGTACAATCTTAAGAGGAATTGACTTTGGGTCAGTGCCTATTCCTAAAACATTCAATATTGGTATTCAAGCTAAATTTTAATTCTAAAATCTAAAAATTATGTTATCAAAAATTAAATATAAGAATTGGATGTTAATTGCAATTTTAGCAATCACCATTTCTTCATGCAAAAAAGATTATAGTGATCCGAACAGAGCTCCAAGCGATAAAATATTAGCATCCGACAGAGGCTTAACCGGTGTGAGTATTGGTTTGCAAAGAGTCTATTCTTTAGGACGTGCAAGTTCTTTATACAATGTTATTTCTACTAATGGTTTTGTTACCAAAGAACTGCGGCTGTTAAATCCGGGTAACCTTCCGGAGTTTCAGTTAAGTACTGGTGGAATTGTAGTAGATGGAACTAATACCATGCTAGCTGGATTATGGACAAGCAGTAATAAAATTATTTATGATGCTGACCTAGTGATAACTGGTGCTTCAACGTTAACAGATAAAGGAACAGCTAGTGGATTGATAGGTTATGCTTCCATTTTTAAAGCATTATCAATCGGAAACATGGCCATGTTTTGGGAGCAGGTACCAGCTTCAATCGGCACGAATGTTTCTTTTATTACAAGATTGAAAGGGTATGAAAGTGCAATAGCAGTAATTGATAATGCGTTATCTGCCATAGCAACCAATCCGATTAGTGCATCTTTTGCTTCAAGAATCCCTGCTGGTATAGATATTGTAAATACGTTGCTTGCATTGAAAGCAAGATTTTTGTTGTTTTCCGGAAATTATTCACTGGCTTTATCAACTGCCAATCTTGTAGATCTTACTAAAAGATCAAC
Organism: Chitinophagaceae bacterium; assembly: GCA_043779285.1. Lineage (GTDB taxonomy): Bacteria > Bacteroidota > Bacteroidia > Chitinophagales > Chitinophagaceae > MGR-bin208. The sequence continues at coordinate 3,863 of JAYWEL010000031.1, read as the reverse complement.
CATGAATTTTGAAGCTGCAAATCCCAATCCTATCTATGATGTAGCAGGTTCTAATTTTAATGTGTATCAACCTGTTGATTCTACAATGGGGTTATTAGGAAGTTTACAGCCCGATCTTTCTGATAAACGGGTTCCATTTTATATGGTTCTAAGTGGTTCATCAGCATCCCGATTTTTAATGAAAGGATTTGCTATAGTTACTACAACTGCATATCCGGTTTATTATCCGGGTGAAATTACATTGATCAAGGCTGAATGTTTTGCCCGTCAAAGTTCTCCGGATTTAGTCAATGCATTAGTTGAGTTGAATAAAGTGGTAACTAAAAAAGCTGCAAATGATCCATTAGGAGTTGGAGCAGATTTACCGGCAATGGTTGGCCCATTTACACAAGCTGCATTGTTAGACCAGATATATAGTAACCGATGTATAGAAATGTATATGTCTGGATTGAAGTTGGAGGATATGAGAAGATATGGCAGGCCTGCAACTGAGCGAACCAGAAATTTTATGCCATATCCTTTCCGTGAAAGAGATAATAATACCAATACACCAGCTGATCCTGCAGGATAAGAATTTTGTATTATTGGGTTACAAAAAAAGGCTGCAAAGATTTTAATCTTTGCAGCCTTTTTAATAAAGCATAAATTATTATTTAAACTATGCAACAGCTTTTTTTACTAGGTCTGCTGCCTCACTTAATAATATTGCAGACTCAACTTTCAACCCACTTTCATCAATTAATTTTTTTGCTTCCGTTGCATTAGTTCCCTGTAAACGAACAATGATAGGAATATGAATATTGCCTAAATTTTTATATGCATCAATTACACCTTGGGCAACACGGTCGCAACGAACAATACCACCGAAAATATTAATCAGTATCGCTTTTACATTCGGATCTTTTAAAATTATTTTGAAACCAGCTTCAACAGTTTGTGCATTGGCAGATCCCCCTACATCAAGGAAATTAGCCGGCTCGCCGCCACTCAGTTTAATCATGTCCATGGTTGCCATGGCCAACCCGGCGCCGTTTACCATACAACCTACATTGCCATCCAGTTTTACGAAGTTTAAATTAAACTGTCCTGCTTCAACTTCGGTTGGGTCTTCTTCCGTTACATCACGTAAAGAGGCCAATTCTTTCTGACGCATCAACGCATTTTCATCCAACGCCATTTTGCAATCAACTGCTATGATTTTATCATCGGCGGATTTGAATAATGGATTGATTTCAAGCATGGCACAATCTAATCCGATATAGGCATTGTAAAGGTTTGTAACAAATTTAACCATGCCTTTGAAAGCCGTTCCTTGTAATCCTAAATTGAAAGCAATTTTTCTGGCCTGAAATGCTAATAAACCACTTGAAGGATGTACAAATTCCTTAAATATTAATTCAGGGGTATTGTGTGCTACTTCTTCAATATCCATTCCACCTTCTGTACTATAAATGATAACGTTTTTACCTGCGGTACGATCAAGTAATATGGACAGATAGAATTCTTTTCTAGTACTTGGACCATCATAATACATATCCTGTGCTACCAATACCTTGTTTACTACTTTTCCAGCCTCGCCGGTTTGTATGGTTACCAAGGTGCCACCTAAAAGCTGTTGAACAAATCCACTGACTTCTTCTAAAGACTTACCTACTTTAACTCCATTTATACCATTCTCTTTTACTTTTCCTTTTCCTCTTCCACCGGCATGAATCTGCGCTTTTACAACAGCGAAACTACTTCCAAATTGTGTTTTAATCTGGCGGTAAGCTTCTTCAGCTTCGTGTACCGTACTGCAAGCATAGCCTTCCTGTACTGCTACGCCATATTTCTTCAATAACTCTTTAGCCTGGTATTCGTGTAGATTCATGTTGAAAAAATTTTTGCGAAGATAAGAGAATTTGCCCGGAGTACTATTCAGAATTGCTTCCAAATTGATTGATCAATTCAATTTCTTAATTTTCGGAAATGAATCGAATCTCACTCATTGTTCTATTGTTATTATGTAGCGGTTGTCATTCAACCGGTAAAATTTTGAAAACATCAAGTCCGCCAGTCATTGTTTCCGGTTCTGCGTTCTACAAAATGGTTTCATCTATGCGAGTTACAGAAAGAGATTCTTTTGCATTAAAATGTATTTTGGATGGAAACATCCCTTCTTTTCTGAAGAAATTTGAACGAATAAAAATATCCATGAATGATAAGGATGGTCAGCAAATTGAAGCCATACTATTTGTCAGCAAGGATTATTTGTCCATCGGCACAAATGCTGATTGGGCAAGGGTTCCGTTGATGCCTAAAACAGCACAAAAAATTGCAGATGCCTTCGATTGTTTTTTACCTACCCGGAAAATAGTCAATGATATTTATAAAAATTCTTCTATAAAACTGGATCCCTTTCCATTGGTCAAGGACAGAGACAGTTCAGCTACCATGTTGCAGCATCACCAGGTTATTGAAAAACAAAGAGCAGGAAAATCCGGATTAATATCCGGAATAAAAAAAGATGTAGTTATCTCCGGTAAATTATTTCAATACCCGAAAAATGACCGGGTTGCAATTTATGGTTGGCATAAATCGGATGGGAACCCGATTCAACCATTATATACCGGACATGTGGATTGGTATGTCGACTACAGTCATGGGATACGGCTTATTTACAGGAAAATAAAAATCATATCTTCAAATAACAAATATGAGCGATGGATGGATTATGAAGATGTATTAAAACATCCAATTCTTAAAAACTTGCTTTGTGATGAGGAGGATTGTACGTTTTATCAGTATTAGATTATTTGTAATTATTCTTTACTGAAATTTCATATCAGTTATATTTGCAGACTTTATAAAATTGGACATTATGACGCATCCTGAAATGATTAAACTGAATGAAACAGTTGCTTTCTTAAAAAACATTTATCCGGAAACTCCGGAAGTGGGTATTGTATTGGGCAGTGGACTTGGAGATTTTACCAACGAAATTGACATTGAAAAGGAGATTGACTATGGAACAATACCTCATTTTCATCAATCGGCAGTAGTTGGCCATAAAGGCAAATTGATATTTGGGAAATTAAATGGAAAAACGGTGATAACTATGGCAGGACGTTTTCATTTTTATGAAGGGTATTCAGCAATGGACGTCGTTTTTCCTGTACGAGTCATGAAATTATTAGGCATCAAAGCTTTGTTATTATCGAATGCAGCAGGCGGTGTAAATCCATCTTTCAAAGTGGGTGACCTGATGATCATTAATGACCACGTAGCCATGTTTACGCATAATCCATTAATGGGTAAAAATATAGATGAATTGGGACCTCGTTTTCCAGATATGAGTGAGCCATATAAAAAAGAGTTTATTGTAAAGGCAAAAGAAATAGCAAAGAATTTGGGGTATGGTGTGAAAGAAGGAGTTTATTTAGCTGTTACTGGTCCAACTTTTGAAACCCGGGCCGAATATAAAATGATTCATGTAATGGGTGCCGATGCTGTAGGAATGAGTACTGTACAGGAATCTATTGTTGCCAATCACATGGGTTTACCCGTTTTTGCAATGAGTGTAATTACAGATATCGGTATCCGGGAAGAAGAAAATATAATTACACATGATGAAGTTTTGGAAGCCGCTAATGAAGCAGCACCGAAACTAACTGCAATATTTAAAGAACTGGTTAAGTTCATTTAATTTTTTATAAAGCAGCTTGACAACATGCTGTTTTAGTTTTAAAATTTAGATTTCTGAAAATACCTTTTACATATTTAGTTGTTATAGCATGGTGCTTATCATGTAATATTGTTCATGCCCAAGAGTCGATACGCAGATCTGGAATTAGTAACCAAAGCTTTTCTCAAATTGGTAATAT
>JAYWEL010000030.1:0-5914 GCA_043779285.1 Chitinophagaceae bacterium | reverse complement strand
GGTATACCTATAAGTGTATAATAAATATAACGAGGAAATGTGAATATTACCTTGGAACGAAGAGAATATATTTTTCCTGAAAATAGGGGTCGTCAAATAATTCGGATATTTCAAAAATCCGGGGACGCACAGCACTTGCCTGTATTTCCATATTAAGATCCCCACCCTTTAAACAAATTAATCCATTTTTCGGATCCAGATCCGGATCGGTGTTTTTATATATCAATGGTTTCGACCACAAATGTAAATCTTTCAATGGGGCTACAGCCCTGGAGATAACAAAATCACATTTCCGGTTCTTTAAATCTTCAACTCTTGCATGTTGAGTCGTTACATTTGTCAAACCAATTGCTGAAACAATTTCTTCAACAACTTTTAATTTTTTTGCGATACTATCTACCAAATGAAATTTTACTTCCGGAAAAAAAATTGCCATTGGAATGCCTGGGAAACCGCCCCCTGTCCCTAGGTCGATAATTGAAGTGCCCGGTTTAAAATTGAATACTGCTGCAATACTTAAAGAATGTAAAACGTGTTTCAGGTAAAGGCTTTCAATGTCTTTACGTGAAATGACGTTTATTTTATCATTCCATTCTTTGTATAAGGTTTCTAGTGCAGCAAATTGCTGTACCTGTTTTTCAGTGAATTCTGAAAAATAACGAGTTATTAATTCCAGGTTGACCGGGATCTTTTCCATATTGATGGTGCAAAAATGAGATAATAAAAAAACATCCAAATATCTAAAAAAAGAAAGAAAGGCCAAAGGTCGAACTCATTCAATTTCTTCATGGCTTTATAATAAATAATGCCTTGTGTAAATATCCGGAAACCTAATAAAACTAAAGCTATCTGCCAAAGGCTACTGAATAAACTCAAAACTAAAATAGGATATAATAAAAAGTGAGTTATAGAAAATAAGCCCAACAAAAATTTATGCATAGGCCGGTAAAATTTCGATGTTGAATAATGTCTTTGTTTCTGCCGTATCCATTGATTGAATGTTGTTTTAGGATTCGATAATGTAGTCGCTTCTTTATCAATCACAATCGCTGTATTTCTACTAGTAGCAACTTTATTAATAAATAAATCATCATCGCCTCCCGAAATATGATTCATAAAAGAGAATCCTTTGTTTTTGAAAAATAAATCTTTTTTGTAGGATAGGTTTCTACCAACACCCATATAGGGCATTCCGGCCAAGGCAAAAGAAAGATATTGTAGTGCCGAATGAAAGGTTTCAAAGCGTATTAATTTATTGAGGATGCCTGGTTTTTTATTATAAGCACCATAACCCAAAACAATCTCAATACCATGACTATACGCATCCTGCATTTTTTGTATCCAATTTTCGCTGGCCGGTACACAATCGGCATCTGTTAATAAAACGATTTCATGTTTCGCTTCTTTAATACCAATAGATAAAGGATATTTTTTACCGGTAATATGTTTTGCTTCCTGTGTTAATTCTACATTATGCAAAAATTTGAACGTCTTTTTTAATTCAACTAAAACATATTTCGTTTCATCTGTAGAGTTGTCATTAACAACAATTACTTCAAACGTTGATGGATAAGATTGGACAAGTAAGCCGGGTAAATTACGGGCAATATTGTCTGCCTCATCTCTTGCACAAACAATAACAGAAACCGGATGTTGTTGTGTTTGGTTTTTATTTAATGGGTTATAAAAAGCCAACCTTCTGAAAAACCATAAATTAAAAAATAATTGGATGATAATGATTGCCGAAAACAAATAAAAACAAATGTCCCACCAATTAATCATTCTTAAGAAACGTATAAAATCCATATTAGTCACTCTTTCCTCCTTTTATCATGTTCAATCTGCGAAAGTACAGCAGAAGCTTTTATGGAAGGATTAAAAAAATTCACAAATGTTTAAAACCTTCCATCAGCAGTCTTTAGCACTTGCTTGAATCGGTAGGGCTTGCTTTTCCTCAAACACAAAAGATGTATCTTGCAGCCCGATTTTGAACAATATGGCCGATCTACAATTTCAGTTACAACATACCGATACAAATTCTAAAGCCAGGGCAGGATTGATTAAAACCGATCATGGTGAAATTCAAACACCTATTTTCATGCCTGTCGGAACGGCGGGTAGCGTAAAGTCAGTTAGCCAGCTTCAATTACAAACTGATGTGAAGGCGCAGATTATTTTAGGGAATACATATCATCTATATTTAAGACCAGGCATGGAGGTAATGGAAAATGCAGGAGGGCTCCATCGTTTTATGGGTTGGGATAGACCAATACTTACAGATAGTGGAGGATATCAGGTTTTTTCTTTGTCGGGTACACGAAAAATAAAAGAAGAAGGAGTTACTTTTCAAAGTCATATTGATGGAAGTAAACATTTGTTTACCCCCGAAAAAGTGATGGACATTCAGCGAATAATTGGAGCCGATATCATCATGGCTTTTGATGAATGCCCGCCCGGTAAAAGTGAGTTCAGCTATGCACAAAAATCCATGCAAATGACCCATCGTTGGCTCGACCGATGTTTTACTCAATTCAATGCTACCCAGGACAAGTATGGATTTACACAAAATCTTTTTCCAATTGTACAGGGTGCTACATTTCATCAACTAAGAAAAGAGTCCTGTGAATATATAAGCTCTAAACTAGCCAATGGTAATGCTATCGGCGGATTAAGTGTAGGTGAACCAGAAGAAATGATGTATGATATTTGTTCACTTTGTTGCGATCACTTACCCGAAAACAAGCCTCGTTATTTAATGGGTGTAGGTACACCTTGGAATATTTTAGAAAATATTTCCTTTGGTGTCGATATGTTCGATTGTGTAATGCCTACCCGCAATGGCCGTAATGGTATGTTGTTTACAACAAAGGGGGTTATAAATATTGATAATAAAAAATGGGAAAAAGATTCTTCGGTATTGGATGATGGGTTTGATTGTGAAGTGAGCAATTATTATAGCAAAGCATACTTGCGTCATTTAGTGAAATCGAAGGAGATTCTGGGATTGACTATTGCCAGTATTCATAACCTTGCATTTTATTTATGGTTAGTAAAGCAAGCCAGATTACATATTGAAAAAGGTGATTTTCTGAGTTGGAAAAATGAAATGCTAATACAGTTAAAAACAAAATTATAGTTTCATATTTATCTTATCTTGATCTTATAAGTAAATTAATTGATGAAGAAATTAGACCGATACATATTATATAAGTTTCTTTCAACTTTCATTTTTTGTTTGTTGTTATTTACGGTTATAGCCATGGCAGTAGATAGCAGTGAGCGAACCGATGACTTTGTTAATTCTGGATTAACGACATCTCAATTAATAAAGCAATACTATTTTGGTTTTGTGCCATTCATTTGGGGTTTATTATTTCCCTTATTCGTTTTTCTGGCTGTCATTTATTTTACCAGTCGCATGGCTTCCCGATCGGAGATTATTGCCATATTGGCAAGTGGCGTCAGTTTCAAAAGGTTCTTAAGACCTTATATAGTTGGCGGATTATTACTTGCTTCAATTATGTGGGTAGCCACCAATTTTGTAATACCCAAAGCAAACCGCATTAAAAGTAATTTCGAAGCGAAATTTATAAACAGGAATGATCCGGGAAGTTCACAAAATTACCGGGCGGTTCATTATTTCCGGGCAGACTCTAATAGTTTTGTGGGCATTCATTATTTTGATACCGCAACTAAAAGCTCAGGAATCATGTTTTTGAATCGGTTAAAAAACGATAAAATCGTTTATAACCTGCGAGCAGAAAGTATGAAATGGGATACCACAAAACATAACTGGAAATTAATTAATGTTACGGAACGTTTTGTGGATAGTATGAGAGAAACAGTAAGCTTTTTGCCAGAAAAGAATCTGAATCTAAATATTAAGCCGGAAGAATTAGCAAAAGATAATTATTTAAAAGAAAAATTAACAACACCCGATTTGCGGAAATTTATCCGAAACGAAGAGCAAAGAGGATCAGAGGGATTGAATACATATAAAGTAGAAAAATATCGCCGGGATGCTTCCGCCGCCTCTGTTTTTATTTTATCTATGATAGCGGTATTTATTTCAAGCAGAAAAGTAAGAGGGGGGAGTGGTGTACATATGGCGATAGGTATTATCATAGCCTCTGTTTATATTATGTCGGATAAATTTTCAAGTGTATTTTCCATAAAAGGGAATCTTTCTCCACTATTGGCAGCCTGGCTTCCCAATATCGTGTTTTCAATTATTGCATTATGGTTATTTAGAAAAGCGCTAAAATAAACTGTATATAAAGTATGAAAAATTAATTTCAATCAAAGTCTCAGCTTCAATTTTTGTAAAGCATCGATTCATTTCCTAACTTTATCCCCTACACATTTATTATTTTCAATATAAATTCAGGTCTAATGGGAGTTTTGAAAGAACGTTTTAAAATAAAAGCAGATGATCAGGCAATAGTAATAAAAGATTTACTAAAAGAGCATGGCAATAAAGTCATAGGTGAAGTACAACTTTCACAAATTTATCAGGGTATGCGTGGCATAACCGGATTAGTTTCAGAAACCTCTTTGTTAGATGCACAGGATGGAATCAGGTTCAGGGGTTATTCCATTCCCGAATTAAGAAAATTATTACCAAAATTTCAGGGTGGATCCGAGCCAATGCCCGAAGGATTATTTTATTTGATGCTGGTGGGAGAACTACCGTCAGAAGAAGATGTTGCTCATATAACATCCGTTTGGCAAAGACGATCTCATGTGCCCAATCATGTATTTGCGACTATTGATGCATTGCCTTTGAATACACATCCCATGACCATGTTTGTTATAGCTGTTATGGCACTACAAACAGAAAGTAATTTTGCCAAAGCATATTCTAAAGGAATTAATAAAAAAGATTATTGGGAACCGGTATTTGATGACTGCATGGATTTGATTGCCAGGTTGCCGCGTATAGCAGCTTACATTTATCGTAGAAAATATAAGAACAGCGATCATATTCAACCCAATGGTTTGCTCGATTGGGCAGGAAATTTTGCCCATATGCTGGGTTATGAAGATGATAAGTTTAAACGGTTGATGCGTTTGTATTTGACTATTCATGCCGATCATGAGGGTGGAAACGTTTCTGCTCATACTACACATTTGGTTGGTTCGGCACTCAGCGATCCATATTTAAGTTATGCAGCCGGTATGAATGGATTGGCCGGTCCTTTACATGGTTTAGCAAATCAGGAAGTAGTGAAATGGATTTTTGAAATGCAGGAAGAATTAGGAACCAAAGAGCCTTCCAAAGAGCAAATTGCAGAATATGTAAAAAAGACCTTAAGTAACGGAAAAGTTGTTCCGGGTTATGGCCATGCAGTATTGCGTCAAACAGATCCAAGGTTTACTGCACAAATGGAATTTGCTAAAGAACTGATGCCCGATGATCCATTGGTAAACACGGTTTGGAATATATATGAAGTTGTTCCACCAATTTTAGAATCCATAGGGAAAATAAAAAATCCTTGGCCAAATGTAGATGCACATAGTGGGGCATTGCTTGTTCACTTTGGAATGGTAGAATATGAGTTTTATACAGTTTTATTTGCAGTGAGTCGTTCATTAGGCGTACTAAGCAGTTTATGTTGGGATAGAGCCTTAGGGTTTGCATTAGAACGTCCTAAATCGGTAACCACCGCATTAGTACAAAAATGGTTGAAAAATGAAGATGAAATCTGGGGTGAATAGTCTTATATAATATTATATAGAACCCGGCTCAATTTTGCCGGGTTTTTTTATTGGGTAAACTCACATCCTTAAATCAGTATGAGAATAAGGTTTATCGTTATACTAACTTGCTTTGATAATTCCGAATTTAAAATTCAATAAAGATTTCATATCGTTTATCCTGTCGTTAAAGCTTTGGAAAAATGTTTCCACCGCA
>JAYWEL010000029.1:0-14120 GCA_043779285.1 Chitinophagaceae bacterium | reverse complement strand
AGGTAAGTCCTGTAATATTTGTTGGAAGATGCATAACAACCTTGCCTGAAGCAGTCCCGGAATTCATATCGCTAAACGACATATTTTTAAACATGCTTTCTCCGGCTTTCACTCCCATTTTGACATCGCGGCTTCCAAACCAGTATGATTTCGAATCGGCAGTTCGAATATCAAGCGTAAGTTGAGTAGACTCATCTTCCTCAATTTCATCTATCCCACCACCTTGACCAAAACTTCTCTTCTTTCGATTTAAAAAATCAAGACCGTTGTCATCTTTAACAAAATCAAAGATGACAAACACGTCTCCTTCTCCAATATTGGGAATCTTTTGGAAAATGGTTTGTATAACTTGTTGTACTCCGTTGCCAGCAACTCCAGTACCAATCATTATTCCACCCGCAGTCGTAGTAAGAGGCTTAAATCCATCAACGGTGCCAATGGGTTGAGAAAGCAGAAGGTCATATTCTTCTGCCGTAAGCGAAACAAAATCATCGCCGGCCTCTGCAATTCTTTTTTCAAGAGCGGCAATACGCTCTTCTTGCTTGATATTTGTTTTCATGGTTTCTCCTGTTTTATGAGATTGAGAAAAACAATATCCGCCACCGAATAAAATTAGAGCGGTTATTGCAATAATTATTTTGAGTGTAGGTGACTTTTTTGGCGACTCGTTTGGCGGTGTGATTGGTTTATTTGGTTGCATTTGTTGATCCTTAAATTGTTATGATGTTTGATTCTTGTCGAAGGCGAATTTTAGAAGTACTTACCTGTCAAGCTGCCACAAATGTAAAAAAAACACTACCTAACGCCATGCATAAGACGCTGCCGCTTCTTATTTGCAGCACCATCATCGGCTCCCTTACCTGTGTGCCGGGTGTAGTAAGCCAGCTATCCACCGTTCCGGGCAATGTATTTTTTACGGTAAAGTTTACAATGTTTATTTGGTTGGGCTGGCTGCGGGCTGCTGTAAAACAAAAAAGCAGAAAGAGGAGAAAGTTGATTTTCTTCATGTTCATTGGTTTGCAGTAAAAGAAAAAGGGCCGGATGATTTGAAAAGACTAAAAATAAAATTGTCTTTAACTCCTTCAGAAAAAAGTTTGGATAATCTGATTAAAGGTGAATAAATATGCACTTCTGCAACAGAAATGGTATTAAAGGGTAAGCATAAAAATATTACTGTTAGCATGTATCCAATCATTGTGTAGAAACAAAGATTGTGAAATTTACAAATTATTTTCATTCTTTGTAATAAAAAATATTGGTTGTATGATCCTGTGCATAAGCGTTTAAATGCCGATGGGTTGTTAGTAAAACATTATTCTCCTTTTTGTGTAAGCATTGCGCCGAGCGCTGATTGGCCCCCATCTGCTGTTAATGCCTTTATTGCATACACATTTTCTTTACCCGTATTTTTATCAGTAAATGTTTTCTCGGTGATCCTGGCATAAATGATACCCCTGTGCCGTTTCTCCTTCACTGCCATCCCATACCCCGCAAAGGTTTTCCATGGCTTTTGTCCCGATAGCTATCGGGATCGCCGGGATCAATGGAAATTACCATATCATCCGTTATTTTATCATCGGCTAACCGTATGATTTGTGTATTGATATGGTCAGTGAAATCTTCCTTACTCAAATTACGGCTTAGCCGGTCTTCTGTTTTTATAAGCGCTATATCTTCCTGCAGGCTACGTCCTATATTAGAAAGTTTTACATCCTGGCTGGCTTGTATGCCATAGAGCATCTCTCTAAAAAAGCGCTGGGTGGTTTTGCAAAAAGGCTTGGAAATGATTCCTGAAAACCTGCCCGACGGCAGGCGGGTTTACTAAGTTGTGCTTTGAAACGGCTGATAGGTAAAGAGTTTGTGTCCATGATCGTATTGAAATGCCTGCCTGCCGGCAAAGGCAGGTTTGTTGCAACTGCATTTTACGAAAATGGACACAATTTTTTGAGGAAACTTTCAACAGTCAGTTTGACAGCCCCATGCAAATTTTAGCAAAAAAAAGGCTTGCACTTTTGAAAGAGTGCAAACCCTTGTCTAATAAGAGTTCTGCTACTTAGAGCATTAATTTATAAGGAAACTCCAGTAAGTTCAAATTCTATTGCTTAACAAACTCTTTTTTGTTTTCGATATTTTCCATCGCCTTTAAAATGGCATTCGCTTTTTCCGCTTTTATGATCTATGATTAGGGAGATGTTTTGGTTATGTCGGCAGAGCAATCTACCATTTTTAAAAACCCATATAAAAAACTATGAAAACTTTGATTATGTTTAAAGTTTTTATAGTTTTGTCCCTCTTATTATGGAACAAAAAGAAAGAATTGCCGAAAAAGCCAACGAAATGTTCAGAATGTATGGAATACGTTCTGTTTCCATGGATGATATTTCTTCACAGGTTGGTATGTCGAAAAAAACATTGTATCAATGGTTTACCGATAAAGAAGAGCTGGTCAATGATGTAATCTGCACGATTATGAATCATAACAGAGAAGAGTGCATCTGTTACAAAAAGAAATCGGAGAACGCCGTTCACGAACTTTTTTTGGCCTTTGACATGATCAGCGAATTGTTTGCCAACATGAACCCTTCAGTGATGTATGACCTTGAAAAATATCATCCTGCTGTATTTAGAAAATTACAGGAGTATAAATATGGTTTTATGTACTCCATGATCAGGGAAAACCTTGAACGGGGGATCAGAGAAGAAATATATCGTTCGGAAATTGATGTGGAAATTCTTACCCGGTTCAGAATTGAAAGTACCATGCTTGCATTTAATGCCGAAGTATTTCCTACCAACCGAACCGAATTAGTGAAAATAGAAAAAGAAATCCTCGAACATTTTTTATTTGGCGTTACCAATGCCAAGGGTCAAAAATTAATACAGAAATACATACAACAAAGACAAAATTCATAAAGATGAAACAAAGACGATTCCGGAAATTTATCTGGATGATGATAGGCTTGCTATCGGGTTCAGCCTCATTAATGGCACAGGAAATAGCCTTAAATAAATTTTCTGTAAAACAAGCAGTGGAGTTTTCTTTGAAAAACAGTTATCAGGTGAAGAATCAATTGGAAGGAATCAAAGCGCAGGAGCAGGTTAACAGAGAAGTGACATCGATGGCTTATCCGCAGATAAGCAGCAGTATAGGCTTCAATTATTTTCCAAACATACCAGTTCAAAGTTTTCCCAATTTTATTAAAGCGGCTACTTATGGAGTACTGGAAAATGAAGGAGTTAAAAATGGTAGTGGTAACCCGATTATTTCTCCGGCAGATTTTGGGTTTGTTCAGGCACAGTTTGGTACAAAGCTAACGGCCTCGGCTAGTGTCGATTGGTCCTGGTTACTTTTTGATGGACAGGTGTTCGTAGGCTTGCAAGCCCGGGATGCAGTCATGCTCTTTGTCAAGAAAAGTAAAGAAGTTACTGAAGAACAGATCAAGACAAATATTCATAAAATTTATTACCAGTTATTGATTGGTAAAAAACAAATTGATGGCATTGATGCAAACATTGTACGATTTGAAAAACTGTCGAAAGATGTTAAGCTGATCTATCAAAATGGCTTCGCAGAAAAACTGGATGTAGACCGTGTTACCGTAGCATTAACCAATTTGAAAACGGAAAAAATTAAAATGGAGAACATGCTGGAAAGTGGGTTTGCCGGCATGAAATTTCTAATGGGGATGTCACAAAAGAACCATTTGATATTAACAGACTCCATCACCGATGAACACATCGCGGATGATTTGGCTGATGCTGTATATCATTACAATGACCGTAAAGAATTTCAGCAAATGGAAATTGCGGAAAAACTCTCGGAGTATAATGTAAAAAGATATAAGCTAAGTTATTATCCAACCTTGGCGGCATTTGGTACTTACAGTGAGAATGCACAACGAAACAAATTCAATTTTTTCGATTTCAGTGACAGTTGGTTCCCAACCGGTATTGTTGGAGTGAAACTAAGCATGCCTATTTTCAATGGTTTTGCTAAAGATGCCCGTGTGAAAAAAGCGCAGATTGAATTAAACCAGACCAGGAATTCAAAAGAAATGCTGAAGCAGGCTATCGATATGGAAGTGGAGCAGTCGAGAATAAAACTGCGAAGTGCATTACTAACGATCAATGCACAAAAAGACAATATGAAACTGGCCGAAGAAGTTTTAAATATTGCAACAAAAAAGTTTGAACAGGGAGTTGGCCCCAATCAGGATATCATTATTGCACAAACAGAATTAAAAACCGCACAAACCAATTATTATGCAGCTTTATATGATGCCATCATTTCCAAAACAGATTATTTAAAAGCAGCCGGAAAATTATAATATAAAAGACTAACAACATACAGATGAAAAAAATAACACAAATTTCTATAGCCCTATTTGCCATCCTTGCCATTGCATCTTGTGGTAGCAGTAAAAAAGAAGGTGCTGCATTGATTAATGATAAAAAAATAGCCATTGAAAAACTAAAAGCAGATAGGTCTAAAGTAGATGAAGAAATTCTAAAACTGGAAGCTGAACTTGCAATGCTTGACAGCAATTCAACGAATTCAGCAAAAATAAAATTAGTAGGAGTTTCATTGGTAACAACGCAGGACTTTAAGCACTATATCGACTTGCAGGGAAAAGTGGATGCCGAAAATATTTCCTACATATCGCCCCGTGGAATGCCCGGACAAGTTAAAGCCGTATACGTTCAACAGGGGCAGTATGTAAAAAAAGGCCAGTTGTTATTGAAATTGGATGATGCCATTATACAGCAACAAATAACTGCGGCAAAGCAACAGCTTGAAGGGATTAAAACGCAATTGAATTTTGCTAAAAATATATATCAACGTCAAAAAAATCTGTGGGACCAAAACATTGGCACCGAGGTACAATTGATTACAGCCAGAACAAATGTGGAAGCCATGGAAAATCAATTGAAATCGGCTAACGAACAGGTAAATGTGGCTGTTGAACAAATGAAAACAACCAATGTTTATAGCGATGTAAATGGTGTAGCGGATATTGTAGCTGTTAGAGTTGGTGAAACTTTTACGGGAATGACTGCCATGGGCCCACAGATAAAGATTGTAAACACCAATAATTTGAAAGTGGTGACCAATATTCCTGAAAATTATTTATCCAGAATCCGAAAAGGGTCCATTGTGGAAATAAATATTCCGGATGCAAATAAAAAACTGACTTCAAGTATTTCAATGATCAGTCAGTCGATTGATGCAACAACAAGAGGCTTTACTGCAGAAGCAAGAATCGCATCCGATCCGGCATTAAAGCCAAACCAGACGGCTATTATGCGTATACTGGATTATGCAGCTAATAATGCAGTGGTCATTCCCGTTAACATGGTACAAACGGATGAAAGCAGTAAATATGTTTATTTGCTTGTAACACTTGCGGATGGGAAAACAGTAGCAAAAAAACAGCCTGTAATTATTGGCGAAGTGTATGGGAATAATGTAGAAATAAAGTCGGGTCTGAAAGCTGGGGATCAGCTTATCACCGAAGGTTATCAAAGTATTTATGATGGGCAGATGATTAGTACGGAGATTAAATAAATTTTCAAGCAAAGTCGCAAAGATTTATTTAAATGTCTTTGTTCCTTTGCGGTTCCTTAGCGGCTTTGCGCCTTTGCGGCAAAAAAAGTTGAATAAAGATTTACCGAACAAGAGTGCGACGCCACAAAAGTTGAATAGATAAATAACTGACGATAACAAAAATATTTTTATGAATTTAAAAGAAGGCATTGGCAGAAAGTTTAAAGAATATGGGCCAACAAGCTGGGCTATCGATAACCGCACTGCTATTTATATTATTGCCATTTTAATTACGGTGTATGGGTTGATTCAGTTCAACAGCATGCCCAAGGAACAGTTTCCGGATATTGTAGTACCCACTATCAGTATCAGCACCGTTTATGTTGGTAATTCGCCAAAGGATATCGAAAACCTGGTTACCCGGCCGATTGAAAAACAATTGAAGGGAATCAGTGGTGCCAAGGTGAAAAAAATCACCAGCACTTCACAAACCGATTTCAGTTTAATTATTGTAGAATTTGATACCGACGTAAAACCGGATATTGCCAAGACAAAAGTGAAAGATGCCATTGATAAGGCCAAGTCTGATTTGCCAAACGACCTGACTTCACAACCAAACGCACAGGAATTTGCATTCAGCGAAATGCCCATCATGTTTGTCAATGTGAGTGGCGATTATGATGGCATAAAACTAAAAGAGTTTGCCAAGAAAATGCAGGATCGTTTTGAACAACTTACGGAAATTACAAGAGCAGAAATTGTAGGTGCACCGGAACGGGAAATACAAATAAACGTAGATCCTTATAAGATGCAGATTGCCAAACTAAGTTTTACAGATATTGAAAATGCCATTAGCCGGGAGAACCATGATATTACCGGTGGGTTGATTGAATTGGGTGATATGAAACGTACCATCAAGATCAAAGGGCAATTTACGAGTGCATTGAATCTACAAAATATTATTGTGCGCAGTAGTGCAAGAGGTGCTGCTGTTTATTTAAAAGATATTGCAAGTATTAAAGATACGGTTAAGGAAAAAGAAAGCTATGCCCGGTTAGATGGAAAAAATGTTATCACCATCAATATCGTAAAACGTGCAGGAGAAAATTTAATCAGTGCTGCCGGAAAAATCAAAGACATCACGGCTGCAATGCAAAAGGATGAAGTGTTACCCAAAGACCTGAAAGTGGTTATCACCGGCGATCAGAGCAAAGCGACAGCCACTTCTTTCAATGAACTGATCAATACCATCATCATTGGATTTGTATTGGTTTTACTGGTGTTGATGTTTTTTATGGGTGTTACCAATGCATTCTTTGTGGCACTCAGTGTTCCACTAAGTGTGTTTGTCGCATTTTTATTTTTACCAGTAGGTGATTTTGTCATAGGTACTCCAATCACCTTAAACTTCATTGTACTATTTGCACTTTTGTTTGGCTTGGGAATTATTGTGGATGATGCGATAGTGGTTATTGAAAATACACACCGTATTTACAAGAATGGGAAAGTGCCCATAATACAAAGTGCCAAAGAAGCCGCCGGAGAAATATTTATTCCGGTATTGGCAGGTACTGCAACCACATTGGCGCCATTCTTCCCATTACTTTTCTGGAAAGGTATTATCGGGAAGTTTATGATTTACCTGCCAACGATGTTGATACTTACTTTGGCCGCATCATTGATTGTCGCCTTTATTTTCAATCCGGTATTTGCTGTAAGCTTTATGAAACCCGAGGGCAGGGAATTTGATGAACCCAAAAAAGAATTATTTAAAAAACCATTATTCTGGGTAGCCACCGGTTTGGGTTTAATGCTTCATATAGCCGGCTGGCATGGGTTTGCAAACTTCCTATGGTTTATGGTTTTGCTCACTATTCTTAACCGGTTTGTTTTCCGTGATATCATTCATTATTTTCAAAACACCGTATTGCCTGGCCTGATGCGCCGGTACGAAACATTATTGCGGTGGGTACTCAAAGGTACGAGGCCGGTATGGATGCTGGTTTGCTTGTTTGTTTTATTTCCGGTGTCTGTAGGGTTATTAATTTTACGAGGTAACGATCAAACCTTTTTCCCGAGCGGCGATCCAAATTTTATTTACGTCTATTTAAAAATGCCGATAGGTACCAATGTAAAAACAACCGATAGTGTTACGTCTTTGCTCGAGAAAAAAGTATATAAGGTTTTAGAAAAAGAAAACCCCGGAACACCGGGTAGCATAGTAGAAAGTGTCATTACCAATGTGGCTAATAGTGCCAACAACCCACGAAGTAACAATCGAAGTATTCAATCCAATTTGGGCAGGATTCAGATTTCTTTTGTTGAATACGAAAAACGGCATGGTAAACATACCAAGCCATACCTTAACGAAATACGTGCACAAATGGTGGGCATTCCCGGTGCCAGTATTGAAGTAGCTCAGGAGGATGGAGGTCCACCAACAGACCCGCCGGTAAATATTGAAATCATCGGTGATAGTTTTGAAGAAATTTCCAGAGTAGCGAGTAGCTTATCCAATTATTTAGATACCAATCAGGTATATGGCATAGAAAATTTACGCATGGATGTGGATCTGAATAGCCCAGAGATTACTATTAATGTTGACCGTGAAAAAGCCATGATGGAAGGATTGAGTACCGGACAGATTGGAATGGAAATACGAACAGCTGTTTTTGGAAAAGAAGTGAGTAAACTGAAAGTAGGCGAGGATGAATATAAGATTCAATTAAGGTATGCAGACTTGCAACGAAAAAATATCATTGATGTGATGAATATGCGCATCACGTTTATGGATATGAATACCATGATGGTGAAATCCATACCGGTGAGTGCAGTCGCTACTATTGATTATACAAATACTTCCGGTGCTATTGCCCGTAAGAATGTAAAACGTACCATTCAATTACAATCAAATGTACTGGACCCGACAATGACCGGAGAAGTAAATAAACAACTGGGGTTAAAGATTGCAGATTTCAAATCAAAGAATAAGATTCCTGCGGATGTTACCATTAAACAAACCGGCCAAAGCGAACAGGAAGCAGAGACCAATAAATTTTTAGGAACTGCATTCTTCCTTGCGTTGGGATTGATTTTCCTGATACTGGTTTTACAGTTCAACTCAATGAGCAAGCCGTTCATTGTATTGACAGAAATATTCTTTTCAGTGATTGGTGTCTTGTTGGGTTATGCATTAACCGGCATGACCATTGCCACCATTATGTTGCTGGTAGGTATCATCGGCCTTGCAGGTATCGTCATCAAAAACGGAATT
The DNA here is from genome assembly GCA_043779285.1 of Chitinophagaceae bacterium. Classification (GTDB taxonomy): domain Bacteria; phylum Bacteroidota; class Bacteroidia; order Chitinophagales; family Chitinophagaceae; genus MGR-bin208. The sequence continues at coordinate 5,301 of JAYWEL010000029.1, read as the reverse complement.
CTGCTTATCGAATTTACGGATGAATTGAGAGGCCGTGGATTTAAAACCAGGGAAGCAGCTATCATGGGTGGTAAGGTTCGTATCATCCCGGTATTACTGACTGCATTGGCTGCCATGCTTGGATTATTGCCACTGGCGGTAGGATTCAATATTGATTTCATCTCCTTATTTCAACACTTAAATCCCCAAATTTTCTTTGGTGGAGATAGTGTAGTATTCTGGGGCCCCTTAAGCTGGACAATAATTTTTGGATTGATATTCGCATTCTTCCTTACCCTGATTATGGTACCAAGCATGTATATTATTTCGGAAAGATTAAGAAGGCCGATGGATAAATTCTATGGCACCCGATATGTAGCTTTACTTGGTTTTGCAGGGCCGTTCTTTTTCATCTTTGTCGGCATCATGTATCTGGGAAGAAGATTACAGGGAAAGAAAGTATGGAATGGCCAACTGAAATCGGTTGCTGAAAAAGGATAAGTTCAATTATTCTGAATCAGGCGCATAACCTGGGTTAAAAGCGTTATGGAAAAATGAACATTAAATTAATGAATTGGAAAGAATTCATGAAAGGGGATGCCGGATGTTATTTTTAAAGGGTTTTAAAACTGCTGAATTATGACTGGGCAACTGCATTTTTAAGCAAAATCATTTTGCAGCTTGTGCAAATGGAATCCGGTATAATAAAAGAAATAGGGAAGTGATTATTATTTACTTTTATCTTATGCAACATTATCATCTGTTATATTGTCAGAATAAAAACAAATACTCGATCCAAATTGTATGAAAAAGATTCTTTTTCCCATCTTGCTCTTATCTGTTATTTCTCATGCTTCATTTTCGCAGGACAAAATTTACCGGAAAAACGGTAAAATAGTAGAAGCGATAATTATTGAAATCGGCACGGATGAAATAAAATACAGGGAGTTTCATAAACCGGATGGCCCGGTATATGTATTGGAAACCGACCGGATCAGTAAAATTGATTATGCAGATGGTAAAACAGAAAAGTTTTCCCTGAATATAAAGGATCCGGAAAAATATATAGGACAGTTGGGTAAAGCCATTAAAATTGATTTTTTGGGGCCGTTGATTGGTTATTCGCAATTCAGTTTTGAAAAAAATTTGGGAGTAGGTAAGGGATATGAACTTTCATTGGGCATTATTGGTCTTGGTAAATCCAGTACACTTTATTTTAATAACAACCAGGCAGGTGATGTAAAAAGAAATCAATTTGGATTTTTTGCGGGAGCAGGGTATAAATTCGGAAAGCTTCCTGATTTTCTTTTATTTGGAAAAACAAGGCTTACTCACCTGATGCAGGGAACTTATGTAAAACCGATTGTTTACCTGGGTAATTACAGCGAAAACCGCATTGCCTGGAAGTCGAATAACTCGTATGCCGTTGAAAAACAAAATGTAACCTTTGCTGCCTTGCAGGTTGAACTGGGCAAACAATGGGTATTTGGCGATGCTTTTTTACTGGATGTTTACCAGGGATTTGGTTATGGTTTTGATAACAAAAAGAACGTGAACGATAATTCCTTTTTTTATACTGATAATACATCTGCCTTTAACTATGTCAATGTCCGTTTGGGGAGAAGCCCGGGTCTTTCTTATACATTCGCAATTAAGTTGGGGCTTCTTATCAAATAAAGAAAATAAATTGATTGCAGTTGCTCAGTAATTTCTTTAGGTAAACTTTTCCTGTTTTCCGCATTGGGATACACCAGGTATTTTTGGCGATAATATTGTATAATTCAGCCTGTTTTATCACTCATTTTCAAAAATCAACCCAGTAAAATCAAGGATTTCAGAAGACGTTTTTTAAAAGTGCGGAAAACAGGCTGAAAAAATATATGTTCAATTATTCTGAATTTGAAGCATAAAAAAAGCGATCAGCCACGGCTGATCGCTTTTTTAGTTGAAGCAATTTATTCATTAAAATCCTTTCGATTTGATTGGATTACCATCTGTATCCAATTCAATAATCTCGTATCCAAGTTTTTGAAGACCCGGAAGTATCTTGGCTTTATCGCCTACCAGTAAGATATTCATCTTATCGGTATTTAATAATCTTTTAGCCAACGCACTTATTTCTTCCTTAGTAATATTCTTTACAATTTTAGTTTGCTCATCAATATAGTTTGATGGCAAATCGTATTCAAGTATACGACCAATAAATCCTGCTTTCTGAAAGCCGGTTTCATAACGCAATGCATCACGTTGCCCGATAGCATTTTTCAGGAAACTCAATTCCGCATCGGTAATACCATCTTTGGCATATCCTTTCAACTCTTTCATAACTTCTATTAACGCACTGTCTGTAGCATCAGCTCTGATACCTGAACTGAATTCAAATTCACCGGTATACTTGTCGCCAGAAAATCCACTTCTTGCACCATAGGTCCATCCTTTGTCTTCACGAAGGTTCAAATTTAAACGGCTGTTGAATGCACCACCTAAAGCATAGTTCATTAAACCAGATTTAAAATAATCACCCGTTGCATCAAATTTCAAATTGGTTACATAACCAACCCGGAATTCGGATTGTGCAGCTTTTGGAACATCAATCAGATAGATTTTTGTTTTTTCAACTGCCAGGTTTGCAGATACGGCAGGCAAGGTTATTTTTTTATTCGGAAGTTTACTCAGGAAAGAAAGTTTTGGAAGAATTTCACTTTCAGTAACATCGCCAACTACAACTATTTCTACTCCTTGCGATGTGATGTTATCATTGTAATAAGCTTGTATATCGTCCAACTTTAAATTTTTCATCGTTTCTTCTGTACCATTGCTGCTGATTCCAAGAATATTGTTTGCACCAAAATTCAGTTTGCTGTAAACAGTACTTGCAATAGCTGCAGGTTGAGTCTTTATATTTTTAAATCCTTCCATACTCTGTTTCTGGATACGGCTAAAATCATCGATGTTGAATTTTGGATTGAATATTCTTTCTTCCAATAATTTCAATGTAGCGTCCAGGTTTTTCTTTAAACATTGTACCTGAAAACTGATATCGCTTGTTCCACTGGATACCCGGATAGAACTACCTAATTTCTGTAATTCTCTGCTGATTTCTTCGGAAGTATAATTCTTTGTATCCTCATTCATCATATTGGCAAACATAGATGCCAAGCCAGCTTTAGACAGATTGTTTGCTTGCATAACATGTCCACCGGGGATCGAAATAGATAAAGTAACTGTTGGTAATTCTGAATTCTCTGTACCAATTATTTTAATACCATTCGGTAAATCTTTTTTCCAAAATCCAGGAACTTTTACAACCGGATTAGCACCATTGCCGGGCAATTTGCTACGATCGAAAATGTCTTTTGCTTTTGTATATTTCAATCCGGTATATCCATAATCTGGTGCAAGGTATTTGCTTTCATCAACCGTATAATTGTTGTTGCCAACAATAGACTTCTCCTGTTCTTTAGGTAGTACACTTAATACTACACAATGCTTATACTTTATGTATTGATTGTAAACCCGCATCACATCTTCCTTGGTTACCTTCCGGTACATCTCCAATAGTTTACCAATCATGTTCGGGTTATTGGCATAAGTCTGAAATGCAGCCAATTGAGAAACCTTGCCCGATACACTTTGTAAACGATTAATGTATTGTGCTTCTATTCCTCCTTTGAATTTGGTAATGTCATCATCGGTTACACCACGGGCTTCAAAACTATCCAGTGCATTATTTAAATACGCATACATCAATGATAGTGGTTTGCCGGGGAAAGGCACTACATTAAAAACAAACTCACCCGACAATTCAGAATTACCGCTGTTTGCAGAAGCCTGTAATGCCAACTGTTTTTTAACGAGTTGCTGGTAAAGAATTGAGTTATTCCCCTGTCCAAGAATCTGAGCTAAACAATCCAATGCTGCTATGTCATTATCGTACTGCGGAACAGTAGGATAAGATTTTATCATTAGCGGAACACGGGCATAATTATCAACAAAAGAAACAAAGCGATGACGGTCTAGCTTGGCAACCATCTTTGGCATGTTTTCTACTTTAGGCCCTCTTGGAATGCTGCCAAAATATTTATTAACCATTTTAATAACCTCTCTTACATTTACATCGCCCCCAATGGTTAGCGTTGCATTGTTTGGACCATACCAACGTAAGAAGAAATTCTTCAGGTCATTTACTACTACTCTGTCCAGGTCTTCTACATAACCAATAGTCAACCATGAATAGGGGTGTCCATATGGATACATAGCCTGGGAAATTTTTTCTGAGGCTAATCCATAAGGTCGGTTATCATAATTCTGTCCTCTTTCGTTTTTAACAGTTGAACGTTGTATTTCAAATTTTTGTTGGGTAACTGCATCCAGCAAAAAGCCCATACGGTCGGCTTCCAGCCAAAGCATTTTTTCCAATTGATTATTGGGTACCGTTTCATAATAATTGGTACGGTCACGGTTTGTAGATCCGTTTAGTGTACCACCCGATTCGGTAACTATTTTAAAATGCTGTTCATCACCAACATGGTCACTACCCTGAAACATCATATGTTCGAAGAAATGTGCAAACCCCGATTTGCCGATTTCTTCTCTGGCAGAACCAACGTGGTAGGTTACATCTACGTGCACCAATGGATCACTTTTATCTTCGTGAATCACTAATGTTAAGCCATTTGGCAAAACATATTTCTCATAAGGAATGATCAGTTCATTTCCTTTTTTAGTTACTTTTTCCACAAGCTTTGCCTGACTGTACCCTTGTATGGTAAGACCGGCTACTAATAGAGAGCATACTATTAATTTTTGTTTCATAAATTTTACTTTCAATTTTTAAGAAGTGTCACAAGTTAATTAATCCACGAATAATGTCCTTACCATTTATAAAAAGTTCGGTTTTCAATAAGTACTCTTAAGTAATTTTGTAAAAAACAAATAATATGAGCAGTTATAATAGAACAAATCATAAAATAGACTACCAAATACATGGCGAAGAAATGCAGTGCGTGGAAATTGAATTGGATCAAAATGAAACGGCCCTTGCAGAATCTGGAAGTTTTATGATGATGGATAACGGTATTCAGATGCAAACAATTTTTGGTGATGGTACTGGGCAGGATACCGGAATTTTTGGAAAGTTGAAGTCGGTGGGGAAAAGACTGTTAACCGGCGAAAGTTTGTTTATGACATCCTTTACCAACACTACTTATGGTAAAAAGAAAGTAAGTTTTGCGGCACCATATACAGGAAAAATTATTGCACTGGATCTACAAGAATTGGGAGGTAATACCGATTGGACAAACAATATAGTCCAATATCGGC
>JAYWEL010000028.1:0-2527 GCA_043779285.1 Chitinophagaceae bacterium | reverse complement strand
TGGCATCATTCAATACATACAAACTCGATAAAAATCTAAGTCTGCATTTTGATGCACAAATGAGAAGTACGGATGAATTAAAAAATATTCAAACTATTCTTTTACGACCCGGATTAAATATTCATTTTTCAAAAAAAGTCATTGGAAGTTTTGGATATGGGTTTATACAAAACAGAAGAATGATATCAACTGTTATCGGCGAAGCGGTTGAACACCGGGTGTGGCAGCAGCTTTTAATAAATCAAAAATTCGGAAAAATAAATTCTTCGCACCGTTTCAGACTTGAGCAAAGATTTTTACCAGTCAGTAAAATTGCAAACAACATGCTTGAACAGGATGGTAATAAATTTGCAAACAGGTTCCGATATTTTACCAGAAATATTTTCCCTTTGTCTAATCAGACAACATTCAGCAAAGGATTTTTTGCCGGATTTCAAGATGAATTATTTTTCAATATTGGAAACAACGCTGCGGTAAATGGAAAGACATTTGATCAAAACCGATTATATCTTTCTATCGGGTATCGATTAAATCCAAAAATGGATATTGAAACAGGATATATGAATCAATATATTTCCGGAAGAAATAAAAATTTCAGCAATATTCATATTCTTCAACTGGCTGCTTATACCCGTTTTTAAAATTGGTCAATTTGAACTTAAAAATTCTTTCTAAAAAAGTTTTTGCATTTTTGCATTAACCTTTCACGGAATATATGAAATCAGGCATCTATTTATCCATCACAGAAAAAAAGGCTAAAGGCATTAAATCCTTTGCGGTTCTAATTGATCCGGACAAGGTATTGATCGAAGATTTGAATGAATTAATAGATATTTCAACAGAAGCAAAAGTTGATTATTTTTTTGTTGGAGGCAGCCTGGTCATCAACAATAATCTGGATGAAGTCATTCAGCATCTTAAAAAAAACTGTTCTATTCCAGTTATACTTTTTCCGGGTAGCCCATCACAGATAAGTAAATACGCAGATGCTCTTTTATACCTCTCGCTGATCTCCGGAAGAAACCCGGAAATGCTGATTGGCCAACATGTAGTATCTGCTCCAGCTGTTCGTCAAAGTGGTTTGGAAATAATGCCTACGGGATATATGGTCATAGATGGTGGAGCTCCAACAACTGTTTCGTATATAAGCAATGCTACGCCGTTGCCTGCCGATAAAAATGACATTGCCATGTGTACAGCCATGGCCGGAGAAATGCTGGGCATGAAACTGATTTATATGGATGCAGGCAGTGGAGCCAAAAGAGCCATTACAGAAAAAATGATCGAAAAAGTTTCTAAAAATATTTCCGTTCCATTAATTGTTGGTGGTGGAATTACCGATCCCGAAAAAGCGTATCTAAATTGCAAAGCAGGCGCCGACATTATTGTGGTTGGCAATGCTATTGAAAAAAATGCTTCGCTGATAAAAGAGATGGCGGCGGCTGTACACTCTGTCCCTATAAAAGTGTAAAATATTTTGATACAATCTGACTACTTCTTATCTCCCGGATGATAACTATTCTCCGCATTTTTTTCTACATCTGCTTTATAAAAGAAAACATCTTTGAAATTTCCTTGTATAAACATGGTTGCCTGGTTTAAAAAATGCTTTGATTGCGGGTCAAAAGATTGTCCGCCTGCCACAATAGATTTTGCTTTTATCTTTTCGCCAAATTCTACTACAGCTACAAAACTATTGCCTGCTACGCCATATTTCTTTTGTGTGTTTTGCCAAACCGTTTCATATGCAGGAAGCGAACCAAAATAGGCGGGTGCCATACCCACAGGAAAGCTCTGGCCATTATCATCAAACTTTGGATAAATTGCTCCGGTTGTACGTTGGTACCTGTTAATGTCACCCCAGGGAATTTTCCATGATCCGTACATGTTGTGCAATCCTGAAATTATATTATTCAAAAATTCTAATTTTTGTTTTGCAGAGGTATTTTTTACAACTGATTTGATAAAACTAACCTGGTCATTTGTTGTCTGGTTGGCATCTGCCTGATCAGTAGAAACAAGCTGGTAAGCCCAAAAAACAGCCAGGGTTGTAGCGACAGATGTAATAGAAGATCTTTTATCCCATGAACGGAGGATTGTTACCGGCTCCTTTAACCGGGAATGAAAAGGATCAGCAACCGGCAATACGTCGTAGGCTTTGAATAATGCTGGCAGCAAACTATCGAACATGGCAAGGTAATGATCATAGCCAACTGCTATCAATTTTTCAATTGTAAATTTTATCTCTTTTTCAATTTCTCCAATAGCTCTTAGCGATCTGAAATTTTCTCCTTCCTGAGCCATATACGCCGGATAACTTTTTTTATTGATTGTATTAAATCCAGAAACACTAAAAGGAGTGGAGTTACAGTTTTGAATCCAGCCTTGCACAGGATTTTCTATATGCACAATTTCATCGGGTTCATGTACGCCCTTCCATTCCGTTGCAGAGGTAGTTCCATCTACAGGTAAACTCCAGTTAAATGAAGTATCCCGCTTTGGAATAAAGTTGCCATGCCAGTAAGCT
>JAYWEL010000027.1:0-5985 GCA_043779285.1 Chitinophagaceae bacterium | reverse complement strand
CCGGATATAGCCAACCCGATACATGTGTATAGATCAGCCGGTTCTTACCGGATTTGTTTAGTAGTAAAGAAAAATAATACCAACAGTATTTCAAACTGCGTACGTGAAAAATGTACGGAGTTGGTTATTATCAATCCATGTACAATTGAACCAAATTTTAAATGGATCAGCAATGCTACAGAACCACGTAAAGTACTATTCAGCAATCTAACAGTTACGCCAACAGTGAATGCGGTTGCAACATGGAGTTTCGGTGATGGCTCTTCTGCCAGCACATGGAATGCCGAACATCAATACGAAAGACCAGGCAAATATTATGTATGCCTGAAAGTACAGACCGGTCCAAATTGTATCCGCGTCAAATGTGATACGGTGATCATTCGAAATCTAATACCTGAATGTAACAGTCTTTCGAGATTCAGTTTTGAAAGAATCCCTAATGATCTGCAGAAGTACAGTTTTAAAGCAAATCATATCAACACTGCCCAGCAGTACACATGGACATTTGGTGATGGAACCGGAAGTGCCGGACCTGTAGCAGAACATCGGTATGCAAAACCAGGCACTTATACCGTATGCCTGACCGTTTGGAACGGACCCAACTGCGCATCAACTACATGCAATCAAATACAGGTAGTACAACAGAATAATTGCGACAGTATTAAAGTAGAATACAACTATAGTTCGGATCCAATTGTACCCAATCGGGTAAAATTTGATGCCAAATCCAACTCTCCGATACTGAATCAGGTGTGGACCATAACAAAAATTCCAACTACATCAGTTACTTCATCTATCATACTAAACCAGAATAACCCAACCTATTTATTCCAGGATACCGGAACGTATAAAGTATGTTTAAAGATTTCCACTTCTGGAAATTGTTTTAAAGAATTTTGTCGCACAATTAATATCAGACAGATATACAATGCATGTGTGTTACAGGCTTATCCAAACCCGGTATCCAATATTGTTAATGTAAATATTAACCTGACCGAACCTGAAATGATTCATGCGTATGTTTATAATATGATGAACGTGATGGTTAGAGAAAAACATCAACCAGGATTTATTGGTACCAATACCGTATCCATTGATGTCAATAGCCTAACAGCAGGCATTTATACCATTAAATTTATTTACGGAAATAAAACCTGTACAACCAAGTTTCAAAAGTTCTAAGTTCGAAGGATATATGGATGGAAGCAGGCTATGGTTGACATAGCCTGCTTTTTTTATGGTCTTGTTGATGTAAGAAAACAACCGCTTCTCAGCCCCGGTTCCTGTCTTAAGTAGCCGAAATTACGGGAATGGTTTGCGGGACACAAAACAAGGCTAAGGTTTACTAATTTTTATTCAATAATATTTTTTTCCAAAGATTCCATTTTTTTGTTTGTAAGAGAGTCTATTTTTGAAGCAGACTTATTAATAAACGAATCTAGTCCCTTCACTTTATTAATTTCTTTATTAACCAGTGAATCAAGATGTTCTGCTTTGTTGCTCAATTCATCAAGTTTTTTGTCAACCTTGTTACTTATTTCATTACAGGAAGCGAATAATCCCACCAGGATAATTAGGGGCAAACTCTTTTTTAAAATTTTTTTCATAATGTTTTTTTTACGCATGAAACTTATTGTGATATACTTTTAATTAATATTAAAATGCTTTCTTCGAATCTGTTTTTGTTTCCAGTTGTTTAAGATTTGCATAATCAAATACAATATTCAAAAAGGCTTTTACACCAACATCCAGCATGCTGTCGTCAATCACAAAATCGGGTGTATGATGAGGGGCTGCTTTTTTAGGATCTTGTCCCTTCGGCATTCCTCCTAAAAAGAAAAATAACCCAGGTGCTTTTTCTCCAAAATAAGAAAAGTCTTCGGCCCCTGTTGTCCAAGTATCTGCCATCACTTTATCCTTGCCCGCTGCTTTTTCCAAAGAAGGCAACATCATGTTTAATAGTTCAGGATTATTATACGTGACTAATGTCCTTGTAATGATATTCACTTCAGCCGTAGCTCCCGATGCTTCAGCAATTTTTTCTGCTGTTAGTTTTATTTTTTCATGCACTTCTATTTGCATCTTGCTATCCAATGTCCGGATGGTTCCTTCCAAAAGAGCTTCTTCCGGAATGATATTGTTTCGCATGCCACTATGAAATTTACCAACAGTAATCACCACCGGCGCCTTGGTCAATTCGCTCTGCCGGCTTACAATCATCTGCAAGCCTTCAATGATTTGTGCTCCAACTGCAATGGGATCAATACCACTCCATGGTTGAGAGCCATGCGATTGTTTACCTTTAACCTTGATGGTAAACCAATCGCTGGATGCCATGGATGCACCCGATTTGTATTTGATGGTTCCTATTTCAGTTTGTGAATTGATGTGCAAACCAAAAACAGCTTCCACTTTCGGATCAGTCATAACTCCTTCCTTTACCATCAAAGCTGCACCACCTTCTTCATCTCCCGGAGGGCCTTCTTCGGCGGGTTGAAAAATAAATACAACAGTTCCGGCTATATCCTTTTTCATTTTGCTGAGCGTTTCAGCAGTGCCCATTAAGATAGCTACATGCGAATCGTGTCCGCAGGCATGCATCACCGGAACTATTTGTCCAAGATAGTCGGCTGTTACAGTAGATTTATATGCTAAATCAGCTCTTTCCAAAACCGGAAGCGCATCCATATCGGCTCGCAGAGCAATAACAGGTCCGGGTTTACCGCCTTTTAAAATGCCAATTACACCGGTTTTGGCAACGCCGGTTCTTACTTCAATGCCTAAAGATTTTAAATGATTAGCAACCAGCTCAGCAGTTTTGAATTCACGGTTACCCAATTCAGGATTCTGATGCAAGAACCTTCTCCATTCTATGACTTTAGGTAAAATTTCTTTTCCTCTTTTGTCAATTTGCTGTTGAATAGTTTGTGCCGAACTGTGAAAAAATAAACTGATCGTAATCAGTAATAAGGAGATTGATTTATGCATGGGTAAAAATATTTTTTAAATAGAAATTGAATTTGGAAGATAGTGAAAAGCTTTTTTTATAAACGATTAATTTTTCATTTTTTTTAGATATAATATTTTTTGAATGTTTAAAAAAGTATAGTTTGTATTGCCGCTTGTATAAAAATAAATATTGGATGTGTTTCCAATTTATATTTGAAAGTGAGAATATTGAATAAAATCAATTTTCAAATACTTCAATTTAAAACTAATTAAATGCTAAAGAAAAATGTTTTTTGTGCCGCGATGATGATCGGAATGATTTTCAGTTTGCCGGAAATGACATCTGCACAAAACCGACCTATAACAGCATCGGCAGATACAACCCGAACGCCGGGCCAAGGACCTGCAAGGCCTGCTGCTTCTTCTGGTCCGAAAGCTTACAGTGAAGTAATCACTGCGAAAGCTAAGACTTCAAAAGGAATGTTCAACGTTCATAAAGTAGAAGATAAATTCTTTTTTGAAATACCAGCCGGAATGATGGGGAGAGATATTCTGGTTGTGAATCGTATTTCAAAATCCGCTGCTGGAAGCCGATCCGGGTCAGGTGGATATGCCGGAGATCAGATTGGAAAGAATGTTATCCGATTTGACAAAGGACCTAACAATAAAGTTTTTCTGAAAAATATTTCTTACGAAGAAATGTCAAAGGATTCAACAAACGGCATGTACCGTTCGGTATTAAATTCCAATTTAAATCCAATCTCATCCAGTTTTGATGTAAAAGTATTGGCAACCGATTCAACCGGAACCATCATCGAATTAACCGATTATATTTCGGCTGATAATGATATCCTGTTTTTTAGCAGCCAGGCAAAACGTTCTTTTAATCTTTCGGCATATCAATCGGATAAATCATACATCGAAAGTGTACGTTCATTTCCGAACAATATAGAAATAAAAACCGTAAAGACTTATCTGAGAACACCTGCTGCTACCGGATTCGGTGGGGGATCTGCATCAGCAATTCCCGGAGCAGGCGGAGCCGGAACGCCTACCACGTATGAATTAAACAGTTCCATGGTGGTTCTGCCTAAAGAGCCTATGCGTCCACGTTATTTTGATGCAAGGGTCGGATATTTTGCAACTGGCTATACCGATTTTGATGCCAATCCGCAGGGTGTAAAAAGAATATCGATGTCCACACGTTGGAAGCTTGAACCAAAACCCGAAGATGTTCAGAAATATCTGAGAGGCGAATTGGTTGAACCGCAGAAACCGATCATATTCTATATCGATCCAACAACTCCCAAAAAATGGGTTTCATACCTGATTCAAGGGGTGAATGACTGGCAGATTGCTTTTGAGAAAGCCGGATTTAAAAATGCCATTTTTGCAAAGGAAGCTCCTTCTGCTAAAGAAGATCCAACCTGGAGTTTGGAAGATGCCCGTTATTCAGCTATAGTTTACAAGCCGTCCGATGTGGCTAATGCGAGTGGTCCGCATGTAAATGATCCGCGTAGCGGAGAAATTCTGGAAAGCCATATTAACTGGTATCACAACGTGATGAGCTTATTACGTAACTGGTATTTTGTACAAACTTCAGCCGTTGATGTTAAATCAAGAAAAATGCAGTTTGATGATGAGTTGATGGGACAATTGATTCGTTTTGTTTCATCGCATGAAGTGGGTCATACTTTGGGCTTGCGTCATAATTTTGGTTCTTCTTCAACCGTACCAGTAGAAAAATTACGGGATAAAGCATTTGTAGAAGCCAATGGCCATACACCTTCTATTATGGATTATGCCCGTTTTAACTATGTGGCACAACCGGAAGATAATATTTCTCAAAAAGGACTTTTCCCAAGAATAGGCGATTACGATATATGGGCAATAGAGTGGGGTTATAAATGGATGCCACAAGTTGGTTCTGCAGATGAAGAAACACCGATTTTAAATAAATTGGTCATCGATAAATTAAAAAATAAAAGACATTTTTTTGGTACTGAATCTGATCAGGATGATCCACGTAATCAAAGTGAGGATTTAGGTGATAATGCCATGAAAGCAAGTGCCTATGGTATAAAAAATCTGCAACGCATAATTCCTAATCTCATTGATTGGACCAAAGAAAGTGACAAAGATTACAGTAACCTGCGTGAAATGTATGGACAGGTTACCGGTCAATTTAATCGCTATGTCGGGCATGTTGCAAAAAACATTGCCGGTATTATGAATACACCAAAAACGGTGGAACAGGCTGGGGCTGTGTATGAATTCAATCCGAAATCTACTCAGAAGGAAGCAATGAAATTCTTACAGGATCAGGTTTTTACAACTCCTACATGGTTATTCGATAATAAGATCAATAGCTTGATTGGGAATTCATCGCAAACAGTTTTTGCTTCGCCACAGGATGCTGCGTTAAACAGAATAATCGGCGCCTCTACTTTCAATAAGCTTTTGCGATTTGAAGCTGAAAATCCGAAGGATGCATATACGCTGGATGAAATGATAACGGATTTACGGAAAGGAATCTGGAGTGAATTGGTTTCTCATAAATCCATTGACCAGTATCGCAGAAATCTGCAAAAATCTTTTATAGAAAAAATGGGAGATATTTTAGAACCGGCATTGCCAAATGCGATAATCATTGGCGGGGGTGGAGGTTTTTTCCAGGCTACAGCCAGCATTTCCAAGAATAGTGATGCTATTTCAATAACCAAGGCACAGTTAAAGACTCTGGCTTCAGAGATCCGTTCTTCTTTGCCTGCTTATTCAGATAACAAAACGAAATATCATTTACAAGATGTGCTTGAACGAATTTCTGATATATTAAATCCTAAAAAATAATACCAAACTATTTTAAAAAGAAACCCCGAATTATTTAATCCGGGGGTTTTTTTTATATTCAATTTGCTTATTTATACTCACCATAGATTTCCTGACTTGTCCTTTTTAGTGCGGTACATTTAATTTTGTCAAATATTTCAAAATCTTTGGTTCAAGATTGGTTCTTATTCTGATTTCTTTGTTGGT
>JAYWEL010000026.1:0-14268 GCA_043779285.1 Chitinophagaceae bacterium | reverse complement strand
GCCTCAAAAATATTTGAGGCGGCTTTTTCAAGTTTATAAAACTAGTTGTCTGCTTTCTTATTCAAAGGCGCACCAACGGCAATTTCGCATCGATGGCCAGGCTGTCCGTGAGCCGGATTCAAACCAGCGGCTACTTTGGTGTCTGTATTAAGATTGGGCTTATATTCAAGTGGTGAAGAAACAGGATAATTAATGGCTGGTTCGGTACTGCTTTTTGCAGCCGGTACAGCAGTTAAAGGCGCACCTACAGAAATATCGCAGCGATGGCCGGGCTGACCATGTGCCGGATTTAAACCTTGCTTAATAATGGTTGTTGTTTGTGGCACACTACTTTGAATAGGTGCAGTAGTTATAGTTGGTTCTGTTGTTTTTTTGGCTACAAATTTATCCGGAATAATTTCTCCTACGCCAATTTCACAAACATGGCCGGGCTGTCCATGTGCCGGATTAATCTTTCCGGTTTTAATTTCTGTTGATGCAACTTTATTTACGGGACTTTCTGCAACGGGCAATACCTGTTTGGAATTAGTATCAAAACTGGTTTGTGGTTGAGGCAATGTTGCCGTTTCATTTTTTTCAACGTTCGTATCGTCTGATGCATTACTGCCACAGGAAATCAGTCCTGAAATAAAAACCATCGATGCAAGCTTGATAATATTGTTCATAAAAGTTTAATTGAGTTAAGCAAAATACTTAAGAAAATTGGTTAATACAAGAACTGTGGCAAATGAAAAAGTTAAGGAAAGTTGTATTTCAGCAGCAATGAAACGATTAACAAAAATCTTTTTCCAGGTAGTAAACGTTGTAATTGCCTGTTTCTTCGGGGTTAGCAAATTGAAAATCCTTGTCGCGCCGGAATTTATTTTTCATTAAAACATTCAGTGATCTTTGGTTAGCTGGGTTGGTCCATGCAGTAATTCTTTGCAAACACATTTCTTCGAATCCCAAAAGAATGACAGAGGCAATTGCTTCCTGCATAAACCCCCTGCCCTGAAAGACGGGCAACAATTCGAAACCTATTTCTGCCTGTTTTTTTTCTGCAGAAAAATTAAACAGGCAAATGGTTCCCAGAAATGTTTTTTCATCTTTCAATTCAATTACCCAATATAGACTTTCACGGTTCACAATTTTTTTCTGTATGTTTTCTATAAACTGGTTTGCTTCTTCTGCTGTAATTGATTGCGGACGGTCAATAAATTCATTGACGCTTTTATCAGAACGCAGAGCGGTAATTTCCTTAGCATCTTTTTTAAGTAATCTTCTTAAGCGAAGGCGGTCGGTGGTAAGCGTTGGAAAAGTTGAAAAAAGAATTTCTTTCATAATGTTCTTCATCATTTAATCAATTAGGTTGTTTACAATCCCTGAACTTCTCTTTTTAAAATATCTTCAAAAGCCGGATCGCTTGGATAAGGCATTTGAATATTGATGATTTTTCCATCAGGACCTATTAAAAGAAACCTTGGAATGCTTTCAATGCCATATGCTTTCCCAAAAACATTTTTATCATTAGCAAGCAGTTGAAGTACTTGTGATGATTTTTCATTGGCCTCATTTTTCCAACTATATTTATTATCGTCAATCGATAATGAAACAAAGGCAATCTTGGGATTCGTATATTGTTCGGCAAGACGTTCGAAGTTTGGCGTTTGTATTTTACATGGCATACACCAGGTGGCCCAAACATCAACCACTACATACCGGCCTTTTAAATCTTTCAGCGAAATGCTGTCTTTGTTTAAAGCAGTGGTTTGAAAATCGGGGGCTATTTTACCCCGGCTCAAACTATTTATTAAATAATGTTGTTTAAATAATTGCTGCTTCATTTTTTCCTGTGAAATAGCTGGAGCATATACTTCTAGAATTGCTTCCCTGGTTAAGCTATCACGGGTTCTTCCGATGGCTTCCTTTAAACGATTGAAAATAAGATGATCTCTCACAACACCTTTAGGTAGTACGTTGCATGTCTTGGATAAATAAACCGTATCACTGGATACTCCCAGCTTAAATGTTTTTTCATAATAATCTTTTACAAAGTCGCGGTATTGAGAAAAACGCATTAAGCTGCTGTCGTTATAGTTTACTGTGTTTCTTATTTCATCTATGGTTTTTGGAAATACCAGTTTCTCTTTAGGATGATAAACCCTGAACCATTGAGTAAACTTTAAATCCAGAAGACTCTTGTAACGAAGAGTACTCAGCTTTTTTTGCAGTGTAATAAAATCTGCAGAAGGTTTTAGGTTATCGGCAGTTTTATAATCATCAATTTTCCCCATCTCTTTATCCCACTGTTGCTTCAGTTCTTTTGCAAAACCAGCCGGCTTCATTTCGTAACCAAAGTTTTGAAGGAAGTAAAGTTGGTAGTTATCATTTCCGCCCCCACTTTTCATAAACTCATTTTCTGGTAATCGGTTGCCCCCCGTAGTAAATTTTGAACTTTTGCCATCCGACTTCATGCTTATATAAAGACTGTCGTTGGTACCAAAGAAAATTTTATTAGGCGACATATTACCCGCAATAAAATAGTATTCCGCAGGCAGTATTTTTTTATCAACTATAAATTTGAAACTGTTTTTTTCTACAGGAATTGCAAGTACTGTATCCATCAAGGGCTCTGATACTAAATAAACCATTGGGATATTTTCTTTGCTTTCAATTATACCACTGATAACGGTACGATTATGAGACGGAATTTGCACAGGTTCATTCATGTATCTAAAAAAAATGGCAAATAAAATAACAGGTATAAAAAAATAAGCCAGGCGGGAAAGAGGTTTGAAGAAAGCTCTTTTAACGGTTTTTCGTTGGTACCATTGATAACCCAGCCATAAAGCTAGCATCATCCAGGCAATACTCAACCATTCATAATACAATAAAAAATTTCCGGCACTACTTCCTTCACTATTTCGTACTGTTAAACCCGGTGTTGCATAAGGCCACCAAAGTGCTTGTCCAAACCCTGCAACAATGGCGCCTGTAATAGTTGCCGCCAATCCAATACTGAATGGCCAAAGAAATCCACTGATGACAACAGAAAATAAAAACTGAATGCCTAAAACACCTAGACCTGATATCAGAAAACGAAAACTTAAACCGACAATAAATTCAAATGGGATACTGTTATTCTTAAACCCTTCATTTCCTTTTAACAACATAATAGTGGCCCCACTCAATAAACTAAATATGATGAGTGCCAATAAACACAAGTAGGCAATAATAACAGCCATGGTAAATTTTCCAAGGTATAACGAGGCTTTCGAAATAGGTTGTGTTTCTATCAGTTTCCATCCGCCACCTACATGTTCTATTTGTGTAAGGCGGATGACAACCAATGTAAGAAAAACAGGAAAAAAGAAACTGCCGAAGACCATAAAACAATTGCTGATTAATTCTTTCCATGGGTTCGCAGTGTTTACCGAAACAATATCGCTGCTTGTTTGCATCAATCCGTCAATGGTAAAAATGGCGGGAATGAAAGCAGCCATGATCAGTGTAAGTAAAAATATACCCGACCCTTTTAGTTTTAACCATTCGGCCTTAAATACTTTTTTATAATCAGAAAAAAATTGCATAAAAATTAATTTGAAGTCATTTTAATAAACCACTCTTCCAGGCCTTCGTTTAAGCGGATGCCTAGTACCGGTACATCATCCAGCACCAGTTGTTTGTTGATGCGGTTTACTTCTTCAGCATCCTGCAACTGAAAAATAAATTCATTGTTTTTTGTAATGGTTACCTGTGGAAATTTTGATATAATCAGGTCTTTCCATATTGGTGCATCAGCCACGCGGATGCTAACCTGTTTTCCGTGTCCGGCATTTTGCTGTAAGTCTGTCATGGATCCCTGGAACAGTAAGTTTCCTTTGTGAATGATGCCTACATGTGTGCAGGTTTTTTCTACTTCATTCAGCAAATGACTTGAAATAAAAATGGTTGTTCCATGATCGCGGTTGAGATGAATCAGTAATTCCCTGATTTCAATAATACCTGCCGGATCCAATCCGTTAGCCGGCTCATCCAGTATTAATAAAGACGGTTTGGGTAATAATGCCAAAGCAATTCCAAGCCGTTGTTTCATGCCTAAAGAATATTCTTTTACTTTTCGGTTTGCATCGTTTTCCAGACTGACGATTTTCAAAACTTTATCAATTCTTTTTTCATCGATGTTTCGAAGACGGGTAATCACCCGTAAATTATCCCGTCCACTTAAATGTAAATAGAGTGATGGTGTTTCAATAAGTGTTCCCATACTTTCAAAAATGCCGGGAATATTTTCCTTTAAAGACTTTCCCTGAATAAAAATATTGTCGGGCTCATTTTCCAGCATGCCTGTCAGCATACGGATCGTGGTGGTTTTGCCGGCACCATTTGGACCCAGAAATCCAAAGATGCTTCCTTTGGGTACATTCAGATTAACTTCATTCACCACCTTGCGGTCCTGCCTGAAAATATAATTCAGGTCCGACGTCTCAATGGCGTAATTGTTTTTTTCAATCATATCAACATTTTATAGTGCTGTAAGATATTAAAGAAAAAAGCATATTTATCAATTAGATGTTTCAATGTTGTAATCAGTTTGTAAACCGGTTAAGGCTTTTTTACTCAGTAACATTTGGATAATAAAATGGAAAGTGTCTTGGCGGGGTTTTCGCCTTACCCGTTTTATTTTAAGATAACAACAATAAACCCCCGTCTGGAGCGTATTTACAGTATCAGCGGGGTATATTAACATAACGAGTCGAATTTTGAGGCGAACTTCGCAAAATTATCGAGTCCCTATAAAAACTAAATCAGGCGGAATATGCAAAATCCTATCCTAAAAAAAACATACAGTTATCTTTCTGTCATTTTTATTTTCATTCTTCATTTTCCTTTTGTATTTGCAAGCAACAAACCTAACAATGAATTTAACGGAACAATATCTCATACCACTGCAGCATCAAAGCTGGTAATGGGAAGTGAACATTTCCTGAATTCTGCTGATGAATTGTACGACAGTATGCAACTGAATCTTATGGGGTTATCCAAACAAACATTTGAATATGCCATAAAAGGATTTCATCATCTTCTGGAAACCGGTAAACTGGAAAATAACAAAATCATTTCAATCGTTGATTTTAGCATGTCTTCATCAAAAAAAAGATTATTTGTCATTGATCTCGATCAGGCGAAAGTGGTTTTCAATACCTATGTTGCACATGGTGTAAATTCCGGCACAGCAATGGCCAGCCAATTTTCGAATAAGCCCGAAAGTTATAAAAGTAGTTTAGGGTTTTACGAAACAACGAATACATATTCAGGAGGTCATGGTTATTCATTAAGATTGGAAGGATTGGAAAAAGGAATTAACGACAATGCAAACCGCAGAGCTATAGTAATACACGGGGCCGCTTATGTAAATGAAGCATTAATAAAGACGCAGGGTTTTATTGGCCGCAGTTGGGGATGCCCGGCATTACCCCAAAACTTGTACAAGCCAATTATCGATAAAATTAAAAACGGCACCTGTTTATTCATCTACAGTCCAGACAAGTCATATCTAAACATGTCAAAAATCATCAACACTTAATTGGCGGTTTCATTTTCTCAAAAATAGTTTACGACCAGTAGCCGATAATTAAAAACTATCTTTCCCGGTCAACACATCTTATGCAACAACCTTTTGAACAGCTTATTGATAATTTCCTCGACAATAATATTGGAATAGATACAAATTTTTTCAGCGAAAGTTTATCAACCGGTTTACAGGAAAACATTTTTCAATTGCAGGAAGACGAGATGATGCATGCCGCCGGAATCGGTAACAACCAAAATAAAGACACGAACCAGAAATACCGGGGCGATAAAATTTACTGGATGGATAAAAGCCACGACAACCGTTATGAAAAAGAATTTTTACAACTCATCGATAATTTTATCAGCCACCTGAACAGCACTTGTTATACCGGTATCAATAATTATGAATTTCATTATACTGTTTATGAAGAAGGTAGTTTTTATAAACGGCACAGGGATCAGTTTAATAATGACAGCAACCGAAAATACTCTATGATCAATTACCTGAACGAAAATTGGTTGGAAGAAGATGGTGGTCAGTTATTGGTTTACCAGGATGAAGGCGTTAAAAAAATATTGCCCCACTCTCGAACATCCGTATTTTTTAAAAGTGATGAAATGGAACATGAAGTAACAAAAGCCAACCGAAGCAGGATGAGTGTAACCGGATGGTTGAAGCAGGTATAAAAAATTGAAAAAATATTTTCCAATAAAAAAGAGGCGGTCAAAATTTTGACCGCCTCTTTTATTTATTCAGTAATTTATTTTAAAATCCGCTTACATTCAATCTGCCACCGGTAACACATCTTCCTGTTAAAGAACTAGTTGCAATAGCACTGCCCAAAATAGCCGCTTTAATTTGAGCCGCCGTAGCAGTTGGGTTAGAAGATACATATAATGCCGCAGCACCGGTTACGTGCGGCGTAGCCATTGAAGTACCACTGTAAGAGCCATAAGAGGAAATTATTTTACCCTTACTGCTTGCAGGTAAAGTAGAATTAATCCCCGAACCCGGCGCACCAATATCAACTTTGGTAGCTGCATAATTTGAAAAGCTAGAAATTGCACCGGTAGAAGTAATCGATGCAACTGCAATGATATTAGCATTATTATAACCCGATGGATAACTGGTACTGGTTTCTGTATTGGCACCATCGTTACCTGCTGCTGCAATAAATAAAATATTCGCATTTTCCGCTCTTGTAATGGCATCCTGTAATGCCTGAGAAAATCCGCCACCACCCCAGGAGTTATTAGTGGCCACAATATTTATACCCCTATTAACCTTGAGGTCGGTAAAATAGTCCACCGATTTAATAGCATTGGCAGTAGTACCACCATTTCTGCCTAAAAATTTTGCAGAAATCATTTTTACATTCCAAACTACGCCAGCTACTCCTTTTCCATTTCCGCCTTTTGCACCAATCGTTCCTGCTACATGCGTACCATGATCATCTCCGGTACCATCAAACGTGCTGTTATTATTTCCGTCAAAATCCCATCCGTATTTATCATCTACAAATCCATTACCATCATTATCAATACCATCTCCGGGTGTTTCACCGGGGTTACCAAAATTCCCTTGAAGATCTTCATGATCATACATGGCCCCTTCATCAATGATGCCAATAAAAACAGTGGCCGATCCGATATTGTTATTTGCCCAGGCTGTTCCAGCCCGACTTCCATTCTGATTTGTCGTGGACATACCCCAAAGCGAACCATTGGTATAATATGGATCGTTTGAAGTTGCAGTATGCTGATAAATAAAATTAGGTTCGGCAAATTCTACAGCATCATCTCCTTTCAAATTATTGATCGCTTCAAAAACAGCCAACGGAGTATGAATTACATAGATACCATTTTTGTCACCACTGCGAAGCATGGCTTTAGTCAGTATTTTTTCTGCCTGCTTACCCCCAATTCTGGCTAAAGCCTTTGTACGGCCGTTTTCAGTACTGTTGGCTTTGAATTTTACCAGCAATTCATTGGGCACATGATCATTCGCTGCATTTTCGGCCGCATTTGAATTAACAAAATTGGCAACCGGCATGTCCTGAACTTCCTGTAAAGGACTAATGTCTTTTTTACACCCGGAAAATATTGCTAACGCAAATACTGCGGAGAGTAGGATTTTGTGTTTCATAATTCAATTTTTTAAAATGTGATGATGAAAATACTGTTATTTATCTGAGTTTTAGAACTTTTTGGCTTAAAGTTAATAGCGGTTCTCTTTTTAAAGCTAGCCCTTTTTTCAAACTACAATGCGAAATTTTCCAGCCTCCTTTTTTTTAATAAAAGGAAGTTTATAAAAAAAGCCAGTAAGACGGGTAAAAAACTTGCCGCAAAGAAAATAAAATAGGAGTCTGTCCGGAAAGGTTCGGCATTTATCGGTACCAAAATCCCATTTCCAATGGGCCCCTGCGAAAAAATAAAAATTTGTGTAAAATTCCATCCCAAATGAATAGCAATAGGAATATATAATGAAAGGGATTTTGCAAATGCAAAAGCCAGTAACAAACCCATGGTACCAGTCATAAAAAAAGTGATGATCATTGGAATAATTTGACCAAATACGCCGAAAGAGAACCAATGATAAATACCAAAAGCAATGGATGAAAGAAATATAGCTTTTAAAGAACCTAGTTTTCTGATCAGGATAAATAAAACAACACCACGGAAAATCAGCTCTTCAAATAAAACCGATTTAATATTCCACCAAAGTCCTGAAAAAATAAGTTTAACCGAAATATCCGGATTCAATTGCCAAACCTGTTTTGCAAAATACATTTTCATCAAAAAACCGGATGCACAAAAAGCAGACGTTAAACTAAAAAACAGGAGGAAGTCAATCACACGTTTTTTGCTTGGTCCCAATCCTAAAACGGATAAGTTTCCTTTTTCAAAAAACCAGATCAGCAATCAGGAAACAGCGAGTTGAACAATTATACCCAGCATATGTAAAATATTTTTTAAAAGTTTTTGTTGTACGTAATGATTCCGGCTTGGCGAATAAAATATTTTTAAATTTAAAACCATTCAGGAACCGATAATAAATATAAAGTTTATGTGAAGGTTTGTCGAAATAATATGGAAGACAGCCTTAAACCGGACGCTGTCCTGACTTTTAAAACTTTTTCTCTAGGTTTATTTATTGAATGTTAAAGTCTTCAACTTTTATCTTAACATATTCAACACAGTTCTAAAAGAATCTGGCATCTGTTTTGGAATAGAGTAGATACCTGATGAAGGAACAACCGGAAAATGAACCGAATTACCAATTGTTTTTTGCCGGCTGAAAACAAACGGAGTAATCATTAAATAAGAAAACATGAAAAAATTTTACATCTTCATTGCAGTGGCTTTATTCTCTGCAACAATTTCTGCTTACGGGCAACAGGTGATACTTCGTTTCAGTAAAAATTACGAAGTGAGTATCGATGGCCGTTATTATGAATATAATGAAACTGTGCCGACCCTGAATTATGGTCAGCATGAAATAAAACTGTATGAAGTTGAGCCGGGATTTTTGGGTCTTAGTAAAAGACGGGTGCTGGCAAATACATCGAGCTTCGAGTTAAGAAACAATGATGTCATTATCGAAGTGGATCAAAACAGAAGACTGAGGATAAGCCAGGTTGGAAATAACAATAATACCCGGAATCAGCAGGACAACCGAAACTATGACAGAACCACTGACCGGAATGGAGATTACAACAATCAACAAAACGGCAGAAGTTACGGACCGTATAATAACCCGGGTCGTGGCCATAAATATGGTCTTTATAAAAAAGGGAATAACAAAAAGCATGACAAAGATGACGACCGGGATGAAAAGAAAAAGGATGATAAAAACAAAAAAGATAAGAAAGGTCAAAATGAACATGACAGATGGCATGAAGAAAACGACAGGTATCAGAATAACAAAAATTAAAAAAGGATAACAATAAGAAAACCGCTGCCAGAGCGGTTTTTTTTATTGTTATTAAATCAGACCTGTATTTTTTTTGTAAATTTTTGCAGGAAAATACTTTGTAACTTACTTTTGAATATTTGCACAATAAGCATTTTTAGAGAATTAATTTCACTGGATAACCCTTGAAGGTTTTGAGAATAACCATTCATAAATTAGCTCAGTTTAGGTGGCAGTTTGTAAAATAGTTTCCCTAAATTTAGCGGCCCTTCAAGAGCATTATAAAACAATAGAAGTATAATATGAAAAAGAGAATCATCGGTTTTGCACTGAGCTGCTTAGTGGTTTTTTCTGCAAATGCTCAAACAGCCAATAAAAATTTAACTGCAGCCAATTATGAGCAGGCGACAAAATTTTTAGGTTTCAATACCAATAAACTAATTGACAGAATCAATGTAAGCCCCAACTGGTTGGCTGATGGAAAATTTTGGTATTCGGTAAATGTGAATGGCGCAAAAGAATTTGTGTTGATAAATCCGGCTGATGGTAGCCGTAAAAATGCCGCTGATCAAAAAACACTTTTATCCACACCTGCTGGAGAGAATGTACCGGCCGGTAGAAGAAGTTTCTCCAACGATGTAGCTTCTCCCGATGGAAAAAAAGCTGCTTTCATTAAAGACTGGAATTTATGGGTACGGGATGTGGACAGTAAAAAGGAAACACAACTTACAACAGATGGTATAAAAGATTTTGGCTATGCCACCGATAATGCAGGCTGGAAAAAAAGTGATCGTCCTATCATACTTTGGTCACCCGATTCTAAAAAGATTGCTACGTTTCAGCAGGACCAACGCCATGTAAGCGATATGTATCTTGTTTCAACAAATGTAGGCGCACCCAAATTACAGGCATGGAAATATCCATTGCCCGACGATAAAGATATCATCCGTATTCATCGGGTGATTATTGAAATTGAAAATCCGAAAATTATTCGTTTCAAAATGGCGCCTGATCCGAGAAGAGGAACACTTTGTGATGATATTTCCTGCTCCGGTTCTTTTGATGATAATGAATGGAATGCCGATGCCAGCAAATTGGTTTTTGTTAGCAGCAGTCGCGACCATAAAGAAGCCAAAGTGCGTATAGCCGATGCAGTTACTGGAGACGTGAAAGATATATTTGAAGAAAAAGTAGCTACACAATATGAGTCAGGACAGGGATCGGTAAACTGGCGTTTTCTGCCGGCTACCAATGAAATGATCTGGTACTCGGAACGGGATGACTGGGGACATTTATATTTATATAATGCAAGTACCGGGCAACTTAAAAATCAAATAAGCCAAGGAAATTTTGTAGTTACCCGTTTATTAAAAGTAGATGAGAAAAATCGGTTGCTGTTTTTTGAAGCAAATGGTAAAGAGGCAGGAAGGGACCCATATTTCAGTCATTTATATAGTATTGGTTTTGATGGAAAAAATGTAAAACTGCTTACACCGGAAGATGGAAATCATACTGTCTCTTTATCACCCGACGGGAAATATTTTGTCGATAATTATTCGAAACCTGATGTGGCACCCGTTTCTGTTTTAAGGGATATGAATGGAAAATTAATTGCCAACCTGGGAAAAGCGGATATCAGTCGTTTAACTGCAACCGGATGGCAGGCTCCAACTCCTGTTATCGTGAAATCAAGAGATGCAAAATGGGATCTTTATGGTTTGATGTTCTCTCCGACCAATCTGGATAAATCCAAAAAATATCCTGTAATCAATTATATCTATCCTGGTCCGCAGGGCGGTGGCGTAGGTAGCCGTTCTTTTTCTGCATCAAGAAACGATCATCAGGCATTGGCCGAATTGGGTTTTGTGGTGGTAGTGATTGATGGTACCTGTAATCCGGGTCGTTCAAAATCTTTTCATGATGTTTGTTATGGCAATATGGCCGATAATACATTGGAAGATCAGATTGCCGGACTGAAACAACTGGCTGCAAAATATCCGTACATGGATCTTGAAAAAGTAGGTGTGTGGGGACATTCGGGTGGTGGTTATGCAACAGCTGCTGCCATGTTCCGCTATCCCGATTTTTATAAAGTAGGTATTTCCGAATCAGGTAATCATGAAAACAGAAACTATGAAGATGACTGGGGCGAACGGTATATTGGTTTATTGATAAAAGATGCCAAGGGTAAAACGAATTACGATGATCAGGCCAATCAATATTTTGCTGCTAACCTGAAAGGTAAGCTGATGCTGGTTCACGGAGCCATGGATGATAATGTTCCACCTTCTAATACCTACCTGGTAGTGGATGCATTGGCGAAAGCAAATAAAGATTTTGACTTGGTTATTTTTCCACATGCAAGACATGGTTTTGGTGTTGATGGATTATATATGATGCGCAGGCGTTGGGATTATTTTGTAAAAAACCTGATGGGGGTAGAACCTCCGAAAGAATTTAAAATAGTGGCGAATTAAAAAAACCGGGTTTTTATAAAATTGAAAACCCGGTTTTTTTATAAGATGTGTTGATAACAGACTCTAATTAAAATTGTGTATCGAGGTAATACTAATTCATGGTTATTTCAAAATCAAAAAGGTTGTGAGGGTGATTTAGAAAAAGACCAATGATGTAGAGTTATTTATTTTGATTGTTGTTATCAATCCAATGGAGAATAATTATTCGTGTTGTTTCAATTTTAATAAAACAAACAACAAAATGAACTACCATCAATCCGAATAGTAGAAAAACGCCTTTGTTCATAGTTGCCCATTTATACCAAGCAAGAATATACAGGCCAAGCCCGTAAATTAGAAAATTGTATTCCAACGAGAGAAAAGAAAAACCAAAATTCAAGTGAGAGGTCATTTTTACTTTGTCGGTTTTGAAGTCGATTTTCAAATAACAGAACAAAGGCAAAAACACTTTTAGTGTCTGTCCGGCGAGTTCATATTTATAATTGAAGAGTTTGAGTTTGTCAATAATTTTGTCTGAGCAGAATGTAGCTGTGTCCATAGATTGTTGTTGTATTAGATGCTTATTAAAATTTGTTATACTTCTTAAATATAAACTATGTATTCATCTTTTAGAATAAACTTTGATCAATTTTAAAATAGAAAAAAGAGTCAATCTATTTCAGGGCAAGACACCGTAAAAAATATTTACCACTACTTACCTTTTACAACCCATGGGAAACATTTAATCCAATTTCGATTCGACATTTATTGGACCTTACATGAGGTTTGAAAAATTTTCGACTTTGGATTTAAAAGGAATAACGAAAAAGAAAAACTGCTTACACAATTGTATTGCTAATAATAAGTCTGGTCAATGAATAAATCAGCAGCGGTAATTCAACTATACTTCAGTTCGGAGCTATTTGAACAAAGTCTAACTTAAGTTCTTAATTTTAGACTTTATCAAAAAGATTTGCAACGGTTGTGGGCGGACGAAATTCGAATTCGCTCACCTCAGAGCAGGGTCGTATCGGTGTTTGTTATGCCTATTTCAAAACAAGACACGATATGCTAACTTGCGTTTAACCAGCATTACCAAAAACTGGCAGAAGAATTGAAAAAAATAGTATTTGTATTTTTATTATTTCAAACATCCATTTTGTTTGCACAAAGTGACAGCATAAAGAAGCTGACATTTAGTGGTTACGGAGAATTTTATTATAGTTATGATTTTGCAAATCCGGCTAATCAGGAAAAACAAAATTTTATTTATTCTCACAAACGACATGATGAAGTAAACGTGAACTTAATTGTTGGCAAAGCAAATTATACAGACAAAATGAATCGGGCAAATTTAGGTTTAATGGTAGGTAACTATGCGCAATACAATTTAAGTTCAGAGCCTACTTGGGCTCAATTTATATATGAAGCAAACATTGGTGTGAAACTCGCTAAGAAACATAATCTATGGCTAGACGCTGGAATAATGCCTTCCCATATTGGATTTGAAAGTGCAATAAGTGCAGACTGTTGGACATTAACCAGAAGTATTTTAGCCGATAATTCACCGTATTACGAAACGGGGCTGAAAATAAGTTATGCGAACAAAAAAGAAAATTTAAATCTTGCTTTTTTAGTTTTAAACGGTTGGCAACAAGTGAAAAAACCAGATGGTAGACAGCATCCTTCATTGGGGGTTCAAGTTAATTATAAACCTACAGAATTATTGACACTCAATTACAGCAATTTTATTGGTTCTGTAAAACCAGACAGTATAAATTCTATCAGAACTTTTCATAATTTCTATGCACAAATATTTCCAAAAAATAAACTCGCATTAATTGCAGGGTTCGACATTGGAACAGATAAATACAATGCCATGGATTATGGCGTTTGGTTTTCACCGGTAATAATTTTACGATATACCATGAATGATAAAATGAACATTGCATGGCGTGGCGAATATTATAATGACCGGGATGAAATAATTATTCCAACCAATACATTGAATGGATTTAAAGTTTCAGGAGTTTCGACAAACCTTGATTATAAAATAAATAAAAAAATTCAATGTAGAATTGAAGGCAAACTATACAATTCAAAAGACATAATTTTTCAGAATCAATCCAAAGAAAATTATTCAGTTACTACGAATTTGACAATCAAACTCTGACGAAAAAAAACAAACAATCATCAAGTGGTTTAAAGAAATGGTGGGTGATGGACTAATTCAATCGATTGTGCTTCTAATCTTATACCATCTTGATTTACTAAATAGTCCAACGCCCGCCTGACCGGACGGGCAGGGACTATGTGTAAATCTTAGATGGTATTATACCGCAGAAA
>JAYWEL010000025.1:0-14281 GCA_043779285.1 Chitinophagaceae bacterium | reverse complement strand
GGAACTTTGGATGCATATCAACTGTGTTTGGCTATTTCAGCTAATAGTAATATCTATCTGCAACAGATACTTGAAATAAAAGCAAATAAGAGATTCCCTAAATTCTGAAATGATTTTTTTTACGCCAATTCTTTGGTAGTATGAATTTTAAACAATTTACTTATTTAATTGTTTATACTCTATGAATCTGTCAATTTTTCGTTGATTGATAGAGTATTTAATTTTTTTTCCAATCTTTTTTATTGCATACGTGATTAATAATTAATATATTGTAACCATTAAACCTTACGATGAAAAAAATATTTTTAGCCCTATCCGTTTGCATTTTATTTTTCAGCTGCCAAAAAACAATTGAAAGTGCTGTGGACGATATTTTGGTTCAGGCAATGACTTCGGGCAAATGGAAAATGTCTCTTTTTACCAAAAACGGAGTTGATTTTACATCCGATTTTACTAGTTATCAGTTTCAATTCTACAATAACAAAACTGTAGATGCTATAAAAAATTCTGTTTTGGAAAAAACCGGGACATGGAATGCTAACTCCACAAACAAGACAATAGAAGCTAATTTCAATAACCAGGCCATCCCTGTTTCTATGATTAATGGATTATGGACTATTACAAAAAACAGTTTTTTATTTGTCGAGGCTACGCAAACTAACGGAACAGAAATAAAAACTTTAAGACTTGACAAAATATAGTCATATTTAAAACGTTTTGTAGTATAATCTTGATGAGAGTGCCGCAGATTAAACATCTATTTGCTTTATCTGTCAAATTAATGTCATTGAAAGGCAAAGTCACAGATTGAGAAAAACGTACTATACCCGTAATGTTAAACCAAAGTTTGTATCGCTTATTGAAACGTTTAATCGTTACACTAACTGCCATCGTCTTGTATGCACAAATGGTTAATGGACAATCGCCATTAGCCAATTTTACATCAAACCGTCAAGCAGGATGCTCTCCCTTATCGGTAAGTTTTCAGGATTTATCTTCCGGCAACCCCAGTTCTTGGTTTTGGGAATTTGGAAATGGAATTACATCAACTGAACAAAACCCGAGTATTATTTATAGCCTTACAGGGGCTTACACAATCAGGCTAACTGTTACGAATATCAGTGGCCAAAATTCTTTAACAAGAACTAACTATATTACGGTATACGAAAATCCTACCATCAATTTCAGTGCAAACCAAACTGCCAGTTGTTTCCCACATCGGGTTCAATTTACCGATCTGTCTTCTGCGGGCACTGGTAATACCAACGTTAGCTGGCTTTGGGATTTCAACACCGGAGAAACATCTACTTTAAAAAACCCAAGTATCACGTTTAATAACACCGGCCTATATTCTATTTTACTAAAAGTGAGAAACGATAAGGGATGTGAAAAAACAATTACTAAAACAAACTATATAAATATTACCCCAAGAATTCAATCTTCTTTTTCCAATAATGAACCTGCAGTATGCAGACCTCCTGTAAGTATCTCCTTTGTGAACAGTACATCTGGTCCGGGTACATTATCTTATTTATGGAATTTTGGAGATGGCAACACATCTACAGCCAAAGATCCAACACACTTTTACAGCATCCCCGGAAAATTTACTGTTACACTGATTACCACAAGTACAAGTGGCTGTATTGATACACTTAAAAAAGTAGATATTCTTACCATTGGTGGTATAAACAGTTCTTTTGCTGCACCTGATACGGTATGTGCAAATACTGAAATCAGTTTCATCAATAATTCTTCGCCGGCACCATTAAAAAGTTTTTGGGTTTTTGGAGACGGATCATATTCTTCAGAATCAAATCCTAAAAAAACATATACGCAGGGTGGAGAATTTAATGTCCTTCTTTTAAATACATATCCTACCTGTACAGACATTTTCTCGAAAAAAATAAATATCCAAGCCAGAGCAATACCCAATTTCAGTTCGGCAGATACGATAAAATGTCAGCCTCCATTAACCGTAAATTTTAAAAACAATTCCATTGCTGCTGTAAGCTGGTTCTGGGATTTTGGTGATGGTGATACATCCAATCTGCAGAACCCCATCCATATTTATAAAAAATATGGATTCTATGATGTAAAGCTTTTTGTAAAGAATTCATTTGGCTGTATAGACTCCATTATCAAAGAATCATTTATTAAAATTAAAAGACCAACTATTGAAGTTCCTCAATTGCCCATAGAAGGTTGTATTCCCTATATTGTAAATTTGAAACCCGATATTAAATCCCTGGATTTAATCACATCGTATTCATGGAATCTGGGTATCGGCAAAACGTCAAACGTAAAAAACCCCACCGTTATTTATTCTACGCAAAGTTCTAACGATATAAGCCTGGCCATTACAAGTAGTACCGGCTGTTTGGATACATTTAAATTTAAAGATGGAATAAGAGTTGGAACAAAACCAACCGCCAATTTTAGTGCAGCACCAAATCCCGTTTGTGCTTATAGTCCAATTCTGTTTACAAACTTGTCTTCGACTTCAGACAAATGGATATGGACTTTTGGTGAAGGACTTTTCTCAACAGCTCAACATCCTACCATCAATTATCCAACATTAGTTGCGGATACCGTTAGGCTTATTGCCATAAATTTTGGTTGCAGGGATACTATTCAAAAAGCAAATTATATAACCGTATTGCCCCCAATTTCAAAATTTGAAAGCATTCCGAATTGTATTAACAGACTTGAATTTTCTTTTAGCGATAAATCTTCTGGACCGCTAACCTGGTTATGGAATTTTGGTGATGGCACCACATCGACATTGCAAAACCCAACCCATTTATTTTCAACTTATAAAAGTTATACCATTACCTTAACCGTTACGAATGGCACTTGTTCGCATACTTCCACAAATACAATAACCACTATCCGGGAATTTCCCGATTTCGTTGCATCTCCATTAATAAGTTGTAAACCAACGAATACTTCTTTTACCGTAATGAATGTTGATTCAACAAAAATCAAAACGTATAGTTGGGCCTTTGGAAATACAGAGACTGTCAATACAACTAATTTAATAACGAATTATTCATACCTGAATTCTGGGACGTACAATATCCAATTGATTACAACTGATCTGAATGGATGCCAGGATATTGTAGATAAAAAAAATTACATCACTACGTATGGTCCTATTGCAAAATTCAGTGCCACAAATACCGAAGGATGTAAAGGATTTACAACTACGTTTAATGATCTTTCGACACATGATGCTATAAATAGAATTGTAAATTGGACTTGGAATTTTGGTGATGGGACTGTAAAAACCTTTACTTCGACTCCATTTCAGCATACATATAATACAACAGGAACTTTTTCAGTGAAACTGATCATTACAGATAATTATGGTTGTATAGATAGTATTACCGTCAAGGATCTTATTAATGCAAGCAGTCCGAAAGCTGCTTTTACTTCAACAGATACATTAAGCTGTCCCGGTTCAAATGTAAAATTCAGTAATCAATCCATTGCAAAAAATTACTCCAGTTTATGGACGTTTGGAGATAATACTAACTCTATTTTACAGGACCCAACGCATGCTTATTCCATTACAAATAGTTATACCGTAAAACTAAATATCATTGATCAATTTGGCTGCAAGGATTCATTGACAAAAAGCAATTTCATAAAAATAAATAAACCTGTTGCCAGTTTTCAGATTAGCGATTCCGCATCTTCCTGTACGCCTTTTCAGGTCAGGTTTACAAACAATTCCAGCTATTTTACAAAATCTCAATGGAGTTTTGGCGATAGCTCAGCATCGTCCATCACTAATCCGGTTAATTATTATAAAAGCTCCGGCATTTTTTATCCAAAGCTTTTAATAACGAGTCCGGGTGGTTGCCAGGATTCAATAAGCCGTATTATACATGTATATAACAGTGATTCTTTTACTTTAGATTTCTCTCCGCAAAGCGGATGTAAAACACTTGATGTTGATTTTTTTGCAAGAACCGAAGGCCCTATTGCTCAATATCGATGGGACTTTGGAGATGGCACTACCATTGTTTCTACAACGGCTTCAGTTAAACATAAATATGATCGCATTGGAACTTATACAGCAAAACTTTATTATACCGATGCAACGGGTTGTGAAAATTTGGTAAATAATTTTAATAATATTCTGGTAAAAGGTTCTATTCCAAATTTCGATATTGCAAATACAAATCAACTCTGTGATAGTGGTATGATAAGATTTAATGACTTGAGTATTTTCAATGACCCCATTATCAATTACTCCTGGAATTTTGGTGATGGAAAGATTTCAAATTTACCAACACCTACCAATAAGTATTTAAACCTCGGCTTCTATGATGTGTCACTAAAAACACTAACTCAATCCGGATGTGTTGATAGTGTAAAGAAAAAAAATCTGATTAAAGTTGTTCAAAGCCCGTCCATCCATATTACCGGAGATTCATTGCTATGCTATAATACAGCTGTACAGCATACAGGAAATTATTTGCGAACAGACACTTCCATGGTAACATGGAACTGGATTTTTCCAAATGCCAATACTTCGACTCAAATAAATCCGTCAGCTCAAACATATTTAAAAGATGGGAATTTTTCGATAACGGCAGTGGCTACAAATAGTAGTGGTTGCAGAGATACTGCTATAAAAAAAGTTACCATAAATCTTTTACCAACTTCAATAATGCAGGATTCCATTACAATTTTGGCAGGCAATCCGGTCACACTCCCCATTACTTATTCTCCAAAAGTGAATGCCTATTTATGGGGACCTGCAGCAGGACTAAGTTGTATCAGTTGTCCAAAACCGGATGCAGTTCCAAAATTTACAACCACGTATTCTGTTTTATTTACAGATACTGTTGGTTGCAAAAATACAGACACTATTAAAGTAAATGTATTATGTAAAAACGCAAATCTATTTATGCCAAATACATTCTCGCCTAATGATGATGGAAGAAACGATGTATTTTACCCAAGAGGAACGGGTATTTTCAGTGTAAAAATATTACGAGTGTTTAATCGTTGGGGAGAGCTTGTTTTTGAAAAAGTAAATTTTCCGGCAAATAATGCATCCTTTGGTTGGAATGGAATTTTTAAAGGGGCCAAACCCATACAAGATGTGTACATATTTCAGGTAGAAGTTTATTGTGAAAATGGACAATTAATTAAACAGGAAGGAGACATTGCGCTTATTTTATAACATGAAAACTTCATATAAAATATTATTCATTTTATTGATCAATTTTTCATTGACGGCTGCTGCACAGGATATTCATTTTTCTCAATCCAACCAGTTAGCCTTATTCCGCAACCCATCCCTTGCCGGAATTTATTCAGGTGATTATAGAATAGAAACTGTTTTCAGAAATCAAATGACCAATATCAATAACGCATATAAAACCGGATACATAAATGGTTATTATAAATTGCCAACAGGCAATGCATCAAATTTTTTCACTGCTGGTTTAAAAGCATCTTATGATAAAGCAGGAACCATTAGTTTAAATACATCTGCTTTTTCTCCCTCTCTTAGTTTTCATAAATCCTTAAGCTCCGAATTTTACCGATTTATCTCACTCGGATTTCAGGGAGGGATTGTACAACAAAGTTTGGATCGAAATAAAATAACAACCAATAGTCAATTTGATGGTTTGGGAGATGGAGAAACTTTTATTAGTCCCAATTACATGTATGTGGATGGAACAGTTGGCATGAGCTATACATCGAGTTTTAAAAACAACAAACATAATAATTATTATTTGGGCGTTGCATATCATCATTTCAATAAGCCTGTAAATTCTTTTTATAATAATCCCGATTTTCAATTGACACCCAAGACAGTTTTATCTGGTGGTTTTAAATTCTGCTTAACTGATTATACATACTTAAAATTAATGAGTGATCATTATATCCAGGGGGGATTTACTGAAAATATCAGTGGTGTTTTGTATGGAACCAAATTTGGGCAGGACCCGGAAAATCCGGATTTGGCATTGAATGCAGGCTTTTTTTTACGATGGGATGCTGCATTAATTCCGATACTAAAAATTGATTATGCGCCACTCAGTGTTTCATTGAGCTATGATGTAAATATTTCTCAATTAAAACCATCCAGTTATGACCGGGGTGGCTTTGAATTATCGATCAGTTATATTGGTTTCTTAAAACGGGTATTTTTAAATCCCGGCGAATCTGATTGTTCTAAATTTTAATTTTTATTAACTCACTCTTTTAAATTACTTTCGACCGTAATGAATAGTTTCCTATGCACTAAACTTTTTTTAACTACTTAAACATCATCAATTGATTGGAACACCGGCACCTGATTTTTCGCTGTACGATACCGAGAAAAAAAAACGGACTCTCTCTGAACTCAGAGGGCAAAATGTACTCTTGTTATTTTTCCCGTTGGCTTTTACAAGCACATGTACCGCAGAGCTTTGTGGGGTACGAGACAACCTGAGTTTTTATAATTCTTTAGATACGGTTGTAATAGGTATTTCAGTCGACTCTCTTTATTCATTAAAAAAGTATAAGGAAGAACTAAATCTGAATTTTTCATTAGTCAGTGATTTTAATACGCAGGCCTCCAATGCTTATCAATGTATTTATAAAACCTTCCTTTTCGAAATGAGTAATGTTTCGAAAAGAGCAGCTTTCGTTATTGATGCGAAGGGCATCATCCAATATGCTGAAATTTTAGAAGAAGCAATAGAAGTACCCAACTTTGCTGCAATTACAATTTGCCTGAATAAATTAATTTAACATTTTGAACAGTCGTAATTCTACGTACAAATCATTGAGTTTTTACTAAAAAACAATAAAAAAATCATTGATACTTTGTATTATCCAAAAAAAGCAGCTATTTTGATATAATAAAATTACCTTTAAGTCGTTGTCAAGAGTTTTAACCATATTATTATTTCTGTTAATAACTAGTTTTTGTGCCCAGTCACAAACACGAAATAACAGTATTCTTAATACAGATAAAATAGTTAAGACATACCCCAACCCGGCAATTTCCATCATTAATTTTGAAATTCAGAACAGCCTTGACAAAGGATTAGAAATGCAGATTTTTAATTTTTTAGGTAAGAAAGTTTATGAGAATAAAAATCTTGCACAAAGAACAATCCTTAATCTTACTGAATTTAACAGAGGAGTCTACATTTACAGACTACGTGATATTACCGGCAACATTATAGAGTCCGGCAAGTTCCAGGTTTCCAAATAACTTTATTTTTTATTGAACTTCTACTATCAAAAATTTGAGGTATTGTGTATTTTCTAATCCATATATGATTGGATGATCAGCAGCCTGTGTTTGAAAACTAACCTGCCGGATTGTTCGTTTGGCATCTTTTGCTGCCATGGCAATTGTTTGTAAAAATAATTCGGGGCTTACCAGATTCGTACAGGATGATGTTACCAAAAACCCACCGGGTTTTATCAGCTTCATTCCACGTAAATTAATTTCTTTATACCCGGCAATTGCTTTTTCAATATTTGCCCTTGTCTTTGTAAATGCAGGTGGATCCAACATCACCACATCATACCTCTTTCCCTCCATTCCCCATTGCTTCAGTACATCGAAAGCATTTGCTGTTTCAAAAGTACATTTGTCTGAAAGACCATTCAATGCGGCGTTTTTTCTTGCCTGCTCCACAGCACCGGCAGAAATATCAATACCCAACACATGCCTGGCTCCATAATATGCAGCATGAATTTCGAATGTACCGGTATATGTAAATGCGCCTAAAACATCGGCCCCTTTTACAATATTTTGTATTGCCCTTCGGTTATCCCGTTGGTCTAAAAAATAACCGGTTTTTTGACCGTTTTCAATATCCACATGAAACTTTAATCCATTTTCCTGAATGATGATATTTGGATCAAACTCTTTTGACAAAAAACCTTTTTGCTGAGTCATTCCTTCCAACTCACGAATAGGCACATCGTTGCGTTCATAAATTCCTTTAGGCGAAAATAATTTTTCCAACGCATGAACAATTGCTGATTTCCAAATTTCAATACCAAACGCCATTGTTTGAATGACAAAATAATCGTTGAATTTATCAATGATCAGTTGAGGTAAACCGTCCGCTTCGCCAAATACCAATCGGCAATTTTCGATATATCCCAATTTTTGCCTGTACTCCCAAGCTTTTTTAATTTTTTCAAAAAAGAAGTTTTCATTAACTTCTTCCTTTTTATCGCGGGTTAATAACCGAATTGCAATTTGAGAATGAGGATTGAAATAACCTTTGCCAATAAATTTTTTATTATACGTGTAAACAGATAAAATATCACCGGGTTCGGCTTTATTATCCACTTTATCTATTTCATTTCCAAAGATCCAGGGATGTCCAAGTTCTACTCTATTCGATATTTTTCTGTTCAATATTGCGTCTGCCATAAGAAGCTGCAAGCTAATTTAGATTGATCCGAAATCCAAAACTGCCTTTTTTTTATTCGATCGCATGAAAAAATGCGTCAAAATGTCCCCAATTAAGCGTTGGCAGTATTCTTGTCAAGCTTAACTTTGCACACTAATTTTAAAATAATTGACCAAAAGACATGCAAGATAATTTGAATATAAACGAAGAAGAATTGAATCAAGCTAATACTGAAATAGAAACTCCTTCAGATGATTGCTTACAAGACAATACTGATGTGAATGAAATTTTGATAGAAGAATCTGAATTGGATAAATTAAAAGCAGAGATTATTGAGTTAAAGGACAAACAACTCCGTTCAATAGCTGAATTTGATAATTTCAGACGCAGAACAGCGAAAGAACGATTGGATATGATTCAAACTGCCGGCAAAGAAGTTATAACTGATTTACTTGAAGTACTGGACGATAGCGAAAGAGCTCAAAGCCAAATGGAGACCAATTCTGATTTAGCTTCTGTTAAGGATGGAGTAATACTTGTCTTTAATAAACTTCGGAATATTTTAAAAAACAAAGGACTTAAACCAATGGAAACCATGGATAAGGAATTTGATACAGATTTGCATGAAGCAATTACTGAAATACCTGCAGCTACCGAAGATCAAGTAGGAAAAGTAATGGCAGAAGTTGAAAAAGGTTATTATTTAAACGAAAAAATAATCCGTCACGCAAAAGTTATTGTAGGTAAATAATTTAAGGGCTTCCTTACTTAACTACCAACACTAAAAAACGAAATCTAACATTTACTAAATTTACCCATTAAGGGAACAGGCATGAAAAGAGACTTTTACGAAATATTGGGTGTTTCAAAATCAGCAACGCCTGAAGAAATAAAAAAATCCTACCGCAAAATTGCCATGCAATTCCACCCAGACCGAAATCCTGGTGATAAAGCCTCCGAAGAAAAATTTAAAGAAGCAGCGGAAGCATATGAAGTATTAAGCGACACCGATAAAAAAAGTCAGTACGACCGCTATGGACATGCGGGAGTAAGTGGAAATGGACGTGGCCATCAGGGTGGTGCAGGCATGAACATGGATGATATTTTCAGCCAGTTCGGCGATGTATTTGGCGATGATATGTTTGGCAGTTTCTTTGGTGGTGGTGGTGGACGTGGCCGCGGACAAAGAGCAAGAGGTGTAAGAGGAAGTAATCTGAGAATTAAATTAAAACTCAATTTTGAAGAAATTGCAAAAGGAGTTACGAAAAATATTAAAGTAAAGAAACACGTTGTTTGTACTACTTGTTCGGGCCATGGGGCAAAAGATAAAAACAGTATTCAAACCTGTGGAACCTGTGGAGGAAGTGGACAGGTAAGAAGAGTTTCAAATACATTTCTTGGACAGATGCAAACAGTAACCACTTGTCCAACTTGTAATGGAGATGGTACTTCAATTACAACCAAATGTGGATCATGTAAAGGGGAAGGACGGGTATATGCAGAAGAAACTGTAAGTATAGATATTCCTGCCGGTGTTCAGGAAGGTATGCAACTTAATATTAATGGAAAAGGAAATGCCGGAGAACGTGGTGGTATGGCCGGAGACTTGATTATTCTGATAGAGGAAGAACAACATAAAGATTTACAAAGAGATGGTTTAAATGTTGCTTTCGACCTTCATATATCTTTTCCAGATGCCGTATTTGGCACACAGGTTGAAATTCCTACTATTGATGGTAGAGCAAAAATAAAAATACCCGCAGGCACACAAAGTGGAAAAATTTTCAGATTGAAAGGAAAAGGTTTTCCTTCAGTTAACTCTTATAATAAAGGAGATCAATTGGTACATGTGACCGTTTGGACACCTCAAAATTTATCAGCCGAAGAAAAAGCGATGCTTGAAAAAATAAATTCATCAGAAAATTTTCAACCACAACCTGATAAAAATGAAAAAGGATTCTTTGATAAAATGAGAGAAATGTTCTCTTAATTTTTATTCCCATATTTTTTTTCTGAACAATTTTTTCTTTTTGGTATAAATGGTTTTTGCTTTTGTAACTAATTGCAAAAATTCAGCTTGTAATATATCATCTTTATCTACAACCTCATTTGCATAAGCCAGCATATCGGCCCAAGTAATGCCTTTTATATAATTTGATTTACGTAGCAACGAACCAAACATAATAACTGCTGTTGCAAATTTATGTTGTTGTTTGAGATTGGGAAATGAAACAAATTTTGATGGAGCTACTGCATTAATTATATTAATCGTAGTATCGGAAGGCAATTTATATTGCAGATTTATTTCGGCATAACTTTTAACCACATCCTTTTTTGTTTTATTTACCGGCACAATTTCAAATACAGCCATCATCGAATTTCCAGAACCAATTTCTCCACCTTCTATTTCTGCTGAAAGCTCATTCATTGCACTAACATTATTTTCAAATCCTATCAACCGGTATTCTTTTACATATTCCGGATTGAATGTAATATTCAGGTAAACATCATCTGCAACACTATATAATGTTTTTGTGAACTCGGTTAACAGTATCCGTTCTGCTTCCAGAAAGCTATCGAAATAAGAAAAATTACCATTCCCTTTTTTGGCAAGTGTTTGAATCTTTGAATCCTTATAATTGCCCATGCCCACACCAAAACAAGTTAAATAAATCCCTGACTCCCTTTGTTGTGATATCAATTCATCCAGTTCCGATTCTGTTTTCATACCCACATTAAAATCGCCGTCTGTTGCCAGAATTACCCGATTATTCCCGCCTTTAATAAAATTATTTTTCGCCAACTTGTATGCAATACGGATTCCAGACTCGCCGGGTGTAGCACCACCAGCTGTCAACGAATCAATTGCATGAAGTATTTTCTTTTTTTCCTTACCTGATGTGGGTAATAATTGAACCCCTACTGCACCTCCATAATAAACAATAGAGATCGTATCTTTTTCGCGTAAATTATTTACCAATAATCGAAAGGCTGATTTAATAAGTGGCAACCGATTAGCCATATCCATACTACCCGACACATCAATCAGAAATACAAATTGACTTGGCGGTACTGAATCGAGATTTAATTTCTTAGCAGAAATATCAACATAAAAGAGTTGGTTTTCTTTGCTCCATGGATTTGACGTTAGTACTGTCTGTACACTAAATATTTTTTTTTCAATCGGTGGATCATAATTCAATCCAAAATAATTCAGCATTTCTTCTATCCTCACTGCATCAGGTGGCACTTTTGCTTCTGTATTTAAAAAACGGCGAATATTGCTATAAGATGCACGGTCAATATTCAAAGCCAGCCCAGTTGTTGGGAACTTACTTGCTGCAATAAATCGATTTTCAATAGTACTCGAATAAGTCTCTTCCCCACTGAACCATTGTTTCTGTTCATCCCTAGTCAGATCTTTTGTTATGGATGCAAGCTTATCTTTTTTTGTTTGTGATGCTTTGGCTGGCAGATGCTTGATTTGAATAAAATGATATTTAATCGCATCCAAATAAATGGTCTGCGATTGATATCCATCCAGACTGAAAGTCAAACTGTCAAAACTAAAATTTCCGGTAATACCAAAGGTTCCGAAATTACCGGTGTAAAATATTGTTTGGCTTGAATGAAGCATGATCTTTACATTTTGCAAAGAATTACCCGACTCATCTTTTACTTCGCCCCGATAATAATATTGCTGCCCAATGGTTGATGAGTATAAAAAAAGAAAGAGTATTATATTGAGCGTTGCCTTCAACTAATATTTTTCAATGAAAAATTATACTAAATAACTGATGGCTTATTAAATTACCTGATAAATTTCTTTTAAATTTCTTCCATACCCGTCATAATCCAATCCATATCCTAACACAAATTTGGCAGGTATAGTAAACCCGACATAATCAACATGGATTGGATATTGTATAGCATCTGGCTTATATAATAGAGCTGCAATTTTTAAAGAGGCTGGTTGTTGATGATCCAGCTTGGGCAAAAAATGAGATAATGTTTTACCGGTATCCACAATGTCTTCTAGAATGATAACATGCCGTCCAAATAAATCATCGTCTAAACCGATAGCTGTTGTAACCTTATGGGTCGATTTCATTCCTTTATAAGATGCCAGTTTGATGAAACAAATTTCTGCTTCGATGGTAAGTTGCTTGAAAAGATCGGAAGCAAACATGAAGGAACCATTTAAAATGGCAATAAACAAAGGCTTTTTATCTTTATACTCACTGTTCAATAAATCTGCCAATTCTTTTACACGTTTCAGAATATCTTCTTCGGCAATATATAATTCGAATTCTTTATCATGAAGCTTTATGGTTGCTGACATTTTTTATTTTTTATTAATCTTTAATTGTTGTCCTTCTTTCAGATCGTAACTGCTTAACTTATTCCATTCGTAAATTTCCATTACACCTACCTTGTACATTTTTGAAACCTGGTACAAATTTTCTTTCAACTGTACCGTATGTACGATGATTCCGGAAGCCTGAACCATATTGTTTTCCTTTTCTGAAGTTTGTGCATATTTTTCATTGCCCCCGGTTGCAGGAATTATTGATTCTATTTTTTTTGAACCCGTTTTTACTTCTGGTTGAGTTGTTAATTCAGGACTATTCGGTGCTTTAGTTTTCAAATATAATTTTTCGCCGGTTGAAGGTTGTTGATTTTCTGTAAGGGAGTTATACTCCAAAAGATTTTGCAGACGTATCCCTTCTTTTTGAGAAATATGATGCAAACTTTCGCCTCGTTCTACTATATGAAAATCTATTGAACCTGTTTTACGCTTACGTTGCAGAAATATTAACTGATTGTCTTCAGCCACTTCCGCCTCTTTCATATCATTGTACTCAAATAACCTGTTTAATGGCAATTCATATTCCAATGCCAATGTAAGAAAAGACTTCCCTCTTTGAACATAAATAACTTTCGTTTCATTAATAATGAACTGATTGGATGGATATTTTTTTTGCGAAATAACCTCTTCTTTTAAATTTATATTTTCTGAAAAACGGACATTGCTGTTTGCAATATTATTTTCATTTGTTTGAACGGAAGCAACACTGAATTTATTTTCATCCTCTTTTTTCCCCATGGCAATCAATGAATAATCCTGCAAATTATTTTCATTGATAACTTTTATCAGCATGGCCGGATACTTTGGATTAGTGGCGTACCCAGCTTTTTTCAACCCATTGGCCCAACCTTCGAAATCTGCCGGATCAAGGTCAAATAAAAATGCATATCGTTGATTTGATTTTAAGAAATTTGAATGGTCCTTATAGGATTGAAATGCATCATCATATTTTCTAAAACATTCTCCCTGGGCATCATCATCATGCGAAACAGATTCGCCGGTCCATGTTGATTTGCATTTGATACCAAAATGATTGTTTGATTTATTTACCAACAGACTTTGACCTGCTTCTGTTTCAATAATTCCTTGTGCCAGTTTGATAGCCGCAGGAACACCCGTTCGTTGCATTTCTGAAATGGCCATATTTTTATAGGTATGAATATACTCCTGAACCACATCGGAGCTTTGTGCATTTATACAAAAACTACTCAATAATATAATTACAGTAAAAAATGGTTTTAAGTTTCGCATCGGACGATTATAATTTTTTCATGAGATACAAACCATCCCGAATGGTTAGTATCATCTTTTCAATATCAGACCTAGTTTTAATATATTCGTTAAAAGCTTTGATTGCTTTTGCATTCTTTCCTTTAATATCTTTTTCTATAACGTCGCCATGGAAGAAAATATTATCTGCTAAAATAAACCCGTTTTTCTTCACTTTTGGTAAAACCATGTCAAAATATTCGATATACCCTGTTTTATCCGCATCTATAAATACCAGGTCCCATGTTTC
>JAYWEL010000024.1:0-2550 GCA_043779285.1 Chitinophagaceae bacterium | reverse complement strand
ATTGCTGATCACCTTCTTCTTTAAATAAATCGATGATACCATCTTTGAATTTGCCCCAGAAATCTTTTAACCCGTTTCTTGATTGCGTAAGGGTTTGTACTTCTGTATCCATGTCCTCTTCTTTAAGTTCGTCATCAGTCATCATCCTGCTTGTTTTCAAACCATTTGGTACTTCTACTTTTCTAAATCCCTTTTCAAAAGTTTTACGG
The DNA here is from genome assembly GCA_043779285.1 of Chitinophagaceae bacterium. Taxonomy (GTDB): domain Bacteria; phylum Bacteroidota; class Bacteroidia; order Chitinophagales; family Chitinophagaceae; genus MGR-bin208. Next base: position 2,341 of record JAYWEL010000024.1, on the reverse strand, counting down.
TTATGCTCATAATCATCATAGCCTTTCAGAATTAATCCGATACATGTAGAATATGTTGGTTTAGCCAATTCGTCAATATGCCCACTGGCTAAATGCTCATTAGGGAAACCGATTCTGGCATTTAATCCGGTAACATATTCTGTCATTTGAATCAGATGCTTTAATTGAGAACCTCCACCGGTCAGAATAATTCCTCCGTTCAGCATTTTATTATCCAGGCCAACCTGCTTTAAATGATAGGTAACAAAATCCATGATCTCATTCATTCTTGCCTGAATGATATTGGCCAGGTTTTTTACACTAATCTCTTTCGCAGGCATACCACGTAAACCGGGAATAGTAATAAATGCATTTGCTTTAGCTTCATTGGCTAACGCACTTCCAAACTGAACCTTCATTTGTTCAGCCTGCGTTTTCAAAACACCTAAACCACTTTTAATATCATTCGTAATATTTTCGCCGGCAAAAGGAATTACCGCCGTGTGTTTTAAAATTCCTTCGTAAAAAACTGCCAGATCAGTAGTACCTCCACCAATATCCACAATGGCTACACCTGCTTCCAGGTCTTCCTGCCCCATCACTGCCGATGCAGAAGCCAATGGTTGCAAAACCAAATCTTTGGTAATCAATCCCGATTTTTCTACACTGCGATTAATATTCCGGATGGCATTTTTATCACCGGTGATGATATGGAAATTGGCTCCCACTTTCACTCCGCCAAAGCCAATCGGATTGGGAATATTCTGAAAATTATCTACTGTAAACTCCTGTGGTATCACATCAATGATTTGATCACCTGCTGGGATATAGGTTTTATATTGGTCGGCTACCAACTGATCAATTTCCCGCTGCGAAATTTCTTCATCACTGTATTGACGAACAATATCTCCACGTGTTTGCAAACTTTTAATGTGATGACCTGCAATACCCACATATACTTCATTCACTTCCAGGTCAGGATTTGAAGCGAAACAATTATCCAATGCCGATTTTATGGCACGTATTGTTTCATCGATATTTAATACTTGTCCGTGTTTTACACCATTTGAATTAGAGCGGCCAAATCCCAATATCTCTAATTTGCCGAATTCATTTTTGCGTCCCGCAATAACAGCGATCTTGGTTGTTCCAATATCCAGGCCCACAATAATTGGTTGTTCTTTGTTCATGGCTAGTTGTTTAGTTGTTTTTTATTTTCCTGTTTAGTTGTTTTCTCAAATATTTTTTTAAAATCTTTCTTTCTTTTTCATCACCGCTTTTGGTGTTTTATTTTCATTGTTCAATTCTTCTTTTTTAAAAACGGATTGGGTAGTTTTCACAGGATCGGGACCGGTTTTAGGGACATCGGATAATGATATGTTGATGGGTTTTTTTTCAACAATATCACTCTTTATGATTGGTTTCTCAGGGTTAGTACTTTTAATGTCAGCCTCTTTTTTTTCATTTTCCTTTTCAATTAACGAAGCAAAAGTTAATTGGTATTTCATAGAATCTAATATCATTGTTGAAGCACCTTTTGGCTTTCCTATTACCTGATCTTTGTATTGTAAATCAATCCGGCCATATTTATCAAACCCCGATTTTGCCAACACTTCTTTGTAAAAAATGAAAAGCTTTTTTAATTTCTTATCTATATTATTTGCAGAACCCAGGTTTACCACATGATCACCAATCACCGGAATCATTTCAAAAGTTTTTGAATCAATAATATCTATCTGGGAAACCTGTGCTTCCCAAAAAGGATCTTTGTTTATACTTAATGCAATGGTCTTAATTTCTCCAATCAAATTACTGTCTGCCCTGTTCCAATTTTTCTTTTCCGGGAATCCGGTAAATACCGGCACCCTGGCCGAAACCTTGTCTGACAAAGGCATGATCGTTTCAGTTTCATCAATATAAAAAGAGCCATTGTCGGTAGTTATTATTCTTGCCAATGGAGAACGGACTTTGATATGAATGTTCAATTCATTCAAATTGTCAAAATAGAGTTCAGCATCGTTTATCCATACATTTTTTTCCAGCATGGATTCCAGTGCGTTCAAGTCAAATGCTGAAACCGGCTCTCCTTTCAAATCTGTTTTTGTAAATGCTTTTATTAAATACTTGACATCCATTTCATCCATGAACTTATTTTCATCCACACTGTTTATGTCTACATATACTTCTTTACACAATTCTTCATTCTTCTTGTTTACTGCTGCAACCAATAACAACAACATCCCCGATGCAATGGTTACCCAAAACATGGTTATAAAAATTTTCGATATGGTCTTTTTTATATTCAAACTATTTAAACATTCATTAAAGTTTTCTTTATCGGATCAATCAAAACATCAATATC
>JAYWEL010000023.1:0-14313 GCA_043779285.1 Chitinophagaceae bacterium | reverse complement strand
GCTCTTACCGTATATGTTCCAAATTTATAAATGGATTGTGGTGTTAAACCTAAATGACCCATGACTGGAATACCTGCTGAAACAATTCGTTTTATTGAATCAATCACTTCTTCACCACCTTCTAATTTAATGGCATGCCCTCCGGTTTCTTTCATGATTTTTATTGCAGAAGCAAGTGCGATATCAGAATTCGATTGGTATGACCCGAAAGGCAAATCTACCACAACCAGGCAGTGATTAATTCCTCTTATTACACTTTGTGCATGATAGATCATTTGGTCAAGTGTAATAGGCAAGGTGGTTTCATGTCCGGCCATTACATTAGAAGCAGAATCGCCAACAAGAATTACATCAATTCCCGCCGCATCAAAAATTTTTGCAAATGAAAAATCATAGGCCGTGATCATAGAGATTTTCTCTCCAGCATCTTTCATTAATTGCAATGTATGGGTGGTCACTTTTTTTACTTCTTTATGAATAGACATCGTGTGGTTTGTTTTGGAATAAAATTAGCTAAATAAACGGCGTTAGGATTGATTCCTCTGAATTAGAAAACCGATTTTTTTTTACGTCTGATTGCATGTCTGTTTTTAAACGTTATTCTTTAATCGAAGTTCGTCATATAAATTATGGATCAGTCCATCTGCCAAACCTATTTTTGGGATGAATATTTCATCTGCATCACACCAGCGCATAATGTTGATGTAAATTAATAAAGCAGGAACAATTACATCCGCACGGTCTTCTCTTAGTTTATACAGTGTAATGCGTTGATTGATACTGAGTGTATTAAACTCTTTATAATATTTGCGTAATTGACTTAGTGGTAAAGGTTTTCCTTCTTTGCTTTTTGATATAGAAAACAGTTTATTGATATTTCCTCCTGAACCAATGGCCTTAACCTTATGGTAACCTTTCGTTTTTATCTGAACTATTTCTTTCAAATTTTCCCACAATGATTCGGATACCTGGTTCTTCAATAACCTGATTGTACCTATGTTAAATGATTCCTTAAAAATTAATTTATTATCACTATAAAAAGTAATCTCCGTACTTCCGCCTCCCACATCGATATAGAGATAGGAATCTTTTGAATCTAAATTTTCTGCGACATGATTTTCATAAATAAATGAAGCCTCCATTTGGCCACTAATTATTTCAATCTCAATACCGGTTTCTTTTTTTACCTGTTGAATAATCTGTTCGGAGTTTACAGCCTCCCGCATAGCTGAGGTAGCACATGCCTTGTAATGTTCGATATCGTATACATCAATTAAATGCTTATACGCCTTCATGGTTTTGATGATTTTTTCTGTTTTAGCAATCGAAATTTCTCCTTTACCAAATACATCAAATCCCAATCGTAACGGGACACGAACCAATGACATTTTTATGAATTCTGTTTTCCCATTTTCTGTTTCAATTACATTCGTAATCAACAAACGCGATGCATTACTTCCAATATCAATTGCAGCTAGTTTCAATCTTTTATATTTTGTTTATTTTTTAAAAACTTATGTATTTCAATTTGGGATCGGATTTTTTTTACAGCAGCCACAGATATTACATAATTATTATTTTGCTGGTTATCAAATACCCTTCCTTTCACATTGTCATTTAACTGAATGTTTAAGATATCCTTCAATTCATGTTTAAGTTCTTCATCTTTAACAGGACAGGTAGCTTCAATCCGGTGATCCAAATTCCTGACCATTATGTCGGCCGAAGAAATGAATATTTTTTCTTTCCCAGCATTATGAAAAACAAAAACCCGGGCATGTTCCAAATATTCATCAACGATACTAATAGCATGAATCGGTTCTTTGTATTTAAGGTTTTCTGTATACATACATAAGATACCTCTTACTATTAGTTCTATTTTTACACCAGCTTTTGCAGCTTCTGCTAATTTGTGCGAAAATTCTTCATCCGAAAATGAATTAACTTTTACAATAATAGCCGCCGGTTTTTTTTGTTTCGCTTGTTTTATTTCAAAGTCAATTAACTTAATCAATTCATTTCTTAGATAGATTGGGCTTGGAATAATTTCTTTACAGTTTTTTAAATGATTATTTTTTGCATCCGGAAATTCGAAATGTTTAAACATTTGATTGATATCCGCCATGATTCGCTTATCCGCAGTCAGTAAACAATGATCGCCATACAGTAATGCCGTCTTTTCATTTAAATTACCTGTACTTACAAAGCCATATTGAATCGTTTTTTTCTTTTTCTTTTTAGTGATTACACAAAGTTTGGAATGTATTTTCAAATCAGGCAATCCCATAATTACTTTTACCCCTTCGTCCTCCAATCGTTCTTTCCAAAATATATTTGCTTCCTCATCAAACCGGGCTCTTAATTCAATGGCAACGGTAACTTGTTTTCCATTTCTAACGGCATTAATCAGTGCATTGATAATTTTTGACTGAGGTGCCAAACGATAACAGGTTACTTTAATACTGACCACTTCTGGGTCCATGGCTGATTCTCTTAACAGGTCGATAATGGAATTGAATGAATGATATGGAAAGTGAAGCATGATGTCTTTTTTCTGAATTATATCAGAAATTCTTTCATCTAATAATAAAGGATGAGTAAAAGGCTTACTTCGTTCTTTTTTAGTTTTGAAAACATGCTCCGGGAAATCCATAAAATGCTTGAACTTATGAATTCTACCACCTGGTATCAAACTATCTTTATGAGAAATATTCAATTTCCGAATCAAGTATTCAAGTAAAAGCGGATCCATGGTTTTATCATATACAAAACGCACAGGTTTCCCTTTGCGCCGGTTCTTTAAACCCTTTTCTAATTTTTGAAGCATGGTTGAAAATGCATCATTATCGATATCAATTTCTGCATCCCTGGTTAATTTGAAAACATAGGATTCATAACTATCATAACCAAAATAAGAAAAAATTTCAGGCAAACTAAAACGTATCAGATCTTCTAATAGTATAACATGATGCGTACCTGGTTTCGATGGCAAAATGATAAACCGATTCATCGCTCTGGCCGGCACTTCTATTAACGCAAATTTTCTGGACAACGCAGACTCTTTATGAGACATAACTACCGCCAAATAAAAAGCATTGTCCTTTAATAGTGGGAGAGCAGGTATACTTTCAATCATCAAAGGAATGATATTGATACTTAGCTCCTCATCATAAAAATTTTTAGCAAATAGTTTTTGTTCATTTGTCAGTTCTTTCTCTGTGACCAGAAATATTTTATGATGCTTTAATTCCAATTGAATTTCTTTCCAGATACGGTTAAATTCGCTTTGCTGAGCTAATACTTTTAACTGTATCTCTTCCAGAATTTTTTCTGGATCTATTTCGAGATGCATGTTCTTGGTACCCTGAATTAAATTCATTCTTTTTAATGTTGCTACACGCACCCTGAAAAATTCATCGAGGTTATTCGAAAAAATTCCAAGAAAACGAATCCGTTCACGTAGTGGCACTGTTTTATCAGCAGATTCCTGCAATACCCGTGCATTAAAAGAAAGCCAGCTTATATCCCGGGCTATATTTTTTTTCTTATCATCAGACATATATCATTATTACGGTAGCTTAATATATGAAAGGATACGGAGAATTTGAAATGTCCAATCAAATTGATTAAATAATCTGTTCACTTTCATTAGACATTTTAAAAGAATTTATGAAGAGATGCTTATATAAACTTTACCAGTTTTTGAATGATGGAAGTTGTGGAATAGCCATCGATAATAGGATTAATCACCACTTTACCACCTGCATCCATGACTTCCTTGGCTCCAACAATTTCTTCAGGACTATAATCTCCGCCTTTCACCAAAACGTTGGGCAGAATTGCTTTAATCAACTCCAACGGAGTTTCTTCTTCAAAGATCACTACAGCATCCACCATTATTAAGGAAGCTAAAATAATCGACCTTGATTTTTCATCATTAACCGGTCGGTCAGATCCTTTTAATTTTTTGACGGAGGAATCTGAATTTAATCCGACTATTAATATATCTGCTTCCTGTGCAGCTTGTGTAAGTGAATAAATATGACCCTGATGTAAAATATCGAAACAACCATTGGTAAATACAATTTGTTTGCCGAAAAATTTCCAACGCAATACCTGCTTTTCAATTTCGTCGCGGGTAAATGTTTTTTGTTCTATAAAACCTGTTGCTTTCATCGCTATACTTTTTTTCTGTTATAAATTGGAAGTAATACAAAACTAATCAAACCTAAAAAAAGTACTACAAATGTTTGTGCAAGCCACAATAACCAACCACATGCTAACCCAATATTTGCGCTTATATCATAGAGCAATAAGGTTTTTTGAATAATAATCTGATATGCACCGATGCCACCCTGTGTTACAATCATGCCGATGCTGCCAAATGATAAAACGGATAAGGTTTCTGTCAATCCGAGTACACTAGTTTCGTTTAAAGCAGATAGGCCCAAATAGGTACTTAAATAATAAAGGCCCCAAATTGAAATACTATAAAAAAAGAATAGTGCTTTATGTTGAATACGTCTTATACTGAATAATCCCTGAAAAACACCTCTTAAAAGTTTATTGATATTGTGGATCAATTTTATTCTTTTAAACCGAAACAAAAAATATTTTGATATAAAATAAGCCAGCAATGAAGCGCCAATAATGATTAATAAAATTTTGTATGACATTAAAGATTTCCATTGAAAATCTTTAAAACTGAAATACTGACTGATGAACTCACTGAATACTTCTGTTTGGGTAATGATTGTAAGAATTATTACAATTAATAAACTGATTACATCAATTGCTCTTTCAAGTATCATGGTACCAACCAATTTTTCAGCAGGTATTTTTTCATAACGGGCAAGTAGGGTACATTTTAACACTTCACCCAATCTGGGAACAGCCAGGTTTGCCAGATATCCAATCATGACTGCAAAAAAGGTATTTGATTTTTTGGGTTTATAACCTAAGGGTTCCATTAATATAATCCAACGCAATGCCCTTATCCAATGACTAAGAAAAAGAATACTAAGTACCGGGAATAAAACCCAAAAATTAGCATGCGCAATAGAATTTTTTATTTCCTTCCAGCCATGCTCGTCAATATCCCTTGCCGACCACCAGACTAAAAAAATACCTAACCCTAAAAAGAAAACGTATTGCAATATGGTGATGACCTTTTTATTCATTTTGGATTAGTATAAATTTATTTTGGTAAGATATGCAAAGGAAGATAATTTCATTAATACAAATGGGAGAATCAATGAATTATCCTATTATCAATGAGCCGAACTCCTTCAATAAATGCAGCAACTAATACAACTACCGACTGATTTTCATTCCAGTTTGTAATTAGCCTGAATGTATCAGCATCTACGATTTCAAAATACTCGACATCAAAACCGTTTTCTGTTAATAAGGCAGTCCCCCAATTTTTTAAATGATCAGGGCTTTCTTTCAAGTAATTATCTTTGCAGTACATAAGTGATTTGAAAATTGCTGACGCCTTTTCTTTTGCCAGGATGGATAACCTTACATTTCGGCTACTCATAGCCAGACCGCTCAGTTCTCTTTGAGTTGGACAAATTTTAATTACACAATCAAACATTTTCATTTCAATCAATCTTCCAATAACCTTACATTGTTGATAATCTTTTTGTCCTAAGTATAAATTAGTGGGTTTAGTAATCTTTACTAATCTATCCATTACCTGGCATACACCCTGAAAATGTCCGGGCCTGAATTCTCCTTCGAATACTTTTTCTAAGTCACCTAACTCATAATTTATTGGGGATTTAGTTCCATCCGGATAAATTTCAGCAACAGATGGAAGGAACAAGATATCGCAACCGGCTTTTTCCAAAAGTTCTATATCTGTATCAATAGTAATTGGATATTTCGAAAAATCTGCCGAATCATTAAACTGAGTAGGATTTATGAATATACTGCAGATGGTCAACCCATTTTCCTTTGTTGATCTATTAACCAAAGATATATGTCCCTGGTGTAATGCTCCCATTGTAGGAATGAAACCTTTTTCAACAATAGAATGATTTTTAATAGCGTTTTGTAAGTCTATGGTTTTTTTTACGATGAACATCTGGTTAAAATTGAATTACGATTTTTTTGAATTTGATATCGTTTAATGATATCAGTATAAATAAGTTAACTTTGCAATCTTTCGGTAGCTTTTAATCACTTAAAAAGAGTTTTAATGTCAACAAAGAAAAGAATTTTATTTATTGCAAATGAAATCTCTCCATATGTGGAGTTGACAGAATTTTCGGAAATTGCAAAAAGGCTTGCTATAAAGTCAAATAGTGAAGGCTTTGAAATTCGGTGCATCATGCCCCGTTTTGGAACGATCAACGAAAGACGTCATCGCTTGCATGAAGTAGTTCGACTTTCAGGAATCAATATTACAGTCGATAATGAAGACCATCCACTACAGATAAAAGTCGCTTCATTACCTAACGCACGTTTACAAGTTTATTTCCTGGACAATGAAGATTTGTTTAAGCGAAAATTCATTTTTACAGATGAAAAAGAAAAATGGTTTGACGATAATGGCTTAAGGTCAATTTTTTTCTGTAAGGGAGCTTTAGAGACCGTTAAAAAATTTGGATGGCCCCCGGATATTATTCATTGCAGTGGCTGGATGACCGGATTGATTCCTGCATATCTAAAAACCGTTTACAAAAAGGAGCCGGTTTTCTCTCAAAGCAAAGTTGTATTCACCATCGGACAGAATACATTTAAAGAAAAGCTTGGCAGCGATTTTATCAAGAAAGCTCTGATACATGCTTCAATCAAAGAAAAAGATTTGGATGCTTATAAGGACAGCAATAATATAGCTATGTTCCGTGGTGGCGCATCATATGCAGATGCAATAACTTTTGGTGCAGAAAAAGTAGATAAGAAATTGGAAGAGGAGTTTGCAAAACTAAGAGGGAAGAAAAAATTACATTTTATTCCTGATTCTGATTTAACAGAGTATTTACAGTTGTATAACGATCTTGCGAGCTAAATATATTACAAACCCTGAATTGAAATAATTACGTGAAGAACAGATTTTTTTTAAACTTGGCAGGAGCTTTTTTAACTACTGTCATACTCTTATCAGCCTGTAAAAAAATTAATGAATCAACGGAATTGGGTTCGGGTTTAATACCGGCAGTTGATAACATAAATACTTTTGACACATCCTTACAAGTTGATGCCTACAACGAACTTTTTAGTATTTTAAATGATTCTACCAGATTGATTAATACGGACCATCATTTTATGGGTATTATCAATACGGATCCGTTATTCGGAAAAACAACTGCATCTCTTTTTCTGGAATTTAAACCAGCAACTTATCCATTTGTTTACCCAAATAAAAAAGATAGTTTATATCTTGATTCTGTGGTTATTGTTTTAAGTTATCGAGGTTCTTATGGTGATACGAATACATTGCAAAAAGTAAATGTATATCAGATGAATCAATCCAATAAGTTTTCAAGGGATTCAACGTATATGATTCGGGAAAATAAGTTTACCTATACTAATTTATTGGGTTCTAAAACGTATGCTCCCAAAGACCTGGATGATTCTGTATTTCTGTTAAAAGAAAAATCCAGAAATCAACTTCGAATTAAACTGAATAATAGTTTTGGTCAAAGCTTATTGAATTTGGATTCAGCAACTACATTAAAAAGCGACTCCGCATTTAGGGCTTTCAATAAAGGATTTGCGATTATTCCTGATAATGCATTTGGGGGAAAAGCGTTGAGTGCTTTTAATTTGAATGATACCAATACCAAACTGGTACTTTATTATAAAATGGACAAAGGTGGAATCAGAGACACCGTTTCCACAACTTTTAGATTCACATTAAGTTCTGCAAACGCTAATTTTATTCAAAGAGATTACTCAGGAACACCCATTTTATCATATCAAGGAGGGTCTTCACCCGATAATTTTGTGTTCATTCAAAGTACTCCCGGATCTTATGCCAATCTTAGAATACCAGCTCTTAATTTATTAAGTAAAAGAGTTATTCACCGAGCTGAATTAATTATGGAGCAGGTTTATGATCCGTCTGATAAATTATATACAAATCCTGATGTTTTATTCGTGGATGCCTATGATACGGCCAAAAAAAGACATCGTACCATTCCTTTTGATTTCCAACTTGACAATTCTGGAACTCCCAATTATGACGCATTTGGTATGCTAAGTAAAAACTCCGTTGATCCCCTTGGCAATTCAATTAAAGTCTGGAAATTTAATTTGACCAGATATGTTCAAAATATAAATACCGGTAAAGAAAAAAATTATTCACTTCGTTTAACTGCACCATTCTTTCTTGTAGATCTATTAAGAGATGCCACTAGCGGAATTGATTACGACAGTTTTATTTATGCTAACCCCGATATTGCAAAAGGCAGAGTAAGACTTGGTGGAGGGAATCATGCAACACAAAAAATGAGGTTGAGAATAATTTATTCTAAACTTTAATCATATTCGGATAATATTATACAAAATCGGGTGTTATCTTTGCACCCGATTTTGTTATTAAAATAGTACACTTTTTTCATTTATAATCTGAATCTCAAACCGAAAAAATCTATTGAATGGCTTATTTATTTACTTCTGAGAGTGTTTCCGAAGGTCATCCGGATAAAATTGCTGACCAAATATCTGATGCATTGATCGATAACTTTCTTGCATTTGATCCTACATCAAAAGTGGCTTGTGAAACTCTGGTTACTACAGGTCAGGTAATTTTAGCTGGCGAGGTTAAATCAAAAGCATATCTCGATGTGCAAGAAATTACCCGTGATGTAATTCGTAAAATTGGTTATACCAAAAGCGAGTATATGTTCGAAGCTAACTCCTGCGGTATTTTATCGGCTATACATGAGCAAAGCCCTGACATTAATCAAGGCGTTGAAAGAAAAGATAAAGAGGAGCAAGGTGCAGGAGACCAGGGAATGATGTTTGGATATGCGACCAACGAAACAGAAGACTTCATGCCATTGGCATTGGATCTGTCACATAAACTTTTACAAGAATTGGCAAATCTTCGCAGGGAGAATAAATTGATTAAGTATCTGCGGCCGGATGCAAAAAGCCAGGTTACATTGGAGTATGATGATAACAATAAGCCTGTTAGAATCGATACCATCGTTATTTCAACACAGCATGACGACTTTGATGCGGAAGGAAAGATGTTGGCTAAAATCAAGGAGGATATGATCAATATCCTGATACCAAGGGTAAAATCGAAGTATAAGCAATATGCAAAACTATTCAACTCTAAAATAAAGTATCATATAAACCCAACCGGTAAGTTTGTAATAGGCGGACCACATGGTGACACTGGTTTAACTGGTCGTAAAATTATTGTGGATACTTACGGAGGGAAAGGCGCACATGGTGGAGGAGCTTTTAGTGGAAAAGATCCGAGCAAAGTGGATCGTAGTGCAGCATATGCAACCCGCCATATTGCTAAAAATTTAATTGCAGCTGGAGTTGCAAGTGAGATATTGGTGCAGGTTTCTTATGCAATTGGAGTTGCAAATCCAACTTCCATCAATGTCAATACCTACGGAACTTCTAATGTTGAAATGACCGATGGTGAAATCAGTAAAATTGTTGCGGAAATTTTTGATATGCGGCCTTATTTTATCGAAAAGCGTTTAAAATTACGTACACCGATTTATTCTGAAACTGCAGCTTACGGTCATATGGGTCGTAAAAACGAAACAGTTACCAAGGAGTTCAAAACACCAGGTGGAAAAGTGAAAAAAATAAAAGTGGAATTATTTACCTGGGAAAAATTAGACTATATAACAAAAGTGAAAAAAGCTTTTGGGATTTAATAAAAGAAAGCCCTCGAAGTTTCGGGGGTTTTTTATGTAGAACAAAACTTAAATTTGATTTGTGAAAAATTACAGACAACAACAGCGGCCTAAGAAAAATACGATGATTATTGGCCAAAAAGCGATTATTGAAGCCTTTAAAACGGGGGTGCAACTTGATCGTATTTATATGCAGAATGCCTTACAGGGCACACTGGTGGAAGAGATCAAGAAATTGTCATTCCAGAATAATATCCCGATAAATTATGTTCCGGGTGCAAAAATTAGCAGCTTTAATGCAGAAGGTCATGAAGGATGTATTGCCTTAATTTCAAAAGTAAAATATCATGATCTGCAGGATATAATTTCTTTTACGGTAGAGAAAGGTGAAATTCCATTGTTATTGATTTTGGATGGAATTACCGACATCCGAAATATTGGAGGCATAGCCCGAACGGCTTATTGTTGCGGTGTTCATGCAATCATCATACCCGACAAAGGGGTTGGTGCGTTGAATGAAGATGCTATCCTGACTTCTGCCGGAGCGTTGGAAAAAATTCCGGTTTGCCGGGTTAATAGCTTAATGAAAGCGATTGATGACCTGCATCTGAATGGGATAAAAGTGTTTGCCAGTGAAATGAAAGCAACTAAAAATTTACCGGATTGTAATTTTAAAGAACCTGTTGCAATTGTGATGGGCAGTGAAGAAAAAGGGATCTATCCGGCTTTACTAAAAACTTGTGATGAGAAATTTAAAATTCCGATGGCCGGTGACTTTGAATCATTAAATGTTTCTGTTGCAAACGGAGTCATTTTATATGAAGCAATGAAACAACGGATGGGATAATTAATTTATGCAAAATATCAAACTGATAGAATGTCCACGTGACGCCATGCAGGGTTGGAGTAAATTTATTCCAACCGAAAAAAAAATTGAATACATCCAGACGCTTTTAAAAGTAGGATTTGATACAATCGATTTTGGAAGTTTTGTCTCACCAAAAGCCATCCCTCAAATGGCCGATACTAAAGATGTAATCAGGAATTTGGATTTAGCTGGAAGCAAATCAAAATTATTAGCCATCGTTGCCAATATTCGGGGAGCCGAAGAAGCCAGTATTTACGATGAAATAAATTTCCTGGGATTCCCTTTTTCAGTTTCAGAAACTTTTCAGCAACGTAATACCAATTCAAGTATTCTGGAATCGTTGGACCATGTTGAAGAGATGCAGGAAATTTGTATTAAAACAGGCAAACAATTAGTGGTTTACATTTCGATGGGGTTTGGAAATCCATATGAAGATCCTTATTCTGAAGAAATTGTTTTTGATTGGGTCAGTAAATTGGTGGATATGGATATCAGGATAATTTCATTGGCAGATACAGTAGGCATGGCTACTTCAGCGCAAATTGAAAAAATGACTGGTTGTTTAATCAATGAATTTACAGACATTGAAATTGGTGTTCATTTACATTCAACACAAACTAATTGGCAGGAAAAATTAGATGCTGCTATCCATGCCGGTTGTATCCGGTTTGATGGTGCACTAAAAGGAATTGGGGGTTGCCCGATGGCGGATGATGTATTAATCGGAAATATGGACACTGAATTAATGATTAATCATCTTGAAATAAAAGGTATATTGAATGGGATAAATAAGGATGCACTTTCCAAAAGCTTAGCATTGGCTGCAGAAATATTTCAATAAAAATTGTAATTTAAAGAAATGGATTTAATGGTAAATATCGATTTAAAGAAATTGCCCGTTCCAATTCGTTATCCCGAAAAATTATTGTTGATTGGATCTTGTTTCACCGAGAATATTGGCACAGCACTAGCCGATCTTAAATTTCCCATTTTACAAAATCCAAATGGTATTCTTTTCGACCCGGCCAGTGTATCCAGAAGTATCATTTCTTATATTCAAAATAAAAAATACACGGGAGATGATCTATTCCAACTCAATGAAATTTGGAATAGTTGGTCGCACCATAGCCGTTTTTCTTATATCGAAAAAGAAACCTGTCTTCAAAATATCAATCAATCACAACAGGAAGCACATGATTTTATTAAAGAAGCAGATTGGCTTTTCATCACCCTCGGATCATCTTTTTCTTATCGGTTAACAGACTCCATCAACCCAAATCAATCTCCGGTATCAGTTGCGAATTGTCATCGGGCACCTGCACAATTATTTATCAAACACCTGATGGGGATTGAAGAAATTATTGGCGATTTGAATAACAGCTTACAACAACTTTTTGAGTTCAATGATAAAGTGAAAGTAATTTTTACAATTAGCCCTGTTCGTCATATCCGGGATGGAGTTATAGAAAATAACCGAAGCAAGGCCCGTTTAATAGAATCGGTTCACCATTTAACCAGCCAATATGAAAGGGTTCATTATTTTCCTTCGTATGAATTAGTCATTGATGTACTCCGGGATTATCGGTTTTATGATATTGATTTGGTGCATCCCAATTATGCAGCTACCGAATTGGTATTAAATAAATTTAAAGAATTTTGTATGGATGAGGATTCGCAATCGCTGATGCAGGAACTGAAAAAAATTTCCATAGCCCGCAAACACAAGGCATTTCAGCCATTAACAAATGCCCATTTACAGTTTTTAAAAACCCATCTGGAAAAAGTAAAAGTGCTTCAAAGCCAATATCCATTTTTGGTTATGGATGATGAGCTTTCATATTTTTCCGGGTCTAATTGATATTCATTTGTAAAAAAGAATATCAGTATTAAAAACCAGATACTCTAAATTGAAATTGATTTAATGAATCCTGTCACCCCGTATCTCCAGAGTTTTTATGATTTCAGCTTCATACTGAAGCCATTCTTTCCATCGTTTACGAACAACAGTTTTGGGAGTATAGGTATCTGCTAATTCAATGAAAAGGGTATAGTGCCCTGCTTCGCTTTCCATAAATTTTCGATAAAATTTGCGAAAATAATCATCATTCATCCCTTCGCTTAATCTTTTAAACCGTTCACAACTCCTAGCTTCGATAAGTGCCATGGTGAGCATTTTGTCCAGAAAACGGTCATCCGGATTTCCTCCTTTCTTTTGAAACTCCAATAATTTATTTACATAAATATCCTTTCGCTGTCTGCCCAGTTTTAGTTTTCTTTTCTGAAGTTCTGCCAAAACGCTTCTAAAATGCCCCCATTCTTCAGTCACAATTGGGCTTAGTTCTATAACTAGTTTTTCTTTCTCCGGGTAATTTTGAATGAGTGAGATACAAGTCAAAGCTGCTTTTTGTTCGCAATAGGCATGATCGGTCAAAATATCCTCAATCGATATTTCGGCAAGGTTAACCCAACGTGGATCGGTTGGAAGTTTAAGACCCAAAATGTTTTTTGTATCCTCTGATAATTGAATCTGTTTCATATTTTTGGCTGGATGGGGCATAAATATAATATCAATCAGGTACTTAAAGCATAAAAACTAGCAATTATGCGCAATTTTCTTTTGGTATTAAGCTATATTCATCTACCTTTGCCGCCATAAAATAATAAGAAAAAAAACTTGGATGTTTTTTAAAACAAAAACGAGATGACATTAACAAAAGAAAAAAAAGCCGGAATTTTTGCCTCATTTGGTGCTAGCGAATCAAACACTGGATCAATTGAAGGACAAATTGCTTTATTAACTGAGCGTATCAGCCAGATTTCTGGACATTTAAAGCAAAACAAAAAAGATTTTTCAACTCACCGCGGGTTGATGAAATTGGTAGGAAGACGAAAGCGTTTACTATCTTATCTTCAAAAGCACAACTTAAGTAGTTACCGTGCTTTGATCGAGAAATTAGGTATTAGAAAATAATTCAATATGCAATTAATAGCTATTCCCAACTGATTTTACACGGTTGGGATTAGTTTTTTCTGCACTTGCTTATTTTGCTGTTTTTACCATTTAAAACCCGGATTATGGCTACCTCTAGGTAAAACCTATCCCATAATCCATAAACATTTTAAAATGCTCACTCAAAAATATCGCAAAGTATTTAACATTGGCGAAGGCAGAGAGGTTACCATTGAAACGGGTAGTATTGCACGCCAGGCTGATGGTGCAGTTACTGTTACTATGGGTAATTGTATACTTTTAGCTACTGTATGTGCTTCAAAAGACCCACGTCCTGGTCAATCCTTCTTTCCATTATCGGTGGATTACCAAGAGAAATTTTATTCTGCAGGTCGAATTCCTGGTTCTTTCTTTAAGAGAGAAGCCCGTTTGAACGATTACGAAATATTGACTTCCCGTTTAATTGACCGTGCACTTCGTCCATTATTCCCAGATGATTATTTATGCGACGTGCAGGTTTTGGTAAGTTTACTTTCCAGCGATTCGGAGATTATGCCTGATTCAATGGCTTGTTTAGCTGCTTCAGCTGCATTGGCTGTTTCAAATATTCCTATTCAGGAAATCATTTCGGAAGTAAGAGTTGCAAAAATTGACGG
>JAYWEL010000022.1:0-6030 GCA_043779285.1 Chitinophagaceae bacterium | reverse complement strand
TGAAAATATGCGGCCATATCTTCTTCAGGAATACGACCATGTTTTATTCAGTTATCACGGCATCCCCGAAAGGCATATTAAAAAAAGCGATACTACCGGCTGTCATTGCCTTCAGGTTAATGATTGCTGCAATACAGCTTCTCCTGCACATGATACCTGTTACCGGCATCAATGTCTTACCACCACAAAGCTCATCACTTCGCAGTTAAATATTCCTGCGAATAAATACAGTATATCTTTTCAATCACGTTTGGGTAAAGGATGGCTGCAGCCCTTTACAGATAAACGTTTGGAAGAAATGCCCGGTGAAGGGATTAAAAAATTACTGGTCATCTGCCCGGCGTTTATCAGTGACTGCCTGGAAACACTGGAAGAAATTGCTGAAAGGGGGAAAGAATCGTTTATGCATGCTGGTGGTGAAGAATACACAATGATTCCATGTCTGAATGTGCATCCGTTGTGGGTGGCAGCCATCACCAAATGGATAAATGAATATGTGGCAGGAAATGAAAAAATGATTTTAGCTTAATATTCCCATGTACTTATATTTAAAAGCACTACATATTATTTTTATTGTAACCTGGTTTGCCGGTTTGTTTTACATACCCAGACTGTTTATTTATAATACAGAAGCATCCGAAAAACCGGAAACAATAAAGAATGCAATGCAGCAACAGTTTGGCATTATGATAAAACGGTTATGGTACGGAATCACATGGCCATCTGCTGTTCTTACACTTATTTTAGGACTAACGGTTTTGTTTCAGAGTGGATGGGATAAGCTTATTTTTCAACCTGCCGGTAAATGGCTATTTATCAAAATGATTTTTGTTCTATTTCTCTATGCCTATCATTTTACATTACATAAAATTTGTAATGATGAATTAAAAGGAATTTTCAAATACAACTCTTTTCAGTTGCGTTTATGGAATGAAGTGGCGACAGTTTTTTTAATTACCATTGTCATGCTTGCTGTTGTAAAACAAAGTATAAGCCTGGTATGGGGATTAGCAGGATTGATTCTGGTTATTGCCTTACTGATTGCCGCAATCAGGATTTATAAATTGCTCAGGGGAAAAAAAAGTCATAAGATTCTATAAAACAATAAAGTTGTTCAACAACTGTTAAATGGCTTTGCTGTACAGCGGAGAACCGGTGTTTATATTTGATCTTAAAAGATGAAGGTCAAATGCGGCACAGATGTTACGTATAAAATGAAGACCGGTTTCAGTCACTTCCAACCCTTTTTCATTCCATTTCAGCAATCCATCCTGTTCCAGTTTTTTTAGTTCAGGGAAACTGTATTTTTTTAATTCCGGTAAATCTTCTGCATGAAAAACAGTTTTGCCCATGCAACTGATGTCAAGGATGTATTGCCGGAAGGCCAGATCCTCTTTGGTTAAAAAATAACCCTTCTGCACTGCTAAAATATGCTGATTGATGGCTTCGTAGTAATTATGCAGCGATTTTTCGTTTTGTGCAAACGCTGTACCCACATCGCTTATACTGGATACGCCTAATCCGATCAGCATAGCTGTACGTTGTGTAGTATAGCCCATAAAATTCCGGTGTAAACGGTATTCTTTTTTTGCTCTATACATGTCATCGGACGGTAATGCAAAATGATCCATGCCTATATCGTAATAACCGTGTTCAAGAAATAATTTCTTGCCCAATTTGTATAGCTGCATTTTCAGTTCTGCAGATGGCAGGTCCTGTTCGTCGAAGAGACGCTGTCCACGGCTGGTCCAGGGTACGTGTGCATAGCTGTAAAATGCCACACGGTCAGGTTTGAGGCTGATCGACTTCAGGATGGTATTTTCCATAGTGGTCAGGGTTTGTTTCGGCAGCCCATATATCAAATCAAAATTTACACTTTTATAACCGATAGTTCTGGCATTTTCTGTTGCCTGTTTTACATTTTCAAAAGGTTGAATGCGGTTGATGATACGTTGCACTTCGGGATCATTATCCTGCACACCATAACTTACCCGCTGAAATCCCATTTTGTATAATGTCTCCAGGTGACCGGGGGTTGTGTTATTGGGGTGGCCTTCAAAACTGAATTCATGTTCGGGATGTATTACCGCGTTTTCAAAAATCCTGCTGAGTAGTTTTATTAAATTTTCTGGCGAAAAAAAAGTGGGAGTACCTCCACCTAAATGAAGTTCACGAATTACCGGTGCTGTTGTCATCAATGCCAGATATAAGTTCCATTCTTTAAGCAACACATCCATATATTCATCTTCCACTGTATGGTTGGTTGTTATTTTTTTATTACAACCACAATAGGTGCAAAGCTTTTCGCAAAACGGCAGATGTATGTATAAACTGATGCCTGCTTTTTTGTTTTCTAATCTAAATTGTTGTGCAAGTGTATTTTGCCATTGGCTCCCATCAATATCATTTTTCCAGTGCGGTACTGTTGGATAGCTGGTATACCGGGGTATAGCCCGATTATACTTTTGTATCAACTCATCATCAATATAGCTACGCATACTGCAAATTTAATGCTATAGTGATTTGTTGATATGATGTATGTGGTGTACATAGATGATTCTTATCAGTATACCAGGTTAATTAGCCGAAAAAAAATCATATAACAGCAATCGAATATTTATTGCAAAAAAAAGCTCCGGCAAATGCCAGAGCTTCAATATGTATTGTATAATTTATTCTGTAATAATCTCCACCTTTTCCATTATATCTCCTCCGGTTATACTGTCGATTAGTTCAAGGCCATCGGTAATTCTTCCAAAACAAGTATGTACTCCGTCCAGATGCTGTGTACCTGCACGATGATGGCAGATGAAAAACTGTGAGCCGCCTGTGTTTGGACCACGATGAGCCATACTCATTACGCCTCTGTCGTGAAATTGCTTGTCGGCCTTAGTTTCGCAAGGAATCGAATAACCAGGTCCACCTGCACCGGTTCCATCTGGGCATCCTCCCTGTATCATAAAATTGGGAATTACGCGATGAAATTTTATGCCATCATAAAAACCCTGGGTTACCAGTTTTTTAAAATTAGCAGCAGCAATCGGTGTTGCATCGTCATATAATTCGAAACTAAGCACACCTTTATTGGTATGTATTTTTCCTTTGGTTAATTGCGTTTCCATCATATTAAATTTTAAAATGTATTAATTTTTAGATTCGGGCAAAAATAATAGATTGTTATCTAACATTTTAAAGAGAAAAAATATAGAAAGAAATTTCTGTTTAAAATATTTCTAGATCAATTAATGCCTGCCGTCTTCATGCTCGTGAAGTAATGTTTTTTCACCACAATGAGGACAAGTAAAATGCTTTTTTTGATTCAGGTTACGCATCTCTTCTAAAAACCCGGCTGTAATAATACCTGCCGGTAAGGCAAATAATCCAACACCAGCCAAGCTAACAACCGAAGTCAATATTTTGCCCATTAATGTTATTGGTATCATGTCGCCATAACCAACTGTAGTTAATGTAACAATTGCCCACCACATGGTATCTGGTATGCTTGAAAACACATCGGGTTGAACCAGGTGTTCGGCAAAATAAAGTAGGCAGGATGCTATGATAATTAAAAATAAAACCAGGACCAGGCTTAAAACCAATTCATTAAATTTTGACTGGAAAACATTGACAACTATTTTTGCCGATTTCATATAAGCTGTCAAACGGAATAATCTTAAGAATCGTAATAATCTAAGAATTCGTAAAACCCGTAGATCGAAACCAATGAATGCATGCAGGTAAAAAGGAAGAATAGCTAAAACATCAATTAATGCTTCCAGTGAAAAAACATATTTTATTCGACCGTAAACAGGATGCTTATATTCTTTGTGATGTGTACAGCTCCAGACACGAAGAACATATTCTACGGTAAATATAATAACCGATATGAGATCGAAATAATGAAAAAATTCTTTATAAGGTTCATGAATAGATGTAATAGTCTCTAGCATGACAGCAATCACATTACAAATGATTAGCAAAATGATAAAGGTATTGATAATCTTATCCCATTTTGAATCACCTATTTCCGGATGTAGAAGTATGAAAGTCTTCTTCTTAACGGCATGGTACATAAAAGCGATTAGTTTTAGTTGGCTTAAAGTTAAAGAAATAAAACAGGAGCAGAGAAACCTGCACAGTTATTTTTACCCTTGATTAAATTCGATCAATTAAATTGTTTGAAAGATAAGAGGATGTTTTTATTCTCTGGGGGATCAAAGAAGTGTTTTTAACTTCAAATTATCGGATCAGTTTCAAAATATTTTCAGCATTTTGGATTTGTTAGGATTGATGGATCTGAATATAGTTTCCACAGCTGTCATCAAAAATTGCTTTCATTCCCCAATCCGTTTTTGTTGGTTTTTTTTTAAATGACACACCCAAATCAACGAGGCGGGAATATTCTCTTTCTACATCATCAACACCCAATACAATGGCCGATAAACCCTCTTTGTATAAAGCATCCATATATGATTTGCCAATCGGATTGTCACTTGGTTCCAGCAATAAAGCGGTACCGTTTGGTTGATCCTTTGAAACAACGATTGCCAAATTATGATCGGGCATAAACAAGAATTCTTTAAAGCCCAATATTTCTGTATAAAAATTAAAGGCAGCAATTGGGTCAATCACATGTATTCCGGTCATGGCTATTTTCATGAGTTCAATTTTTAAGAAAAGAAAATTACTGCTTTTTAATTCTTTATGGTAAATAAAAAAGCAATAACCAGTTTATTAGTTATTGCTTTTGCAAAAAAAACATTTTGATCAAGTGTTAAATGTCTTTTTGGTTTTTATCTTCAAAATCCTGATGTTCTTTTAATTCATGATTAACCATCCAGTGAATACCGAATTGATCGGTGAACATGCCAAAATATGCACCCAAAAATGTTTTGTTTAATGGCATTTTTATTTTTTATTTCGACAATTATGTTAAAAAATATTTACAAAATGTAATATATATATGTCATTATGTAAAAAATATATTACATTTGAGAAAAGCTTAAGCCATGACAAACTCATTATTATTACCAAACAAATACAAAAAAGTCGGCTGGATTCTCTTGATTCCAGCTACCATCCTGGGAATCATATTAATTACGGACGATTTTGAATTCATGCGAATTAAAGCAACAGTTTTAGCCATATTCAATGATGAAATAGTTGGGGATAAGCATTTTTTTAGTTTTATCAAAACGGATATTACGATTACAGTGTTCGGCATTTTGTTTTTAGTTGGATCGATACTCGTTGGTTTTTCGAGAGAAAAAAAGGAAGACGAATTTATTGCTAACCTGCGTCAGACTTCTTTGTTATGGGCTGTATTTGTCAATTCTGTTTTATTGTTGCTGGCATTTATGTTTGTCTATGGTATGGCATTTCTAAATGTTATGATATATAATATGTTCACGGTGCTGATCATTTTCATTGGCAGGTTTAATTACATTTTGTACAAATCCTCTAAAACTGTGTCCGATGAAAAATAATATCAAAGTGGAAAGGGCTATCAAGAATTTAACGCAGGAGCAACTGGCAAATGCAGTGTCTGTAAGCCGTCAAACAATCAATGCAATGGAAGCCAATAAATATGTTCCATCAACGGTACTTGCTTTAAAAATTGCCCGGGTATTTAATAAAACTGTCGGGGATATATTTTTTCTGGAAAAGGAAGATTAATTAACCAGGTAAATATTGTGGATGATACAAATAAAAATTAATGCCATACTATTTTTTTATAGCTTTGCGCTCAAAAAGCGACAAAAAACCTTTGAGTAAAACTAACCAAACCAAACACCTGCTTAACTAATATGTCAAAAAGGCTATTGCTTCTTTTCTTTTGCTCAGGTATATCCGCTATTATTTATCAGGTAATATGGCAACGGGTTTTATTTGCCAGTTTCGGCACCAACATCGAAGCCATCACTATTATTCTTTCTGTTTTTATGTTCGGATTAGGAGTAGGTTCTTTATTCGGGGGTAAATTGGCCAATACATCTTCTAAAAAACTGCTTTACTATTTTATTTTCTTTG
>JAYWEL010000021.1:0-6039 GCA_043779285.1 Chitinophagaceae bacterium | reverse complement strand
ATGAATACCTCACCTGTATTAGTAACTCCAAACATTGGAACACCATCCGCAGGTGTAGCAACAAATTTAACAGGCACAGCATCGGGTTTAACTGCAGGGAATGTTACTACCAATGCAAACTTAACTGGGGCAGTCGTTTCAACTGGGAATTCTACTGCACTTGGTTCTTTTACGTCTGCAAATTTATCCGGGGCATTAACGGATGAAACAGGAACAGGAGTAGCAGTATTTGGTACATCGCCAACACTTACTACACCTGTTATTAATGGTACTATAACCGGAACAACGGTGATTCCTATTGCCAATGGAGGCACCAACTCTTCAACTACTTTAAATAATAATAGAGTTATGGTAAGTAATGCTGGTGCAATACAAGAAGCTGCACCATTAACTAATGGGCAGTTACTTATAGGTTCAAGCAATGCTGCACCAGTAGCTGCTAATTTAACAGCAGGTAATGGTATTACTATTACTAATGCTGCTGGTGCAATAACCATAGCCAACCAGCCAACTATTACGCAAGCAACATTTACAACAGCTATCACTACTACCAGCACAAGTTATGTTGTTGCCACAGGATTAACGATTACTCCGGGTGCAGGTGATTACCTCGTTTTCTTTTCCAGCACAAGCAACAACAGTGCTAACGGCAATAGCAATAGGTTTTCTATTTTTAGCAATGGAGCGCAAGTGGCGGCTTCCGAAGTAAGGCATATAGCAACAGCAGGAAGAGTAGTGCCTGTTCACACTAATGCATATATTACCGGATTAGGAGCAACGCAAGCCATTGATGTGCGATGGAATGTTTCCGCAGGAACAGGAACATTGGGTGGTGCCGCAACTTTGATTGTTCAAAAAGTGAAATAAAGAATTTATACCAGGATGAAAATTTTTATTAACGATAAAATTAAAAGTATAAAACGGGCAGTCATTTTATTAACAGCAGTATTTTTGTTGCATCAACAGAACATAAGAGCACAGGTTGTTTCGCAAAATGGCGCCTATATTTCCATCGGAAGTGGAACCATTATAAATTTTGATACCCTGCGCAATGATAATTCCGGAACGGTTGCAAATGGGGGAACATTAACCCTGTCATCCATCATTAATACTGCAACCATACAAGGTAATGGAACTTATAATATCAATAATTTGTTTACCAATACCGGCACTTTTACTGCCAACAGCAGTACCGTTCATTTTATTGGAAGCAGTAATCAGTATTTTCCTGCCTTAACTTATAATAATTTAATGGCTTCCGGTTCAGCCTCTTCAAAAACAGCCTTGGGAAACACCGTAGTGAATGGTGCATTTACTATTAATAACACGGTTACAATAGATATGGCCACCTATACATTATCCGGATCATTCACTTCAACAGGAACCGGCATTTTAAAAACACAAAATACTTCTTCCACTCCTATACCATCCGGAAAAACATGGCCAGGAGAAGTACAATATAACAGCAGTTTGCCACAAACTATTGTTTATGGTAATTACACAAATCTTACAGCTTCGGGTGGCAACAGGACCATTGACAACAACGGCATTGTAGGTATTGCAGGCTCATTTACCACAGGTTCCGGTACTCATACTGTTACAAACTCGACAATTGATTTTAATGGAAGTTCTTCTCAAACTATACCTGCATTTACATTTAATAATATAACTGTTTCAGGTGGCAACACTAAAACCGCAGGCGGAGCTATTCATGTGATGGGTAATCTTACTTTATCCAACAATACTACACTGGCCCTGGCCTCAAACAATATTAAATTAAGATCTGCTAATACATATACAGCCAGGGTAGCAACAATTCCTTCAACTGCATCAATAACGTATGGTACCGGACGATTTATAGCAGAACGTTATATACCAGGAAGAAGAAAATACAGATTGTTGACCAGTAGTGTAACAACCAGTGAGGCTGCAACTTTAACGTCCGGACAAGAAGCATTATCTATTTGGGGCAACTGGCAAAATCAGGGTGTTAATAGTCCGGCCAATACAGGTACAATAATTACAGGGGGTACAAGTGCCGATGGTTTTGATCAGCAAACCACCAATGCCTCTATGTTTACCTATGATGAAGTAAACCGCCGCTATGTGGGGTTTTCATCAGCAAATGGTAAGAATACAAAGTTTACCCCATTGAAAGCGGGTGTTGCTTATTATTTCTTTGTTTATGGAGATAGGACTAATACAGTTTCGACCAGTAATCCGAATGCAACTATAATAAGTTCAACTGGAACTTTGTTAACAGGTGAACAGGTTTATAACACGGGTTCATCCAATCCATTAACCGGTGTTACGGGAAGATACACGATGTTGGGAAATCCTTATGCATCTTCAATCAACTGGGCTACACTTGTTAAAACAAACCTGGAAAATACATATTGGGGATGGGATCCTAACCTGAGCAGCACCGGTGGTTATGTTACGGTTAATACTTCCGGAACAGTTACACTTATTGCACCTTATTCAGGTTCAGTAGGATTGGATCAATATATTCAGCCCGGACAGGGATTTTTTGTAAGGACATCAGGATCATCTCCTGAGTTACGAATCAGAGAAACCGATAAGGTTGATAATTTCAATCCAAATGCATTCAGAACGACCAGAGCGAATAATATTTCATTGATAGCGGTCAATTTGTTTTACGAGGAAGGATCTAAAAAAATATTGGCAGATGGTGCTATTGCTGCATTCGATTCGAGCTTCTCCAATAAAGTGGGTAAGGAAGATGCTTCAAAAATTCCGGGCAGTACTGAGGATATCAGTTTTTTAACAGGTTCGGAGTTATTAAGTATCGATGCAAGAAAATTTCCGGAAAATAAGGATACCTTGTTTTTAAATGTTTCCAAACTGACTAAAGCTCAATATACCTTGCAAATTTTTGCAAATAAGATGGAAAACACTGGTCTTCAGGCTTATCTGGAAGATAAATATCTGAAAACCATCCAGTCATTATCTCTGGCCGATACAAACTGGATTAAGGTTGATATTATCAGTTCAAATCCGGCTTCAACCTCTGCCAGTCGTTTCAATATCGTATTTATGGATTTGAACGGTTTAGCTGGTACTGTAAGTTCATTTACAGCAGCAAAAAAAGAAAATCAGGTTCAGATAAATTGGAAGGTTAGCAATGAAACCGGAATCTCTAAATATGCAGTTCAACGATCAGGCAATGCAGCAAACTTTACTACTATTAAAGAAGTTTTAGCTAAAGGGGGGAATAGTACTAGTACTCAATCATATCAGATTATAGATGAAGTGCCTGTTTCCGGTAAAAATTATTATCGTATCAAAACAATTCCTCAAACAGGATCTAATTTATTAAGCAATACGGCCATGGTTGATATGGGTAATATTGAATCTTCCATTGCCGTTTTCCCGAATCCGGTTATTAATAATCAATTAAATATAAAATTTAACACAATAACGGATGGTAATTATACGTTTGTAGTACTAGACCTACAAGGGCGGCCATTAGAAAGGCAGTTAATAGTACATCAATCAGGCATAAATTATCATCATGTCGTGTTGAAAAATAAATTAGCTCCCGGAATGTACTTCCTGAAGGTAGAAAACCAAAAATCCAGTTATGTTTTTTCCGTTTTTGTAAAAGAATAGCCAAAACATACTATCCAATATTGATGAGAAAAACCATACTACATATCATATTTAGTATTACTATACTATTAATAGCAGCTACTAATATTGTACATGCACAGGTAGTATGGCCAACCCCAACCGATAGTTTACCCGGGGATCCGGGAGGCTTATATGTTTACACGGTACAGAATATGAGTTTTGGTGCTTTCGCAAGAGGTAATAATGGTGGAACTGTTATTATTTCTAATGCTGGTTTTCGAACAGTTACCGGCGATATTGTTCCGTTAAGTTTAGGAGTTCAATACTTTAATGCCATCTTCGATATTGAGTCGCCTCCTGGTAATATTATTAATATTTTAAATGGTCCTGCAGCTGTTTTAAATGGAAGTAATGGTGGCACAATTACCTTGAATATTGGAAGTTCAGATCCTTTTTCTCCTTTTGTAAGTAATGTAGCCCCGCCTAATAGAACGCAGGTTAATGTAGGTGGAACATTGGTAATCGGAAACTTGTCCTCTTCTCCACCTGGTACTTATTCAGGGGTATTTTATATAACCTTTAATCAAGAGTAAAACCGTTTTAATCCAAATCCTATTCATGCTGTCCAAAATTAAATATCAAAAAATATTCACCCAAAGCTATGTTTTCAGCTTTAGGGTTTTGTGTTTTTTAGTATTAGGCATATTTGTAACACCAAATTTTGGAATAAGTCAGCAAAATGAACTGTATGATGAAATTTCTGTAATACTAAATGTGCAACGTATTGGAGCAACAGAAATACCAATCATCATACATGAGCAAAAAGCATTTTTACCAATCAAGGAAATATTCGACTTTCTTAAAATAAAGAATACGCTTTCTGCAGATAATGATAAAGTAGAAGGAACTTTTATTAATGCAAAGGCTATTTTTAGTATTGATAAGACCAAGAACAGCATTGAATATCAGAATAAAATTATTACGCTTAAACCAGAAGATTTTTTTCAAACTGAAACAAATCTGTATTTAAGAATGGAGATTTTTGGTTCTGTTTTTGGTCTTGATTGCAGTTTTAATTTCAGAAGCCTTTCAATAAACATGATTTCTAAAGTTGAATTGCCTGCAATTGCGGAAATGCAACAAGAGTTGTTGCGACAAAATGTGAATAAACTAAAAGGAGAGAAAAAAGCGGACACGGTCATTGGTAGAGGTTTTCCCCTGTTTCATTTAGGTTTTGCAGACTGGGCTGTTTTATCAACACATCAAGCAAATTTAAAAAGTACAACCCGTTTAAATCTGGGTTTGGGTGCCATCATTGCCGGAGGGGAAACAAACGCCAATCTGAATTTCGATAAAGACATTCCGTTTAAAAATCAACAACAATTAATCAACTGGCGATATGTGAATAATGATTTTGCACCAGTCAGGCAAATATCTGCCGGGACCCTCTTTCCTCAATCCATTTCAACGTTATTTACTCCGGTAACCGGAATTCAGATAACAAATACTCCCACAACATATAGAAGATCATTTGGTACATATACCATTAGTAATAAAACAGAGCCTGGTTGGACTGTTGAATTATATATCAATAATGTATTGGTAAATTATTTAAAAGCAGATGCATCTGGTTTTTATACATTTGAAGTGCCTTTGGTGTATGGTTCTTCTCAAGTAAGACTTCGGTTTTACGGTCCTTGGGGTGAGGTAAGAACCAGCGAAGAAAATATTAATATCCCATTTAATTTTTTGCCTAAAAAACAGTTTGAGTATTCATTAACTTCCGGTTTTGTTAAAGATGTCATTAAAAGCCAGTTTTCACGAGCTACTGCTAATTATGGCTTGGGCCGGAGAATAACAATAGGTGCCGGTGCAGAAATGTTCACTGCTTCCAATAAAGGAAAACCAATGCCATTTTTCAATACGTCAATCCGAATTGGATCAAACGTGTTATTTACAGGAGAGCATATTGTAGGGGTTATTTCAAGAGGATTGATGTCTTATCAATTACCATCGAACGCTAAAATTGAAGTGAATTACATTAAATATGAGAAAGGACAAACAGCCATCCGATCTGGAAAAGGAGTTAGTAATAATTTTTTGGAAGAAAGGAAAATTGTTGCTTCTGTTCCTATCAAATCAAAGAAATTTATAGCTTTTTCAAGAATAACGTTAAACCAGTTAATACTTCCTAATTTTATAAATACATCCGGTGAGTTTTTAATCTCAGCAATTGTAAAAGGAATAAGTACCAATCTTACAACAAACGTTGCATATACAGACCCGGCTAATAAATTAATTAGCAGTAACCTTTCATTGACGTTACGATTGGCAAATGGTATCAGAGTAACACCATTGATCCAATATGATTATTCTATTCATAAATTCAACCGTTTAAGAGCTGAAATGGAAAAGAGCATTTCCAATAAAGGATTTATGAATATC
>JAYWEL010000020.1:0-14391 GCA_043779285.1 Chitinophagaceae bacterium | reverse complement strand
GGTTTTGCACGATTCGAAATATGAACTACAACAGGGAAATGTACTGCGCAATGATGCCGTATCGCCTTTATTTATGGCGGCTATTGAAGCAACTGAAGAAGCCATCCTTAATTCCCTGTTTGCAGCATACGACATGAAAGGGAAAAACGACAGAAAAGTGGAGGCACTTCCACTGTTCCAGGTACTGCCTATTTTAAAAAAATACAATTCCATAAAATGATAGCATTTGTAAACGACCGGTTTATTGAAGAAGAAAAAGCGACCATTCAGATTGGCGATCTGTCTATACAAAGGGGTTATGCAGCTTTCGATTTTTTTCGTACCGTAAATAAAAAACCGCTTTTTATAAACGATCATATCGATCGATTTTTTCAATCGGCCGCTATGTTGCTCATCGAGCCGTTACACACAAAAAACGAATTGAAAGATATCATCCTGCAACTGATTGCAAAAAATAATATAGAAACATCAGGCGTACGCATGATACTCACGGGTGGTTATTCGGCCGATGGTTATTCGGTTAGCAAACCCAACCTGCTGATTACACAACAAGCCATTCAATTACCGGGTGTCGAAAAAGTGAATGCGGGTATAAAAATTATTACAGAAGAATACAGCCGCGACCTGCCGGCCATAAAATCTACCAACTACCTGATGGGCGTATGGCTGCAACAGAAACTGAAAGAAAAAAAGGCCGACGATGTACTCTATATGTACAATGGTATTATTAGCGAATTACCCCGTGCCAATATTTTTATCATCACCGCTGAGGATAAAATTGTAACTCCGTTCAATCATATTTTGTTGGGTGTTACCCGTAAAAATCTACTGGAAATGGGTAGTCCTGGTAACATAGAAGAACGGGATATTTCTTATGAAGAATTCAAAAGAGCTAAAGAGGTTTTCATGACCAGTACTACCAAACGAATTCTTCCCATTACCCAAATTAATGGTATGCCGGTGGGTAATGGCAAAGCCGGATCATTGACCATGGCCCTGTACTACAACTTTTTAGAAATGGAAGAAAGCTGGCTGGCAGCCAACTAAGTTTATTCTTTTACAAAAATACCACACCGTTGTTTTTTTAGTTTACCAAAAACCAGAAACCAATGATGAGAAAGCAGTAACGGCGTTGAAGAAATATATAGGGAAATTGATAGTTGTTTAAAAATGTAAATTGAAACCTGCAAAGGCAGAGACGGAGTTGAAAAAAATATTCCTCTGCTTGTCCGGTTAAATCATCAAGGGCCTGTTTGATATAATCCAGCAGTCTGGGAATGTTTTCGTTTCTGATCTTCCATACAGTTTCATAATCAATCCCAAAATATTCGTGAATTATCCGGTTACGTAAACCAATCATTCGCCGCCATTCAATGTATGGGTAACCTACTTTAAAATCTTCAGGTACCCGGTTAGCGGCTTCACCTATAATTTCAAAATTCCTTATTACAGCATCTATGGTTTTATCGTCTGCAATAAAATTATCGAAACTCATTTCTTCAGTAAAAGAAAGAATTTTATTCCCTGCTTCCAATATATCTTCCATCAAAAGTTATATCTCCCGTTCAGACATAAATCAAGTCAGGTTCAATAACAGTAAAGTATTTGGGTTTAATTCCATTACGGGAAACCAGGTCAACCTTCGATTGCAGCAGTTGTTCCAATTCATCAGCAAGGTCTACAAAATCAAGTCCGATGGGTTGAGAAAAAGCCACCATTACATCTACATCACTTTTCCCCTCAACCGCAGAATTGCGGCTGTAAGAGCCAAACAGTGCTAAATCTTTTACCCCGTATTTTTTTTGGAGGGCAGGTTTTGCCTGTTTAAGCGTAGCTAATATTGTTTGCCTGTTTATCATATAGCTAAGTTACATTTTATTATTTGCTGAGGAAAACCCAGTGAGTTATTAAAAATGGAGCCGCTATTGTATTGTTTGCAGGCAAAACAATCAGGTAAGTCCTAAAGAATTAAACCCTGCTTTGGTTTTACCCTTAGTTTTATACTATGGCAAATGGCAACGTAGCTTTAATATGCAGCAGATACGCAGCAAAGACAGCAGGCCCGAAATTGTTTTACAAAAAAACCACACCGTAGTTTTTTTACTTTACCAAAAACCAGAACCCAATGATGGACTGATATAATAAATAGCAATAAAACCAATGATGAAAAAGCAGTAAAGGTTTTGAAGAAAGACGGATGGAAAGTAATTATTGTTTGGGAGTGCAGATTAAAAAAAGAAAAAGCAGAAAAAACCCTGCAGCAACTTATTACAAAAATTATGAAAAAATGAAGAAGCCCATTCAATGCGGGATAGATGTATTGCTGCAGCAACCTGCTGCTTACAAAGAAAAACGCATAGCCCTTGTCAGCAATAATGCAGCCTGCACAACAGCCGGAGAACCAAGCCGTGCTGCCTTATTGAAACAGGGCTTCAGGCTTACAAAATTATTTTCTCCCGAACACGGCATCAGCACAAGCGGTGCTGATGGTGCTTTTCAGCCAAACGGAACAGATGAACTTACCGGACTGCCCGTGATCAGTTTGTATGGCGAAAAACTGGCACCCACAGCCGAAGATTTTTGCGATATCGACCTTGTATTATTCGACATACCCGATGTGGGCTGCCGCTTTTATACCTACCTGTGGACCATGACCTATGTTATGCAGGCCTGTGCTGCACAGCAAAAACCATTCATGGTATTGGACCGGCCCAACCCCATTGGTGCCGATCTGAAAAAAGCCGAAGGGCCCATGCTCGATGAAAAAAACTGTTCATCCTTTATCGGTCGATGGAACATACCCCTCAAACACTCCTGCACTTTAGGTGAACTTGCCTCGTATTTTGCCGCCACAAAAATGAAGGGACTGG
Organism: Chitinophagaceae bacterium; assembly: GCA_043779285.1. Lineage (GTDB taxonomy): Bacteria > Bacteroidota > Bacteroidia > Chitinophagales > Chitinophagaceae > MGR-bin208. Next base: position 11,521 of record JAYWEL010000020.1, on the reverse strand, counting down.
ATATCGATGTTATCCGGGTACAACATTATAACCGGCAGCAGACAGCACTCCATGATTTTTTATTTACTCCCACGTCTCCCGCCATCCGGGATATAGAAACCGCCATGCTTTATCCCGGAACGGGACTGCTCGAAGGCATCAACGTGAATGAAGGAAGGGGAACCGACAAAGCTTTCAGGATCTGCGGCACACCATGGATGAACCATAAAGCCCTGAAAAACGAATTGGAGAAACAGCCTCTTCCCGGCCTTGCACTTACAACAATAAATTATTCGCCGGATACCGGAATTTATGCAGGTCAATACTGCAACGGGCTGCAACTGCATATCCATGATGCCACAGTTTTTTCTGCCGTTAAAACAGGCATAGCCCTGTTGCAAAGCATTCTGCAACTGCACCCGCAACAGGTAACCGAAAGGCTTTACCCAACCAATGCCAACCCCACCGGCAGCCTGCACCTTGATAAACTGCTGGGTGTGCAGCATACTTTTACAAAACTGCAAGATGGCCAATTGCTGCAAACGGCTATTGCAACGGAATGGGAAATGATGATGAAGCCTTTTTTGTTGTATTGATTATTGGATTAATCCGCCCTTTTTTATTTAAATAAATTCCTAAGCCCTGATTCGTGTCCCCACCAACCATTTTCGTTTTTTATATAACACTTTGATCCCTGTAATCAAGAATCAATCGATATTTTAATACGATTTGTAATTTTCAAATCTTCGATATGGTTCATGAAGGGAGGTTCGTGAAGACACGAACCAAGGCACGGCCTGCCAAAATTGAAAAGACTCTCGATTCTCTTTTGAAAAAAATCATCTGATTTATTCCTGATAATTTACCAGACGTGACTTAAAAGCAAATGTACTTTAAGCCACATAAGGTAGTATTGCGGAATGGATATTAAAACAATATTTAAACCGCTTGAAATATTTATAATGAACGACCAACCGTTCACTTGTCCGCATTGTGGTACAAGATGTAATGAGATTGGCAGCTTTTACCATACCAATGCAAAATTGTTGATTGACCAATGCTTAAATAAAGATTGTGGTTTTATTTGTGGAGAGGAAGAAGACGAAGAATTTCTAAATACTCTTTAGGCCGCATGAAACTAAATATTCGAAAATTGGGTCATAAAATTCTGGCAGCCTTGTTTCATCTTTTGAATCTCCTTCCGGGACGAATACTATAATCCCTTCTCTTGCTCTTGTCAATAAAACTCTGTAAGTATTTAATAAAAACTGTTGCTCGGGTATGGCATTTGTTTGATTCCATTTCGTGCCGGAGAAATTTTTAAACTCCCAATTATCGGCACTTCTTCTCAAATCAGCATCCCAACAAATTCCAGCCCAATCTAATTCTAATCCTTGAACTTTATATTCTGTAGCAACCATTTCTAAATAGTAAGAAGATCGAATGTCTGTTTCATCATTTAAAAACCACATAGCCTCGTCAATTATCTCTCTTACTTGAATTCCACAAGGCTTAAGCCGCAATCCTCCAGAACTTGCTACTAAGCCAATCCTTTTATTCCCAGATTTTTTTTGCTTAAGCCATTCTCTTGTTTTTTCTATGTTTCTAGTGACTATTAGCGGATATTTTTCACTTATCAATTTTGATAATTCTAGAGCTTTCTCATTTTCATTATTAATTAAAGCATTTACCCAGGCGTTCAAATTATTTGCTTTGAATGAGCGTTGACTTATACTTAGATGCAGGTTTTTATTTTTATAGATTATTATATTTTCAGGAATAGAATCAAACAAGGTTTGGTTTGCTGTAGATGAGTCGCCTGAAAGTAATTCTTCAGAAATATGGATTTCCCAATTTTTATATTTAGTCTTAATTGCCTTACCCCATTCAGCAATACCGCCCTCACCAGTATTTATTTCTTGCCCTCCCCCAACTAATGCAATTATAACTGACCAACCATCATGCCGATTCATAAATTCAAAAATCAATTCGGCTTCTGACTTTTGCTCAATAACAAATGGATTCTTTTCACGATTTTGATTTTGTTTTGCTTTATTACTGAATTGAATTGCATCCCAACAGCGTTGAGCTTCGTCGAATACAACTATTTTTTCTACAGGAGGTTGAGCATTTCTTATTCCTGCTTTAATAAATAAATGCAAGTTTTGAATCTTTGATTTTATTTTTCGCTCGGAATTATTTTTTGTTGGTCTATCCTTTATTCTTTTTTCTTTGTATAGATTAGATTGTTTTTCAAAATCGTCTCTACTTAAAGCTTCTCTTAAAACATTTATTAAAGGAACATTTCCAGAAAAATAGGCCGTATCAGTTTCTTCTCCTCCAAATTCTTCCTTTTCATGAACTACATTTAAACCAACTAATGTTTTACCGGCTCCAGGCACTCCTGTAACGAAACAAACAATTTTTTTATTTTCTATTCTAGCTTGGTTAATGACTTTAATTAAATATTCTGTAGTTCTTTTTAAATCGTTGTCTTCAGCACCGGATTTTGTTATTGTTTCAACTTTTTGACCAGCAAATAATGCTTTTGCTGCTTGAATTATTGTTGGTGTAGGTTGATATTCACTTTGCTCCCATTTATAAGGATCAATAAAAATATTTGAACTTTTATGAAACTCTAAATATGCTTCATAAATATTTCGGGATAAGTTTATAGCATTTACTTTTAGACAGAACTTGATAAAAGAATCAATGTTTGAATTATTTGTTTTTGAAATTGATTTTGCTAATGGTGCTAAAAGCACGGGAATAATAATTCTATTTTTACTCTCTAAATGAAAATCAAGTAAATCGTTTGCATAATCTTCTACCTGTCTTATGTCTGCCGACTCGTATTTTCTTCGGTCATACTTAAATTCGATAACAAATATTAAATCTTCAGCAATAATAACTGCATCTATTCTACTCGAAAGTCTTGGTATTTCATATTCGAATAAAATATGCCAATTCTTAATTTTAGTATCAACTTCAATTAATTCAAGACAAGATTTTTTGAGTATTTGAATACTGCTATCCCAAGAAGTTGTTGTTATTGTCCATTGACTTGCAAAAGCAGTTCCAGCTTTATTGAGTTTCCCAATTATTTCATCTTCGTTTATTTTCAAAAAATCTTCAATGGAGGAATGATAGTATGCCTGTTTCATTTTTTAAATTCTTTAGCATTAAAGAATTCAGCAATTGAAACATTAAGAGCTTTAATTAAGCGTTCTAAGATTTCTAAGGAAACATTTCGTCTCCCATTTTCAACATCGGTAACATAGGTTCTATCTACATCTGCTTTTAATGAAAGTGCCTCTTGTGAGAGTTCTAGTTCTTTTCGTAATTGTTTAATACGTTGTCCTACTTTCAACTTTATATCCATGAATGTAAGATCAGTCAATGTGGCTTATAAGTCAACGGACTATAAGGGTCATACACAATGTCTAAGCCCTGGTTCGTGTCCCCACGAACCATTTTTGTTTTTTATATTACACTTTGATCCCTGTAATCAAGAATCAACCGATATTTTAATACGATTTGTAATTTTCAAATCTTCGCTATAGTTCATGAAGGGAGGTTCGTGTCCCCACGAACCATTTTCGTTTTTTATTTTACACTTTAATTCCTGTAATCAAGAACCAACCGGTATTTTAATACGATTTGTAATTTTCAAATCTTCACTCCATGGGCGGTATCCACACCGCCCACGAACAGTCCGGCTTTGCGGCAAATTTAATTTCACCCAACCATATCGGAGTAAATCTTTAGAATTTAATAACAACCCTGTATACTGAATAAGCAATCAATCGCATCGGTAGCCATGTGGAGCAACAATCCTATACCAATTATCCTGATTTTTGGATGTAGTAGCATGATACAATAAATCGAGATGGCAATATAGCTATGCAACGGATGAAAATTAATACTGCAACGGCAAGGGTCAAATAGCGGTGTAGCAAATAAATGATCTAAATCCACCAACATGGTAAGAAGCAAAATCAAATAAGACCTTATCCAATTCTTTTTATAAAATACATAAGCAATTGCAATTGGGAAAACCAGATGTAGAAAATAATGAATAATCGGTTGCATAATATCTTTTAAAAATAGCGTTTTCAAATAGACATTAAATTTCTTACCGGTAAAGTATTCTTCAAGCTCATTGCGTTTGGTAGTACAATTGCGTACAATAAAGACTGATGAATCAGCTTTGTAAATGGCTTTTACAAAGAATAGTTTAGTAAGTTTTTTCCAAAATCAAGAAGTGTGAAAAGTAATTTCAAATTACAAATCCTCAATCAATTCACCCCAGCACCTTCATCCCATCCCCCGTCAGTTCAATTTTTCGTTCTTTAAAAAGTTTACCTACGGTCATCTTAAACGTTTTTTTACTCATACCGAAAAAGGCATAAATATCTTCGGGAGAACTTTTATCGTGGTAGGGCAGAAAGCCATTGTTCTCCTGCAGCAGGCGCAGTATTTTTTCCGCTTCACCTTCCACTTTTTTGTAGCCGGGGCGGCCCAAAGCCACATCCATTTTCAGATCGGGACGGATGGTTTTGATATAGCCTTCCAGCTTGTCGCCGATGGAAATATTCTGGTACACTTCATTAAAATATAAGAGACCCAAGTGCTTGCCGTTGATGATGCAGGCATAACCCAACTCGGTTTTGCGGAAGAGGAGCAGCTCCACTCTTTCGTGTACAGAAAGTTCGTGGTTTTCGTTGCTGAGGCCCTGCTCTATATATTCGGTGGCGGCCACACGGCCGGTCTGTTCGTCGAGGTAAAGTTTTACCAGGTGTGTTTCACCCACTTCCATGGGTTGTATCTGCTTGCTGCGGGGTACAAAAAGGTCTTTCATCAATCCCCAATCTAAAAAAGCTCCATGGGCTGTTGTGGTCACCACTTTCATAAAAGCCATTTCACCTACCGTGGCTATAGGCCGGAGGGTGGTGGCGATCAGTCGATCCTCGGAATCGTGGTAGACAAACACCTCGATTTTTTGCCCGGGCTCCACATCTTTGGGTACAAAACGGATGGGCAGCAGCAGGCCTTCCTTTCCATCATCGAGGAATGCTCCGGTACGGGTCATACGTAATACTTCCAGATTATTATAGGTTCCAACTTGTATCATGAGCTGGCAAAGATACGACGGATGAAGTTCTTTGCAGGAAAGCAATGTTTCCATTCCTTTTTTAACAGTTGATTTTATTCTGCAAAAGGGGCTGAAACCAAAATGCGTTAACTTTGAAAAAGCAAAACCAATTTTTAAAATACACAAACAGAAAAATATGTCCTTATTAAACAGCGGAAAGAACAAGAAAGACAAGAAGAAAGGCGGACTGCCGGCCAGTAAATCGGCTTTTATCAGCAGCAAGGGAGGCACAAAAACAAATACAAAACCCAGCAGTGCTGCCGGTAAGCATGTTGGCGGAGCGCAGCGTGGCTCGTAAAAGCTACCGCTTAATCTTATTTCAAGGCCGGTTTAATGCCGGCCTTTTTTTGGTTTATGAAAACAGGAACTGGGGTAACTTAAAATTTAAAATAAACAAACAGCCGACCGAAATTCTTACGGTCGTTCTCTATACGATGGTATTGTTTTTTAATATGCGGCATTTGTAAAAAACGTTCTACTTTTTTACGCAGTTGTCCGCTGCCCTTTCCTGGAATGATTTCCACCTCCCGTATTTTTTTGTCAATAGCATCTTCGAAAGCCTGTAGTAATGCACGGTCCACAGCAGTACTATTATTATAAATGTGATGTAGGTCTACCTTGATTCTTGCCATCTATTTTTTAGGAAAGCTATGAAATTGAATGTTGAACTTCGGTAAGTTTTTATATTTAAACCCGATTTCTTTATCCACAGAAAAAATAAAACCATCGGCAAATTGTACCTTGCACGCCTGCTTCTTTTACCAACGAAGTATGCATGTTTGAATGTAATTTTTCTCCGGAAAACATTCATCCCCATCGAAAACCATTTTTAAAAAACAGGAAGTCTGGCATATGATTGATTATTTACAGGGATTGAATGAACGACAGAAAGAGGCCGTATTGCATGTAAACGGACCTATTATGATTATTGCCGGTGCCGGCAGCGGAAAAACCAAAGTGCTTACCACCCGCATCACCCATCTGATGTCGATTGGGGTAGACTCATTCAATATTCTGGCCCTGACCTTTACCAATAAGGCGGCCAAGGAAATGAAGGAAAGAGTAGAACACATCATGGGAAATAATGAGGCCCGTAACCTATATATCGGAACTTTCCACAGTGTATTTGCACGTATCCTGCGAGGTGAAGCTCATAGGTTGGGCTACCCATCCAACTTTACCATCTATGATACCGACGATGCCAAATCTGTAGTGAAACAAGTGATCAATGACCTGAGCCTAGACGACAAGCATTACAAACCCAGTACGGTGTACAACCGCATTTCATCTGCAAAAAATGCATTGATCAGTCCCGAAGAATATGCTGAAGACTCCACCTTACAAATGGAAGACAACCGGGGAAACCGCTCAGCCATATCGCAGATTTACAAAGCCTATGCAAATCGTTGTTTCCGCAACGGAGCCATGGATTTTGACGACCTCCTGATTAAGTTTTATGAATTGCTGAAAAATTTTCCGGATGCGTTGAGCAAATTTCAACACAAGTTTAAATACATTTTGATTGACGAGTACCAGGATACCAACCCGGCACAATACGAAGTCATTAAACTGCTGGGTGCCATGCACGAAAACGTATGTGTGGTAGGAGATGATGCACAGAGTATTTACAGTTTTCGCGGAGCCACCATTGAAAATATTTTACAGTTTCAGAAAGATTATGACAATGTAAAACTGGTAAAACTGGAACAGAATTACCGCAGCACCAAAAGCATCATCAGTGTAGCCAATGAAATTATCAAGAACAACAAGGGACAGATAGAAAAAGTATTGTTTACAGAAAACGATGAAGGAGAAAAGATAAAACTGGTGCGGACCAATACCGATAATGATGAAGGAAAATTTGTGGCCGACAGCATACAGGAACAGAAGCTCCGCAATCATTTCCGAAACAAGGATTTCGCCATTCTGTACCGTACCAATGCACAGAGCCGTGCTTTTGAAGAAGCCCTTCGACGCATGGGATTGGCTTATACCATTTATGGTGGCATGAGCTTCTACTCCCGGAAAGAGATCAAGGATTTTGTCGCTTATCTGCGTTTACTGACTAACCCACAGGATAATGAAGCCATCAAACGCATCATCAATTACCCGGTACGCGGTATTGGTAAAACCAGTATGGATAAACTGATTCTGGCGGCGAATGAAAAAGATGTTTCTCTTTGGGAAATTCTGGAAGAAGCCCAGATGCATGGTTTCCGTGCAGGTACTTTGACCGCTTTACAGGATTTTGTGACCATGATCAAAAGCTTCCGTAGCATGTTGGTTAAAAACAATGCCTACGAAGTGGCTTTTCATGTGGGTAAGCAAACGGGTATTGTAAAAGAATTGTTTAACGATAAAAGTGTGGAAGGGCTGGCCCGTTACGAGAATATCAATGAATTACTGAACTCTATTAAAGAATGGATTGAGAGTCCGGATAATGAAGACGGTGAAGTGGTGGATAAAAGTCTGGGAGCCTACTTGCAGCAGATCACCCTGCTGACGGATGCCGATGACAAGGACCCCAATGCCGATATGGTGAAACTGATGACCATACATGCTGCAAAGGGATTGGAGTTCAGTTGTGTATTCGCTTCTGGTTTGGAAGAAATGCTTTTCCCGAACGCCATGAGCATCAATACAAGGGAAGAACTGGAAGAAGAAAGACGATTGTTTTATGTAGTGATTACAAGAGCCAAGACAAAGCTCTGGATCACATATGCTAATACAAGATACAAGTTCGGACAACTGATTCAGAATGAACCAAGTCGTTTTATTGCCGAAATACCGGAGGACCAGGTAGACTTTAGTGCCGCCGCCGGTGATACCCGTTCGTTTGCCGGCACATCAAATTTTAACCGGGCACAAAGAGGTTTCGGATCGGGTAATCAGGGTTACGAAAAAAATGAAGTGAACCAGGCCGAGAAAAAATATGGACCGCCACCGGGAAAGAAAAAAGAAATGCCTTCCTATATTGTTCCGGCATCATCCAATAAAGTAGTGGATCATCAGCCATCCGAAGATTTTGTGGCCAGCGACACCTCCGATTTGGAAGTGGGCAATCGGGTGGAGCATCAAAAATTTGGTTTTGGCGAAGTGTTGAAAATGGAAGGTTCGGCACATAATCCGATTGCAACGGTTTTATTCGATAAAAACGGAGAAAAGAAAATCATGCTGAATTATGCCAAATTGAGGATTATCGGTTCGGACAATTAAATACAAATTTTCGAATATTTACGATGATGCTGTTTAATAAAATAGTTGGGATACTATCAATTCCTTAAAATCGGTAATTTATTACAGTGCTTCTAAGTTGATGGGAATATTCATTAAATTTTCTGTGATTCAGCTATCCAACCGGAGCCTTTTCAATTACAAATTCTTTAGACTGATTGATGTGCAAGTTGTACGTATTCAGAACCTGATTGATATTCTTATGAAGCTCTTCGCTGATCTCGTTCCTTTCTTTTTCTTCGGCTTGAATAATCGTCTTAATCTTTTTACTATAATGTGTATCACGTTCTTTTACAAATCAGTTTTTCATGGCAATTAATTCGGATAGATCCCGCATAGAGCCAATCATTTTTTTTGCTTTTTCAGACTTTCCACGAACTATAAAAGCCTGTCAACATCCGGCTTATTCACCGTTCTTACTTCGGAATGAATAACGCCTCCACCAAACCTTTTCAGAGCCATTCATTAGATTGTGCAGGTCTGAAATAATCCTTTGTTTATCGCCGGGATGAATATTATTTTGCCACCAGGAACGATTATCAACCATTTCTTCCTGACTATATCCAAAAATCTCATAAATACGGTCGTTATAAAATGCTTTTTGTGTTTCTATATTATATTCCCAAATTCCCTCTTGGGTAGCCTTGAATAATAAGTCATAATAAGTATTGCCGTCATCCTCTTTACTGGATGACCTATATAAAGAGTCTTTTTCAATTAATATTTCAACATCCCGGATGTTGTTTTTTTTATTCATTTGGATAATTATGATTTCTATAAAAGCTACAACTAATCTGTAAAAACTTCCCTGTCATATGTTTTTGTTACGTTAAAAAAATATAAAATTATCGCTAATCTATAAACGCACAAACAAGTACAGGGTCTTAAAGTCATTTAAAAAGAAACTCCAAAATTTAACATAAGTACCTGATTTATATACGTTAATATATATCTGACTTTTTTTACTATAACAGTTTGGCACGGTTTTTACATTACTGGGATAAGATTAATTCTAAACTTAAAAAACGAAAATCATGAAAAAGTTATCATTATTATCAGCAGCAACATTAATTACCTTAATCGGTTTTTCTCAAATCAATACTAGTACAGTAGTTAAGTCTTCTACGACTGCAACTATAAATGCAACTAAAGCTACAGAGGCTGCTACAAAAGCAACAACAGCCGCTTCTGTTAAAGCCGATGCTTCTGCAGCTAAGGCCGCCAATGCTTCTACAAAAGCAAAAGGTAAAATTGATGCAGCCACAGATAAGTCTGTAAATACAGCCAATCAAACAAAGGGAAGTTTAAAAAAGAGTACTAATGTTTCAACTGAAGCAGGCATTGACGCAAAAAGCAATAATGCTGCTGACGCAAGAACTAAAAGCGGTAATGCTAATGCTGGTGCAGATATAATCGCCAATGCGAAAGCTGCTGCCACTGTAAACGGCGAAACGATGATTGACCATGCTGAGCAAAATGCTGCTAAAGTAAAGGGTGAGACTGAAGCAAAGGCAAAAGCTTCTGCAGATGCAAGTATGAAAGCAAAAGCCAAAACAGAAAAGAAAGCTGAAAAAGCTACAGAAAAAGCAAGCAAGGCTGAAATTAAAGCCGAAGCAAAAACTGAAACCAAAGTGAAAACTAAAACTGGAAATCAGTAATCAATATCCTGAACCACCCATCGAATGGTGGGTGGTTTTTCTTTTACACAGATCGTTTACGGAATCTTTTACACATTAAAAATCATTTTGTCATGTTAAACGTTAAATATGCGGGGTTACTTTCTTTTGTATTCCTACTATCTATATCATTCGGTCAAGCACAATCATCCGAAGCATCGTCTAAAAGCGAGTTCAAGATCAGTGCTAACTATAACTCAGGCTTGAATTATTATGGAAGAACCGATAGCTTGCGGAGTAGTGGTTTTTTTCCTATGGCGGAACTGTGGTTTAATAAGAATATATATGTAAATGCAGCACCAGTTTTTGTTAATAACAGTGCCAGCTCATTTGATTATGCAGGAACAGTTGCCACCCTTGGTTTTCTTTCAGTAACTGATGAGTGGATCACCAGTATAACATTGATGAAGCCATTTTATAAAACCAATGAATTGGTTCAATCGGCATTAAAAGCTCAGACAGCCTTGAGTTTTACTAAACGCAGCGAAGTGATAAACTTTGGTTTTGGTGCAGATTTAAAATTCAGTGACAAAGTTGACTATGGCGCCATGTTAGGATTGGATCATGCCTTTATAGTTCCATTTTCAGGCGAAAAATCATTGATCATTAATCCAACGGCAACAGCTAATGCCGGTACACAACAGTTTTCATATACTTATTATAAACAAGGTTCTTTCCTTGGGCTTCCTGGTCCGAGACAAGAGGTTTCAGAAAGTGTGAAAAAATTTAATCTTCTTTCATACGAGTTTTCCATGCCTATTACTTTAACATCGGGCAAATTACAGTTGATGGTTTCACCTGCATATGTAATTCCACAAAACCTAATACAGGTTACCGGAAGGCCGGATTTATCAGAACGGGGCAAGGAAATGTTTTACAGCACATTCACTGCTAAAATAACACTTTAACAAATCCACATAACGGTGATTGTTAATGCCGGGGGTTGATTTATTTCAACCCCCTTTTTATTGTCTCTATAGTTTTTTTCTCACTACCAATAAAGATTTCACTTTTATAAATAATCACCTGTCTTTTTAAAAATGTATATTCTGTCAAAATTAAATTCCTGATTTCCTTTTCGGTCAATGCCTTGTCTTTCAACCCCAATTCCTTGTATTTAATGGCCCTTCGGCTGAACAATGACTCATATGTTCCGGCCAATTTTTTCAATTCGTCCAGTTGTATTGCAGATATGGGGTTGGTTTTAATGTCCTGCATTTCAAAACCTTTTTTCTCCAATTCGTTTTCCTTTAATATACGCTGACAGGTAGAACAACTACTGAGGAAATATATTTTTTTCATAAAATACCGTTATAAAATGTTCATGCAAAACTAGATTCCTTTCTTCGTAAACAAGAAAGCTGAAGTAAATCTTATCTTTGTTGTCTTAAAATAGACTCATGATTAAAACAGGCAATCCCGTTATCAGTATTTATACAGAAATGACCCCGAATCCGGAAACCATGAAGTTTGTGGC
>JAYWEL010000019.1:0-14454 GCA_043779285.1 Chitinophagaceae bacterium | reverse complement strand
ATTAAAGCACAGTTGCTTCGTATCAATCCCGAATTCAATCTCATCGACATTTCACATAATATTCCGCCGTTTAATTATCCGCAGGCATCGTATGTATGCCGAAATGCCATAAAAAATTTTCCTCCACATACTTTTCATATCATTCTGGTCAACCTGTTTGAAGTTAAACCCAAAAAACTATTATTGGCATTTCATAATGACCAATATTTATTATGTGCCGATAATGGCATGCTGACCATGATACTGGAGGAAAAACCAGAAATGGTTATAGGGCTTGATATGGAAGAGACTGCGATAAAAAACACTTTGTATTGCACGGAGATAATGGGCAGGGCCATTCATAAAATCAACAATGGCGAACCCATTCTCCATGTTGGTGAAGAAGACCATCATTTTTTAGAAAAAAATCCCTTACGCCCAATAGTTAATGATGGTTGGATGGAGGGCCATATTATTTTTATCGATCGTTTTGAAAACGTTATTGTAAATATCACCCAGGATGAATTTGAAAAACAAAGAGCCGGAAGGAAATTCAAAATCGTTTTCAAACGGGATGAGATGATTGAGAAAATAAGTGAAACTTATGCAGATGTTCCTGAAAGTGAAAAACTGGCTCTTTTCAATAGTGCCGGCTATCTCGAAATTTCTATAAACAAAGGAAATGCTGCTGGTTTATTCGGACTGAAAGGATATAATGAAAAAAGTCAACAAGTATCTTCCATCATGCAAACCCGATTATTCTATCAGACAGTACGGGTTTATTTTGATTAATTATGGACGTTCAATTTTCCTGTATTTAAACTAATTATTTTATCCAGTTTTGAACTATCCCTATCAAAATCCTAAATAAAAGATTAGGGGCATAAAAATCATCCTGCTTCCCTATTTTTGCCTACATATAAATTAATGCTTTATGAATTTCAAAAAAGTTAACAACCTTACAGGATGGCTGGTATTTGCCCTTGCAAGTGTAGTGTATATCATTACCCGTGAAGCTACTTCGAGTTTATGGGATTGTGGCGAATTTATTGCCAGTGCATTCAAAGTACAGATGCCCCACCCTCCCGGTGCCCCGGTTTTTGTTTTGTTAGGAAGGCTTTTTGTTGTTCTTTTCAGTGGAGGTGAAGCAGCCAATGCTGCCAGTTCGGTAAACTTGCTAAGTGCCATAGCCAGTGCTTTTACCATTTTGTTTCTGTTCTGGACCATTACCCATTTTGCCCGCAAGATGATGATTACGGTGCATGAAGAACCAAATTCAAACCAATTGATTACAATCATGGGTGCTGGTATAGTTGGTGCACTTGCATATACTTTTTCCGATTCGTTCTGGTATAGTGCTGTTGAAGGCGAAGTGTATGCTCTCTCTTCTTTTTTCACTGCACTTGTTTTCTGGGCCATGCTTAAGTGGGAACATGCATCAGATAAAGCAGTAGATACAACCGCAAAATTCCAGGCAGATAAATGGATCATCTTTATATTTTTCATGATGGGGCTGTCTATCGGTGTTCACTTATTGAACTTGTTAACCATCCCTGCCATAGTGATGATTTATTATTTCAAGCGGTACAAGTTCACGATGAAAGGTGCCATTGCCGCTTTCATTATTGGTTGTTTAATTACCGGTGTGGTACAGGTTGCCGTTATTCAATATTCCATCAAATTGGCCGGCAAGTTTGATATTCTATTTGTCAACAATTTCAACCTTCCTTTCTTCTCCGGTTTTATTGTTTTCTTTTTAATACTTGCTTTATTAGTTGTCTTTGGAATTCGTTTGGCAAAAAAGAAAGACTGGCCTTTTTTACGTTTGGGACTTTGGTGTTTTGTATTCATCATGATGGGGTACTCTGCTTATGTAACTCCATTGGTTCGTTCAAATGCCAATCCGGCAATTGATATGAACAATGTTGACAATCCAATGAGTCTTACATACTATCTGAGCCGTGAACAATACGGATCGGCCCCGATTCTTTATGGCCCGCATTTCCAGGCAGCTTATAAATATGGCAGCAATGGTTATGTAGTATTGAAAGACGGTGAAATGAAATATGTAAAAGGCAAGGATAAATATATTGAAATTGGCCGTGAGCAGGAACCCGAATATGAAGATGCAGATATGCAATTATTCCCCCGTGTATGGGATAGAAGCAATGACCAGGGACATGCTACTTTTTATGCCCAATGGTTAAATCTTGGTCAGAACAGGGACCCGCAAAGCGGGCAGGTTACGGGATTTGAAGCACCCACTTATGGAGATAATGTCAACTGGTTTATGACCTACCAGATGGGCTTTATGTACTGGCGGTATTTTATGTGGAATTTTGCCGGAAAACAAAATGATACACAGGGATTCGGAAATGTAAGAGACGGTAACTGGGTATCTGGTTTTTCATTTATTGATAATGCCAGGTTGGGTGATCAGGATAAATTACCGGAAAGTGCCAAAAATAATAAAGCACATAATAATTTATTCTTCCTTCCTTTCTTGCTGGGAATTTTAGGTTGTGTTTATCAATTTTATAAAACAAAAAAAGATTGGGTAGTAACTTTCTTACTATTTTTCTTTACCGGCATTGCTGTTGTATTATACCTTAATCAACCGGGTAATCAACCCCGTGAACGGGATTATGCCTATGTTGGTTCTTTCTATGCATTTGCTATCTGGATTGGTTTGGCAGTGGTTGCCTTTACTGCATTAGCCAGGGATATTAAAAACAAAATGCAGTTTCAAAATATTTTAATGTATGGTTCTATTCTAACCTTTTTCATCACGTTAATGAGCGGCATTTATGGTAGTGGTGCATTTTTATCAGCCATATTTACAACCATCATTTATGCTGCATTTGTAACTGCCATCAGTTTTATTATTCATGCTGTTTCATCGTCCGGTAAAAATGAAAAGATAATCAGTATTTCTGCTACTGTATTATGCCTAATTGTTCCATTATTTATGGCCATACAGGAATGGGACGACCACGACAGAAGTCAAAAGACTGTTGCAAGAGATATGGCCATCAACTACCTAGAAAGTTGTGCACCAAACGCTATCATTTTTACCTATGGCGATAATGACACCTATCCGCTTTGGTATGCACAGGAAGTAGAAGGAGTAAGACCAGATATCCGCATTATCAATAACAGTTTGTTGGGAATCGATTGGTATATCAATCAACTTCGTTATAAAATAAATGAAAGTGCACCGATAGATGTGATCTGGTCAGCCGATCAGATTCAGGGACATAAGAGAGAGTATTTACGCTATCAGGCATCAGGGTCTGCAGACAGGTATTACGATCTCTATGACGTAATGAAAAATGTGGTTGGTGCAGGAGATAATGTAAATTCTTTCCCGGTGAAAAAATTCAGCATCCCCGTTGACACCGCATTGGTTCGTAGCAATGCTACGGTTATGGCAAATGATTTAGTGTTACCACAATTAAATTTCGAACTTCCAGCTGATCGAAATGACCTGACCCGTGGCGATCTGATGATTTTGAATATCATCGCAGCCAACCAGTGGAAAAGGCCAATATATTTCACTTCGTCTCAGTCAAGTTTAGGACTTGATGACTATATGCGAAAAGATGGAATTTCTTTCCGGCTTGTCCCAATCAGCAATAATACCGGGTACAATACGGATTGGATGATGGATAAAATGCTGACTAAATTCAAATTCGGAGGCACTCAATTAGCAGGCACTTATTTCGATGAGGAAAACCGCAGGCATTTAAATAATATCCGCATGTCGTTTGCAGAATTGGCCAGTGTTTTAGCTGATAAAGGAAGAAAAGAAGAAGCCAAAACAATTCTTAGAACTTATGTAGAAAACACAAAGGAAACGGTATTTGCCTATGGAATGAGCAGCCGGTATAATTCACAAAACCAGGCTAGCCTTATTTTCCTGGAAGCCTGTTATAAAGCCGGTGATGAAGAACTTGCCAATAAAATAAAAACATCGTTGAAAAAAGATCTGAATCAGCAAACCCGTTATTTTACTTATTTAAAATCAAGTAATCAGGCATTATTTTCTTCGATGGAATATGAAGAAGAATCCAATAACCGATTAGTTCAATACTTTGATATGATCGATAAAAAATATAATCCGGGTATTGCGCTACCTGTTGTACCAGAATTACCTAAAACAGATTCGGGAAAGTAAATTTTCTGTTTAACAGAAACCCTGTTCAGTTATCTGAACAGGGTTTTTTATTAATTAATACCGCTTATAAACAGTAAATCAAGATGGTATAACATACAGTTTGTTCTTGCAACGTCAGGCAGATTTCAAATAATTGTATATTGTATCAATTCAAAAAGAAAGATGAAAGGATTTAATTTCAGTAAATACGATCCCAACCGGAATCTCAAAACACGGTTTGACCAATTGATGGATTTATTCATGCAATTGCTCTCGTATACCAATGCCGATGCAGCTGAAGCTTTGAACTGGCTGAATGAACTGGATAAAAAATACGAACTCACAGACTCGCAATATGGCATGGGTGATTTTATAGAAGAATTAAAAGAAAAAGGATTTTTGAATGAAAATGAAAATACCGGCAAAATTGAAATAACACCTAAAACAGAACAAGGCATCCGAAAGAAAAGCCTGGAAGATATTTTCGGAAAATTAAAAAAAGCGAAAAAAGGAAATCATCAAACATTTAAACCGGGACAAGGTGATGAAATAAATCCGGAAACAAGATCATTTCAGTTCGGAGATCGCATGGAACAAATTGATTTTACCGAATCAATCCGAAATGCACAAATCAATCATGGCATTGATAGTTTCCGCATGCAGGAAGATGATTTGTCGATTAGAGAAACGGATTTGAAAACGCAAACTTCCACGGTGCTGATGATTGACATCTCTCATTCTATGATCCTTTATGGTGAAGACCGTATAACACCTGCCAAAAAAGTAGCCATGGCCTTGAGCGAACTAATTACAACCCGTTATCCAAAAGACACACTGGACATAGTGGTGTTTGGAAACGATGCATGGCCAATTGAAATAAAAGACCTCCCTTATTTACAGGTAGGTCCTTATCATACCAATACTGTTGCTGGTTTGGAATTAGCCATGGATATTTTGCGTCGAAGAAAAAATCAGAACAAACAAATTTTTATGATCACGGATGGTAAACCTACCTGTCTGAAAATTGGCAGTAGATATTATCAGAATAGTTTTGGTCTCGATAGAAAAATTACAACCCGATGTCTGAACCTTGCCTCACAATGTAAAAAACTGAAAATTCCAATTACAACATTTATGATTGCATCCGACCCCTATCTGCAAAAATTTGTTACGGAATTTACGGAGACCAATAACGGCAAAGCATTTTTCGCATCGCTCGACAAATTAGGTTCTTTTATTTTCCGAGATTTTGAAAGTGGAAAAAGGAAAACCGTATATTAAAATTAATCTTATACTTATTTAGAAATAAAAAAATGGACATTACGAAAATCAATACACTAGTAGAACTTCAAGCAAGTGGTTACAAATCCAGAACCATCAAACAGGAAATCAGAGAAAACCTGATAAAGAAATTAAAACAAAATGAAAACAGCTTTCCCGGTATTATGGGCTTCGAAGATTCGGTGATCCCGGATGTGGAAAGGGCTTTGCTGAGTCAGCATAATATTTTATTTCTGGGTTTACGTGGTCAGGCAAAAACAAGAATGGCTAGGCTGATGACCGAGTTGTTGGATGAATATGTTCCCACTATAAAAGGTAGTGAGTTGAATGATGATCCGTTGAATCCAATATCAAAATATGCCATCGATCAAATAGCCGCTCATGGCAATGAAACCGCTATTCATTGGGTTCATCGCAGTGAACGTTACGGCGAAAAATTGGCAACCCCTGATGTGAGCGTTGCTGACCTGATTGGCGATATTGATCCGATCAAAGCAGCAAATATGAAACTTAGTTTCTCCGATGAAAAAGTAATTCATTATGGCATTATTCCCAGAAGCAACCGCAGCATTTTTGTTATCAATGAATTGCCCGATCTGCAGGCAAGAATCCAGGTAGCTTTATTTAATATTCTGGAAGAAGGTGATATTCAGATACGTGGTTTTAAATTACGTATTCCGCTCGATATTTTATTTGTATTTACGGCCAATCCCGAAGACTATACCAATCGTGGATCGATAGTAACACCATTGAAGGACCGTATCGAAAGTCAGATTCTGACACACTATCCAAAAGATCTGGAAACGGCTTTATTAATTACTGAGCAGGAAGCACAAATAAATGAGGAACAGAAATCATTGGTAAAAGTAAGTGATCTTGTAAAAAGACTTATTGAACAGGTAGCCTTTGAAGCCCGTAACAGCGAACTGGTTGATAAAAAAAGCGGTGTAAGTGCAAGGCTTACTATTTCTGCATACGAAAATGTAATCAGTGCAGCTGAAAGAAGAGCATTGATCAATCATGAAAAAAATACGCAGGTCTGGATCAGTGATCTGGTTGGTATCATTCCATCCATAACCGGAAAGATAGAATTGGTTTATGAAGGAGAACAGGAAGGACCTTATCAGGTTGCCATGAATTTATTAGAAAAATCGATCCGCTCACAGTTTGTAAAATACTTTCCCGATCCGGAAATATTGAAGAAAAGAAAAAGGGAGGAGAATGTAAAAGAAACAAATCCTTACAAACCCATTACGGCTTGGTTTGATAAGGGCAATAATCTGGATATGCTTTTCAATGCTAATGATAAAGAAAAATCAATGATGCTATACAGCGTTGATGGCTTGCATGCCTTGGTAAAAAAACATTTCAAACAAGCCAATGAAGAAGAAACTTCCATGCTGATGGAATTTGTTTTACACGGTTTGGCAAGCTATTCATTGATCAGTAAAAAAATGGTTGAAAACGGAATCGAATTCAAAGACCTGATGGGATCTATGATGGATTTTGGAAACAAAAGTTTTGAAGAAGAATTTGATGACGAATTATAAAATATTTACTTCCCTTTCCAGATCAACATTAAATTTTTCTTTTATCGAAATCATTATCTCAGTACTTAAATTATAAATCTCCTGTCCGGAAGAATGACCATGATTGACCAAAACCAATGCCTGTTTTTCATGGCATCCGGCATCCCCCTTCCGGTAACCCTTCCAGCCAGCCTGCTCAATCAACCAGCCGGCTGCAAGTTTTACAATTCCTTCTTTAACCGCGTATCCAACAATGCCGGGATATTTTTCCAGTAATTTCTTAAATGAAGTTTCGGTTATTTGTGGATTTTTAAAAAAGCTTCCTGCATTGCCAATAACTTCAGGATCGGGCAATTTGGAAGAACGGATATGGATAACAGCTTGTGAAATAGCCTGAATAGAAAAATTCTTTACTTTCATTTTTTCCAGTTCCTGAATGATAGCTCCATAACTTGTATGGAAAACCGGTTTTTTATTTAACCGGAAACAAACATTAAGAATGACGAACTGATCTTTAAACCTGTTTTTAAAAACACTGTTCCGGTATCCGAATTCACAATCATTATTTGTAAACTGCCATATTTTTTTTTCTTCCAAATGAAACGCTTCGAGGCTATGAAATATTTCTTTCAGTTCCACTCCATAAGCCCCGATATTCTGCATGGGTGAAGCTCCTACATTTCCGGGAATCAATGACAGGTTCTCCGCTCCTGCCCAATTCCTTTTCATGCATTGCTGTACAAAAGAATGCCAGTTTTCACCGCCGCCGACTTTTACATAAATATGTTCGGCATCTTCATGAATGATTTCTATTCCATGAATCTCATTTTTTAAAACCACCCCATCTATATTGGCCGTAAAAAGAATATTGCTGCCACCACCTAAAAATAATTTATTCAATTTTGGTTCAAAATCAATAGACTCAACTAGTTCAGAAACATTGCAGAATGTTGAGAAGTAACGGGCTTTTACATCTATGGCAAATGTATTGAACTCCTTTAATGAAATATTTTGACGAAATTGCATTTGAATTCAAAATTAATGAAGATCTGCTAATAACATGAGTACAAATACTGCAACCCTTATTGGCGCAACCGGGCTTATTGGTAATCATTTATTGGAACAGCTGATGGCAGATTCCGAATTTGAAAAAATCAGGTTGATTGTCAGAAGGCCTTTGGAAATAAATGATCCGGGAGTTGAAATAAGAGTCATTGATTTTGAAGATCAGGCTGCATTTGAAGAAGCCATTGCCGGAAGCGCTGTTGTTTTTTGTTCTGTAGGAACTACACAACAAAAAGTAAGCGGAGATATGGATGCTTACCGAAAAATTGATTACGATATTCCCATGAATGCTGCTTTACTCAGTAAAAAAACAGGATGTGAAACGTTTATTTTGGTGTCCTCTGTTGGTGCTGAATCAAAAAGCCGGACTTTTTACCTGAGGCTAAAAGGTGAAGTTGAATCCCATATAAAAAAACTTGGATTCAATTCATTATACATCATGCAGCCATCGATGTTGTTGGGAGACCGGAAAGAATTCAGAATGGGAGAACTGATCATGCAGGTAGTTATGAAATTGGTTTCCGGAATATTGGTCGGCAATTCGGCTAAATTCAAACCAATACATGCAAACAAAGTAGCCATTGCCATGATTAATGCAGCCAAGGAAAACAAACCCGGTGTGCATGTGTTTACCTATCATACCATACTTGATTTTAATTTTAAAAAATCGAGTCCACATCCGGTACAATGATGACTGCCTTGAATCTTTTTTGTTGATGAATCAACACCGTCTGCAGATCAATATCTGCTTTACAATTTTCTATAAAACGCAAATCACGGGGAAGTTTAAATAGCATTTCCATCCGGTACTGATTTCGTACTCTATTGATAACTGGCTCGGCTGGCCCAACAATATATTTTCCATAACGGGTACGCAATCCATCGGCAAACTGTTTAGCTGCATCCTCTACAACATCTTTTACCCGATGCCGGAAAAGAATATGAATGATTCGGGAGAATGGGGGATAAAAAAATTGTTTACGTTGATCAATCTCCCTCTCATACATCTTCTTGTAATCATGCTCCTGTACCAATTTTAATAATGGATGGCCAAGCTGTGCTGTTTGTATCAATACCTTGCTTGTATTGTCTTTGCGGCCTGCACGGCCACTCACCTGCTCCATCAACTGAAAAGCTCTCTCATGCACCCTGAAATCAGCAAAATGCAATAAGCCATCAGCATCCAATACGCCTACAAGGTCCACTCTTTCAAAGTCAAGACCTTTTACAACCATTTGTGTACCTACTAATATATCTATCCGCCCCTGTTCAAATTGTTGTATCAATGTATCATGCGCATTTTTCCCCCTCACGGTATCCATATCCATCCGTGCAATTTTTGCATGAGGAAATTCTTCCCGCAATTGTTCTTCAATTTTTTCTGTACCAAAATTCTTTTGAATAAATTGATGATTACCGCAGGCCGCACAGGTTTGCAATGGCGGATAGGTTGTCCCGCAATAATGACAAAGCAATTTATTGCTCAACTTATGGAAGGTCAGCGAAACTGCACAGTGCTTACATTGAGGAATCCATGCACATACTTTACAAACCTGGTAAGGTGTATAACCCCGCCTGTTTTGAAATAAAATCACCTGTCTTTTTTTGGCCAATGTTTCATTGATCGCATCAATCAGTTCCTGCGTCAGCATGATTTTAGCGCCGGATTTATTTGCATTCTTTTTTGTATCAATAATTTTTATTCCCGGTAACTGCACATCGTGAAAACGTTTGTCCATTTCTACCAAACCATATTTCCCTGTTACCGTATTATGATATGTTTCCAGCGAAGGTGTAGCACTGCCCAATAAAACTTTTGCATCAAATATGGCTGCATAATAAATCGCTGCATCCCTTGCGTTATACCTTGGTGCAGGATCCTGCTGCTTGAAAGAACTGTCATATTCCTCATCACAGATAATCAATCCCAGGTTATTGAATGGCATAAATAAAGACGACCTGGCTCCCAACACAATTTTCATTTCGCCATGCTTTATTTTATTCCAGATCTCCACCCGTTCATTCTGATTGAATTTGGAATGATACACTCCGATATTTCCACCGAAATGTTTTTGTAATCGACGAATGATTTGAGAAGTGAGTGCAATCTCGGGCAACATAAATAAAACCTGCTTGCCTTTGCTGATAAATTCTTCAATCAGTTTTACATATACCTGTGTTTTGCCACTGGCAGTAACTCCATGTAAAAGACAAACCGGTTTTTCTGTAAAAATTTCTTTGATGGATGTCAACACATTTTCCTGAAGGGTGGATAATGTAAAATCAATTTGTACAGCTTTGGGCAAAGCAAGTATCCGGTCAATATTTCTTTTTTCAATTCGAAGAATGTTTTTTTCTACCAGGCCTTTTAACTGCGCATCGGATGCATCCGATTTTTTTAATAAGGAAGATTTGATAACTTCTCCTTCGGTTTTTTGCAAATGCAAATAACTCAACAATAGTTCCATTTGCTTGGGTGCACGGCTCCAGTTATTTAATAGGTCAGACAATTTGTCTTCATTTTCAAATTCAGGTTCTAATAAAACATAGGTTTCTTTTTTGGGTTTGTAACCTTTTTGCAAGGTTTCCCAAACAAAGCAAACCCGTTTATTGATCAGCCGGTTTATGACAGGATAAATATTCGATGAATCAAGGATCTGCTGAATTTCTGTAAGTTTCAATTCATTTTTGATTTGCAAAGCCTCTGCTACCATGTATTCATCATGATCGAGCATCGAAAAGTCTTCGCCATATTCTTCATTGAAAACAACGATGCTCTCACTGCTTAATTTAAAATGTGCCGGCAATGCTGCAGCCATCACTTCACCTTCGCTGCACATATAATAGGCAGCCATCCACTCCCATAATTTTAATTGTTGCTCATACAATACCGGTTCTTCATCAAGCAGGTTGAGAATATCTTTCGGATCAAAAAGGTCTGGTTTCTGTTGTATCAGTTTTTTTACAAGGCCTGCATATTTTTTATTTTTCCCCAGATTTACTTCCACTCTGCAGCCGGGAATAATCTTTCCTTTTAAATGTTCCGGTATTTTCCAGGTATAGTTTTTGGGCAAAGCCAATGGAATGACAATCTCAGCATAAGAAGCATTACTTCCACTTTCGATTAAAGATGAATTTCCATTCACTATTTTTTCATGCATCTCCTCCATCATACTTTATACTAAATTATTGCAAACTTTTTTCAATTCAATTCAACTGAGCTTTATTATCATTAGTCTTTATCCAGCTAGCTTTATATTCCCGTAATTTTTGATCCATCACTTCCATTACTTTCTTTTTCAAACCATCCACATCATCTGGCAAAAAAACTTCAATTGGAATTTCAGCCAAATATACCGACCTGTTTTTACCCGGATTCAAGGATAATAAACTGCTATAATGCATCCGGTCATAAGCATCTAAAAATAATACCGGTTTAATGGGTGTTTGTGTTTCCAAAGCCACTTTAAAAGCACCATCATAAAATCCTTTTAAAGGTTCTGAAGAATAATTAAAAGTTCCTTCAGGAAATACCATAATCGAAATTCCTTTATTGATAATTGACTTTAGTATACGCACACTTTTAGCCCGGTCTTCGGCATTGCTACGATCTACTGTCACGATAGCTTTTTGGTATATATATCCAAAAATGGGCACTTTAGTCATTTCCACTTTCCCCAATGGCCGAAATGATTGACGAAAAGTTTTTACCAGCAGTGCCGCATCCAAAAATGAAATATGATTTGAAACAAAAATATATGACTTCGACTTGTCATGCTGAACTTCGTATTCATTTCGATGACGGATGGCTACCAAAAAAAACCAAATATCAGCCCAGATCATACAAAGCCGAATAATCACATTCCCGCCTTTTATTCTTCCAAAAAAAGAAGAAAGAAAAACAAAAGGTAAAATCAATAACATAATTACAACAAACAAACTAACGGCATACAGCACATAAACCAACCTGCTTAACTTTACAATCATTCCCATCATCAGTTGTTTTTATATTTCCTATCATCTCCGGGGCAATCGCATGCCCAATCTTTTTCCAGATCGATTACGGTGATCACTTTGGTTTTAAAATCACATTGTCCAAAAACGATCCGCACATGTTGGCCATCTTTTGTAACTCCTTCTACTGAATACACTGGACAAGGAGTTGCTTTCACATCACTTTTTTTATAATTTAATTTGCCAGCCTCCATCATTTCTTCTACCTCGGCCTGAGCTATTTGCCGGCAACTCATCCTGCACTTGGCATGTACCGAATATTCTATATAAGAAATTCGCCGATCGAAACCACGGTCACGATCAACATCTTTTATCTTAGAGATTGATTTGGTTTTATTTACAATTTCTTTTTTTACAATATCTGTTCCCTGATCCCTTTTTTCTTTTACCTTTAAAAGAATAATTGACAGGATTGCCAGCAAGGCCAGAAAAATAAATGGAGCTTTTTTAGATCTCATATCCGTTTGATTTCTATTGCAATTTAAGTTCTATTGTCAAAAGGAGAAATCTAAATCATAACTTATCTTTGCGGCTCTTATGGAAGAGAGAAGAACAGTTGCATTTCATACTTTAGGTTGTAAGCTTAATTACTCCGAGACCTCCACTATTTCCAGAATGTTGGAAAATGAAGGTTTTGAAAAAAAAGAGTTTACAGAAGCTGCCGACGTGTATGTAATCAATACCTGTTCGGTTACCGATAATGCCGATAAGGAATGCCGTCAATTAGTACGAAGGATTCAGCGTAAAACCCCGGAGAGCCTTATTGTTATTACCGGTTGCTATGCACAATTAAAACCAAAGGAAATAGCGGAGATTCCCGGTGTGGACCTGGTTTTGGGAGCTGCAGAAAAATTTAATATTGCGCAACACCTGAAAGAATTGACTAAAGGAGATTCAGCAAAAATTTGCAGTTGCGATATTGAGGAAGTTTCCGATTTCAATTCATCTTTTTCTTTGAACGACCGCACCCGTACTTTTTTAAAGGTGCAGGATGGTTGCGATTATAATTGTTCATTCTGTACCATTCCGATGGCTAGAGGTAAAAGCAGAAGTGATTCTATCTCCAATGTGTTGAAAAATGTAGAAGAACTGGCTGCTAACGGCGTAAAAGAAATTGTTTTGACAGGGGTGAATCTTGGAGATTTTAGCCCCCCTAAATCCCCCCAAAGGGTGGACTTAAAGAACCCTATCAATGAAAATTTCTTTTCATTGATAAAAGAATTGGAAAAAACAGTTGGTATTGAGCGTTACCGGATTTCATCCATTGAACCCAACCTGCTGACAAACGAAATCATTGAGTTTGTTGCCAACAGCAAAAAGTTTATGCCCCATTTTCACATTCCTCTTCAAAGTGGATCGAATAAAATTCTGGGATTGATGAGGAGACGATATAAAAGAGAAATCTATACAGAAAGAGTGGCTCTGATTAAAAAATTGATGCCGCATTGTTGTATTGGTGTTGATGTGATTGTTGGTTTCCCGGGAGAAACCGAAGATGACTTTAAAGAAACATTTGACTTCCTGCATGCATTGGATATTTCATACCTGCATGTATTCACATACTCAGAAAGAGCCAATACCGTTGCATTGGATATAGAGCCGGTAGTAGCTATGCATATTCGTCACGAAAGAAACAAGATGTTACGCAATCTCAGTTATATGAAAATGCAATACTTCACAGAACAGCATTTCGGTCAAACCAGAAAAATACTTTTCGAAAGCCGTAACAAAAATGGCATGATGGAAGGTTATAGCGATAACTATATTAAAGTCACCACTCCTTTTAGCATAAAACTAGAAAACAGTATTGTTGATTGGACAATCTAGATAGTAGTTTCAATTTTGTGCATAAATTAATTTGCTGTCTTAACTTTCTTTAAGCAACCTTTTCAGGGAATTTGTGTCTATATAAACAAATGAACAAGTATAACGTTACCATATTGTTTGAATGGAGTCCGGAATTCTCCGCACTGATACCGGCTCACCGCAGATATATCAATTTCCTGATTGATAAAGGTATTGTCGATCATTATGCTGTTTCCCTTGAATCGCAACGGGCATGGATAACTTTGAATGCCACCAATAAAGAAGATGTTTTAGCTAAAATGGAAAAAAGTCCTTTATTCCCTTATTTCTCCAATATTGAAATTGATGAACTGGTTGTATTAGATGGATTGAATTACCGTATGCCTACTTTTCAATTGAATTGATATGCTTATTTATTGAAAGGGTATATCCACTCTGCTTTCCTGTCATTATTTTTACCAAAATATTGAACTTCTCTTTTTCGAAAAATTAATTTTGCTCTTTTACCAAAAAATAACCAGAATATAAATAATACCATCTTGATTTACTAAATAGTCCAACGCCCGCCTGACCGGACGGGCAGGGACTATGTGTAAATCTTAGATGGTATTATACCGCAGAAAA
>JAYWEL010000018.1:0-6129 GCA_043779285.1 Chitinophagaceae bacterium | reverse complement strand
GCCTCTGGTTTAATTGCTTTTCAGTATTTTGCATATCACTCTACAACTTTGGATTAAGGACATAATGAAGAAAACTTTTAATTACGCAACTCTGTTGTTTGCATTGCTATATACAATAGCAGCTTCTGCACAGGATTTTTCGAATAAAGGAAAGGATTTTTGGATTGGATATGGTAATCATGTTCGTATGTTTAATACAGGTGTTGCCGAACAAATGCAACTTTACATAACCTCTGATGTAAACACAACTGGTAATGTGACCATAAGCAGCATCGGGTTTAACCAAAACTTTACGGTAACTGCCAATCAAATTACAACCATTAATATTCCCCGATCTGCCGCTTTATTGACTCAGGGATTGTATAATCATGGCATTCATGTCACCACTGTAAAAGCAGTCGTTGTATATAGCTTTATTTATGTAAATGCTGTTTCTGGGGCTACCGTTTGCTTGCCAACCAATACCTTAGGCAAAGAATACTATTCTGTAAACTATACCCAACTTTCAAACGAACTCAATTCACACTCATATTTCTTTGTAATTGCGGCTGATACCGGTACTACAACCGTTGAAATTACTCCCAGTGCAACAACGAGAACAGGTCAGGCGGCTAATGTTCCATTTACTGTGACATTAACTCAGGGTCAGATTTATCAGGTATTAGGACAGAATTCTGGGGCTTCTTCCGGTGTTGATCTGACAGGATCAAAAATCAGATCGATAAATACGGGAGCAGGCTGTAAAAAAATTGGCGTTTATTGCGGCAGTGGAAAAATTTCAATTGGATGTTCTGATCCTTCGGTTGGTTCTTCCGATAATTTATACCAACAGATGTATCCTTATTCGGCTTGGGGTAAAACCTATATTACTGTACCAACTACAAACAACAGCAGCAATTTTCAAACGAATTTTTATCGGATTGTTCGACCCGATGCGACAGCGATTGTAAAATTAAATGGGACAATAATTCCTGCTGCAAGTTTTACAAATAGTTTTTTTTATCAGTTTAATAGTAATACAACCAATGTTATAGAATCGGATAAACCAATTCTGGTAGCTCAATATTTTACAACTTCAGCAACTCCGGTTGCATTGAATTGTGGAAACTCAGGCATTGGAGACCCGGAAATGATTTACTTAAATCCGGTAGAACAGACAATAAAAGATGTTACTATTAATTCAATGCAGCCGTCTTCCGGTACTGCGATAACAACCCATTTTTTAAATATTGTCCTGCCCAATAATAGTCAAGCAATAAATTCATTCAGAATTGATGGTAATACGTTTGCAAGTAGTTTTTCACCGGTATTACAGGATCCGAAATATGCTTATGCTCGAATCCCTGTTTCTTCACAAGGTCATACGGTAATTTGTGATTCGGGGTTTAACCTGATCTCATATGGGTTTGGTGCAGCAGAATCATATGGTTATTCTGGTGGTACCAATCTAAGAGACCTTTATCAATTTGTGTCTATTCAAAATAGTTTTGCGATCGTAAATTTCCCGGCTACCTGTAAAGGTTCTCCTTTTCTAATGTCCATGACATTCCCTTACCAGCCTCTTGAAATTAGCTGGAAATTTAATGGCTTATTTGCTGATACGTCTATTGTTTCTCCAGCATACGATTCTACATGGGTTGTAAATGGACGAACTTTATATCGGTATAAATTGCCAAGAGCTTACTTTGTTAATAATATTGGACTTTTCCCAATTAAGGTATTAGCTAAAAATCCAACTCCTGATGGTTGTACGGGGGAACAGGAAATTGATTATGAAATTGAAGTCTTCAATCCACCTGCAGCAAGTTTTAATTTTACAAATAATGGTTGTTTAAGCGATTCGGTAAAATTCAAGGATATTTCTGCTCTTACTGGAAGGCCTCCAATAAGGTGGGCATGGGATTTTGGTGACGGAACTACTTCGTATGTACGAGAACCAATAAAACTTTATTCGACTCCAAATACCAATAATGTCAAGTTTTCAGTAATCAATGATATTGGATGTATATCAGATACTGCATCTAAATTAATTACCTTATTTGATCCGCCGGTTGCAAAATATATTATTAAATCAACCTTGTGTATCGGCAAATCAATAACGTTTTCTGATTCTTCCTATGCTCCGGCAGCAGCAACTATTACTAAATGGACATGGAACTTTGGTGATGGAACGCCGGTAGTGGTTGCAAATTCAAACGTTGATCAAACACACGTTTTTGCCACTAACGGATCTTTTGATGTGACATTAATTATTGAAACTTCGACAGGTTGCAAGAGTTTTCTTTATAAGCGACGTATTTTGATCAGTCCTTTTCCTAAGGCCGACTTTAGTTTACCAAATGTTTGTCTGCCGGTAGGGTCAGCTCAATTCAATAATCTTACAACTATCAGTGCAGGAACATTAAGTTATACATGGGATTTTGGTAACATGACTACAGCGGGAAATGTTTTAAGTCCGGAGGCTACTTATACAGCTGTAGGCCCATATTCAGTTAAGCTTACTGCAATTTCTGATAAAGGATGTACTCATGATACTACAAAAGTTTTAAGTACAATTTATGCAGAACCAAAAGCTATATTTACAGCACCATTAGAAGTGTGTCTGGGAGATTCAGCAATTTTTTCTGAATCGAGTTTTGCAACAAATAGTACAGTCACTCAATGGCTTTGGGATTTTGGCGATGGGACAAATTCTACTTTAAAAAATCCACCACCCAAGACTTATACTATTTCAAATACGTATACAATAACATTAACCGTAAAATCTGTAATAGGATGTTCATCTGCAGTTACATCAAAACCAATTGTTGTAAATCCATTACCTAAAGCACAATTCAGTATAGTAAATCCAAGTTGTGAAAAACAACAGATATCATTCATTGATGCTTCTGTTGCAAATGCAGGAAATATTACCACTTGGAACTGGGATTTCAAAGATGGAGACTTAAAGACATATGTGAATGGAAATCCCTTTAATAAACGATTTGATACAGCAGGAAACTATAATGTTTTACTGGAAGTAGTCACTAATAAAGGCTGTAAAAATATATTGACTAAAAATATAAGGGTCAATACATTACCGGTTCCAAACTTTATTTTACCTAAAGTTTGTTTGGATGATGCGAATGCGTTTTTTAAAAACACAACTACTATAGCAGATGGTACAACGGCTTCATTGATATACAACTGGAACTTCGGCGATATGAATTCCACAGCAGCTAATAATGTTTCTACTCTTAAAGATCCAATTCATAAATATTCTCAATTGGGTAATTATTTTGCCACTTTAAAAGTTACATCGGTAGATGGCTGTATAAAAGACACTGTCAGAGCTTTTACGGTTAATGGATCCACGCCGGTTGCAAATTTTAGTATAATAAATCCGCTAGGACTATGTGGAAACACATTAACAAGGATTCAAAACACATCAACAGTGGCATTTGGTAGTGTAACGGATATCCGTATCAAATGGGATACAGTAGGAGCACCTTTCATTGATTCCATCGATAGCAGCCCGAAGGCAAATAAAATATACAATACAAAATATCCGGACTTTCAAAGTCCATTGATAAAAGATTATTGGGTAAAAATGTATGCTTACTCCGGAAGTTCCTGTGTCGATTCAATTAGAAAAATGGTTACTATCAATGCAAGCCCGAAAGTGTCGATGCTGACGTTGCCGGGTATATGTAATGAAGCATCTCCAAGATTATTAAACCAGGGATCAGAGTCTGGTCTTGTTCCGGGTACATTTATTTACAGAGGTACAAATATTTCATCAGCCGGGTTATTTAATCCAAATTCCTTAGCTCCCAACAATTACGATATTGAGTATGTATATACGTCGAATAAAGGTTGCAGAGATTCTATTACAAAACCAATAACAGTATGGCCATCACCCGTTGCAAAGTGGAGTAACAGTACTTTAAACTGTGAAAAGAATGCAATAACGTTTAGCGATAGTTCAATAGCTAATTACAGCAATATTGTTTCCTGGAAATGGGATTTTGGAAGTGGTGGTCCGGCTGCAGTGAATCAAACTAATGCCAGTCCATTTGTAAAAACCTTCAATGCCTATGGCTCTTACAATATAGGATTGCAGGTGTTTACAGACAGCGGTTGCCAGAGTACTGTTGTATCCAAATTGTTGAATGTGCATCCACTTCCACGGGTTGATTTTAAAATTCCGGAGATTTGTTTACCAAACGGAAGAGGGCAGTTTTTTGACCAGTCGAGTATTCCGGTTGGTACAAGCTCGGCATTCCGATTCAATTGGAATTTCGGTGACGGCGGTATGGGGTCGGTGTTGAAAGATCCGTTTTATACTTTTTCAAATGTAGGGCCGTATACCATAAAACTAGTAGTTACCTCCGAATTTAATTGCGTGGATTCATTGAGTAAATTGGATACAACCATTTACCCGCAACCGAAAGCAAATTTTGCTGTTGATAAAATGGAAACATGTTTGGGTGGTATATTCAATTTCACCGATCAGAGTAATGGAAAAACCAGTTTAGTGAATGCCTGGAATTGGGATTTTTCAGGAAATGTGAAATCCAACATACAAAATCCGAGAAATACCTATGTAACTGCCGGTACATACAATGTTTCCTTATTTATATATAATCAACAAGGCTGTGTATCTGATACGGTTTCCAAAATCATCACGGTTCATCCATACCCAACTGTAAATGCAGGAAAAGATTTATTTGTATTAGAGGGAGGACAACTAACCTTGAATCCACTGGTATCCGGAAATAATTTAAGTTTTCTTTGGTTACCCAATCAGTACCTGGATAACAATACCCTACAGATGCCGGTTACCAAACCTCTGGATGATATTACGTATATCATCAGAGTAACGGGAATAGGGGGTTGCAATGTACAGGATGATGTATTTATAAAAGTATTAAAGCAACCGGAAATTCCGAATGCATTTTCACCGAATGGAGATGGGATCAATGATCTTTGGGTAATAAAATACCTGGAATCTTATCCGGGAACTATTGTTGAAATTTACAATCGATATGGACAGATTTTGTTCAGGTCGGTAGGCTATGATAAACCCTGGGATGGAACCTTTAAGGGAAAACAAGTTCCTTCAGGAACCTATTATTATATTGTGGATCCAAAAAATAACAGGAAACAAATTGCCGGATTTGTGGATATTGTGAGATAATTCATATGAGAAAACAAATTTTAATTTACGTCCTGATACTATTATCAATAAATCTATTTGCTCAGCAACGACCACATTATACACAGTATATTTTAAATAATTATATCCTTAATCCGGCTTTAAGCGGTATTGAAAATTATACCGATTTAAAAATAAGTGGAAGGGATCAATGGGTTGGTTTAAATGGTGCACCCAAAACTTATTATTTAACCGTAAATATGCCATTGGGTAAAAAAGATTATAAAACATCTGCCACTTCATTTAATATTCCGGGAGAAAATCCAAGGGGACGTTCTTATTGGGAAAGTTATAATGCATCAGAACCTCACCATGGTGTCGGATTAACAGTTGTGAATGATAAAACAGGATTGTACAACCGATTTACAGCTTCCGGTACTTACGCCTATCATTTAGGGCTATCGCCATATATGAATTTGGCCGCCGGTTTTTCTGCAGGCTTGGGCATGGTTAGTTATGATAAAGGGAAAGCACAATTTGCGGATCCATTAGATCCGGTTATTAGCAGTAACAGTAATGAATTAAATAAAATACGACCGGATATCGGTGCCGGACTATGGTTATACACTGCTGATTATTTTGTTGGGCTAAGTGCACAACAAATAATACCTCAGAAAGTAATATTTTCTGATAATGCTATTACGGAAGGAAATAAATTCATCCCACATTTGTTTGCTACTGCAGGTTATCGGTTTTTGATGACTGAAGATATTAATGCAGTACCCTCCATCATGCTTAAATATGTTAAAGGTTCACCGGCAACTCCTCAGTTTGACTTAAATATGAAATTGCTATTTCGGGATCTTTTTTGGGCAGGTGCTAGCTATCGGCTTGAAGATGGCTATGCTGCCATGCTGGGACTAAATGTAGCCAACAGCTTTAATTTCGGATATTCATACGACTTCACTAAAACCCGGTTAAATACAGCCAGC
>JAYWEL010000017.1:0-2595 GCA_043779285.1 Chitinophagaceae bacterium | reverse complement strand
ATCCAAGATATCATGTTCTTTAAAAGAATCTTGATTTCTAATTCCTGGTTTAAAAGGTAACTGAGATGCAAATAATAACTTACCCACTGAATCAGTTTTAATCCAGGCAATATCGGCAATTCTTTTTTTGTTTATTCCTATTGCACTTCTATTTGGTACCAACTTAGCTGAAGAGTCCTTCCCCCGAATCCCAATTACAAATTGTGGATTATACCCAACCAATTTTCCATCCTTTATCACAACATTCAAATTCTGATTTGTTTGAAAAGAAAAAAAAGTGCAATTCACCACAACCAGTGGCTGATTATTTTTTTGATAAAATTGTGCAGGGGTAAATCTTCTTTGAAAAGTTGTATCTGCATCAAACAAAAGTTTCCTGTCTTTCAAATCTGCAATTACATAGAAAGCTATATTGGGTTTGCCATCAAGCAGGTCAGTTGTTTTAAAAACATGAACTGAAGCCGGCAAAGGTTGATAAAGTGAATCAACATTGACCCAGTTGAGTTGGGCAGTTAGCATAAAAGAATTACAAATTAATAATGAATAATTAATAATTCCTGAAACGGTTTTTCTCATAATGGATTAAAGATACAAATTGGAATGCGACAGGATTTAATAAATAAAACGAATCAATCACTTACCTGGTAATTGGTTCAATCATATCCCAGAGGTTGCCATAGAGATCTTCAAACACTGCCACTGTTCCATAAACTTCTTTTTGTGGCTCACGAACTATTTTAATGTTATGTTGAAGCAGGTTAGTATAATCTCTTTCAAAATTATCTGTGTAAAGAAATAGAAATACCCTGCCACCTGTTTGATTACCTACCCTGCTTTTTTGTTCTTCGTTTGCTGCCTTTGCAAGCAACAATTTGCAGCCATCTGAACCTTTCGGAGCAATAAGCACCCAACGTTTTGTTTCGCTGAGTTTCGTGTCTTCAATAAGATCGAAATGCAGTTTTTCTGTATAGAATTTTATTGCTTCATCGTAGTCTTTTACTACAAGAGCAATATGAGATAGTTTTTGTTTCATTGGTTTGTGCTGATGTTTTCAAATGTACGGGTTTGTGTTTTCTTCATATTAAATAGGAATTTGAAAATTAATTAACTCCCGGATAGAAAGAAAAGCTTAAATTCATTTTGTAATGATTTTTTTAAACTTTTAAAAAACTACAACTATGTCATTCGTTTTAAGATTTACCCCTTCGGGTTTTACTGTTGCCAAATATAACGAAGCAATTGAAAAACTAAATGCTGCTGGTGCAGGGGCACCTAAAGGAAGAAGCTACCATGTTTGTTTTGGCGATCCAGATAATTTACATGTATCAGATATCTGGGATAATATGGAAGATTTTCAGGCATTCGGTCAAACTCTTTTACCTATTATGCAAGAACTTGGTGTTGATCCCGGTCAGCCGGTTGTAATACCAGTGCACAATATAATTGTCGGGTAGTTTTATTTATTACAACAAGTTGTAATGTCTTTGTTGCTGTTCAGGTATAAAGCCAATTGCCAGATGGTTCATTTAACCAACAATACGAAGTGAAATCTTTTTAATATCGGGTTGTTGCTGTGATGTTCTTAATTTGATAAATTATTAAACCTGGACAGCAACAACGAAGTAAAGTCTTAGTCCTTCCAGGTGTCTTGCCCCAAGGCCAATTCAAAAATATGAAAGATGAGAGTAGACCCGACAAACTCAAACAACACATGCAACAACTGAGACAATGCCACCGCTGACTGAACTTGCCGAAACCAGCTATTAACTATTTCCAAAAAAAATATTACCTAAAATAAAAAACCGGCTGTAATTAGCAGCCGGTTTCCATGTTTATAAAAATATTAATTGCCCGGAGGTGGAGGTATAATTCCTTTTCGTGTGGATTGAAACATCATGTCCACTTTACCATCTTTATTAAAACGCCAGGTTTCCTGTAGGCTTATTGAATCTACTTTTCCATCTGCATGAGTCATTATCTCATTGCCCCAAATTGCCACCCAGTCTTCATTTTTGTCCGTGCTTGTCGTTCCAAATATTGCGTCAACAGATGCAACCATAGACTTAAAAGAACTCCTGTATGCCTGCATATTTTTAAGCAATGTATCTGTTAGCCCTATCATTGTTGTGCCATCTGCTAAAAATAAAGACAGGCTGTCCGCAAAATGAGCACGGCTGGGCGAAAGGTCACCTGAATTCCAGTCTTTCCATAAAGCAAGAATAGCTTCAGAATTTGTTGCATCATCCATTACAAATGAAGCTGAATAACCAGGTGTGAACCCGTGCATATTGGCAGGTACATTGGCCTTGGCTTCAGCAGTAGTTTCGGTGGCTTTTTCGTTGTTACAAGCCATAAAAGACAGAGCAAATACGGCTACAAAAATTCGTTTCATGTTTAATTTTTTAAGATGAATAATAAGTTTTTGGTTCGAAAATCAGTTCTGATAGATATAGAAAAGAGGCCTAAGATAAATTGTTTTAAATAAAAAGCCATGATATTAATTTATTTGTTTTCACCTTCCTGTTTTTAAACCATTATAGCTGTTGTAAACAGTTTTTTTACTGGCTTCGCCCCAAAAAAGTACAATTAATAAAA
>JAYWEL010000016.1:0-2601 GCA_043779285.1 Chitinophagaceae bacterium | reverse complement strand
TGCCACTGCTATGTTCGGGCCCCTGACCTTCGTAACCATGCGGCAACAACATTGTCAGGCCATTCATTCTGTTCCATTTTTGTTCTCCACTAGAAATAAATTGGTCAATGATGGTTTGTGCCCCATTACAAAAATCGCCGAATTGTGCTTCCCAAATAACTAATGCATCCGGATTGGCCATGGCATATCCATATTCAAATCCAAGTACTGCATATTCACTTAATAAGGAATTATAAATTCTAAATTTACCCGTCGCATCCGGAATATCACTCAACCGGTCTAAGAATTCACCGGTATTTTCTTCCCGCAAAACTGCATGTCGGTGTGAGAACGTACCACGCATTACATCCTGTCCGCTTAGTCGCACATCCTTTCCATCCAATAACAGACTGCCATAAGCGAGTAATTCTCCGGTGGCCCAATCTATTTTAGTATCTGTATCAAATAAGTTTATTTTATCCTGAATAAGTTTTTCAATTTTTTTCAATGGCTTAAACCCTTCAGGCCAGGTCATGATTGCATTAAATACAGATTGAAATTGTTCTTTACTTATTCCGGTATCGGGTGATTTTTCAAAATCAATCGCAGAGGCTTTACGCAGGCTTCGCCATTTTTGTTCGGGCTGTTGATATTGATAAGACATTGGTTTTTGCTTAATTTCATCTAGCCTTTCCTGTAAATCATTCCAGAATTTTTTCTCCATTTCTATTGCCAGTTCTTTTGCATCTGCTTCCCCATTCTCCAATAAATAATTCGTGTATTTTTCACGAGGATTGGCATGTTTGTCAATCAATGCATATAACTGGGGCTGTGTATATTTTGGATCATCGCCTTCATTATGTCCGTGCTTTCGATAACAAACCATATCGATGAAAATATCTGAATTAAACGCTTGTCTGTACCGTGTAGCAATTTCAACACATTTTACAACAGCCTCCGGGTCATCGCCATTAATATGAAATACCGGAGCCTGGACTGTAGCCGCCAGTGAAGTACAATAATTGGAAGTTCTTGCATCATCAAAATCGGTAGTAAATCCTATCTGGTTATTGATTACAAAATGTATTGTACCACCAGTATAATAACCACTTAACCCACTCATTTGTAAAACCTCGTATACAATTCCCTGGCCTGCTACAGAAGCATCTCCATGAATTAATATTGGAAGTATCTTATCAAAATCTGAACCATAGATAATGTCTGCTTTGGCTCTGGAAAACCCAACCACCACCGGATCTACAGCCTCCAAATGAGAAGGGTTTGGCATTAGTTTTAAATAGATACTTTTATTCTCATTGATTTGTAATTCACTTCCAAAACCCTGATGATACTTTACATCACCACTACCCATTGTCTGATCCACTTTAGTAATTCCTTCAAATTCACTAAAAATATGTTCGTACGTTTTACCCATGATATTGGCCAATACATTCAACCTGCCACGGTGAGCCATACCTATTACTACTTCTTCTACTTCATGCTCTGCTGCGGTATGGATGATGGCATCTAATGCAGCGATCGTTGTTTCTCCACCCTCAAGTGAAAATCGTTTTTGCCCAATATATTTCGTGTGCAGAAATTTTTCGAAAACTACCCCCTGATTTAGTTTCTCCAGAATCCGTTTCTTTTTGTCCAATGAAATCGGAAGAGGGATTGTATTTTCAATTTCATTTTCCAACCAGTTTATTTTTTCCTGACTGATGACAGCATCGTATTCAAAACCAATATGAGTGGCATAACAATTTGTCAATTTTTCCAAAATGTTTTTCAATGTTGCTTTACCCAAACCTAAAAAACTACCTGCTTCAAATTCTGTATTCAAATCATCAACAGATAGCCCAAAATATTTAAGTTCAAGGTTAGCACCCCTGTCTTTACGGTTACGTATCGGGTTTGTATCAGAAATTAAATGGCCCTTTTTACGATAACTATTTATCAGGCTAAAAACCGAAAATTCTTTTGTCAGTTGGTCAGTACTTACTGTTGCTGAACTGTTTGATTCTATTAAAACTGCTCTATTTGTATCATTAAATGTTTGTGCAAAATCAAAACCTTCAAAAAATTTCCGAAACGCCGGGTCAATACTTTCGGGGTTATTTAAAAAATCTTTATATAAGTTTTCTACAAAACTTGGATGTGCCTGTGTTATATAAGAAAAATCCTTCATTAATCGGGGTTTAAAATGTGCTGTTAAGCGGATTGCAAATATCGTTTTTTTATTCTGAAAATCAGAGGTAAGAGGGCAGTTTTCAGTCAATTAATGTAAAACCGATGATCTGCTTTAACATCGATCATAAAATTCATTCTTTAATAAATAAATGCCGCTAAAAAAAAGACTGGAAATGAATTTCAAATATTTGGTGAATAAAGAACGCAGCCTTACCTTTGCCGTCCTAAATTAAAAAGAATGGCAAATCATAAAGCAACGAAGAAAGATTCCCGTCAAGCTGCTAAACGTCGTGAAAGAAATCGTTATTACGGTAAAACAACCCGTAATGCAATTCGTGACCTGAGAGCTGATGCGGATGCTTCTAGTGCCGGTGACAAATTGACTACTATTACATCTATGGTTGATAAATTGGCAAACAAAGGTGTAATTCA
>JAYWEL010000015.1:0-2605 GCA_043779285.1 Chitinophagaceae bacterium | reverse complement strand
GTCAGCCTTATAACTTCACTATAACTTGAAGTTTTAATGATCATTTATTTTGGTATCAATCAAAGAAAACATAATTTGCGTCATTATATTTTTCTTATTTTCTTTCAATTACTGCAGGCGCTTTCATTATTTCTAATGCCGGGCCATTCATTATTTCTAAATCAGGTGATGCACGTTCAAATCTTACATCAGCATTCCTGGATATTTTTGTTCCTAAAACTTCATCAGCCCTGTTGCAGACTATATGCCACTGAAAACTGACATTACTTTTGCCATTATTTAATTCAACGATGTCAAAGCTATTAACAGATTTATTGGTTACATATACACCATTACAATTACCTTCCAGTTGAATAAAAACACGTAGTGGATGTTTTTCATTTACCGTGACATTTTTTGCAAAAATAGGGTCAATCGATATACGGACCTTGCCATTTAATAATTTTCCTTCACCGTAATCTTCAAAATATATTTCCGGCGATTCACTGCAATGAAGCGTTACTTTTTCTCCATGTAAACCATCGACAACGGTAGAAACAGTACCTGCACCTAAAATTTTATATTGTGTAGTGCCGTTAAAATAGTTTACCCTGCAAGCAGTCCCGTTAGTAAGTGTGTAAATAGCCTGACTTTCGCCGGTACTTGTTGTTACTGCAACCAATCCAGTCGAAAGACCCTTAAAAGCACCACCACTTCCTGCAGCTAAAGTTGAGCCTGCCAGAGTAAGATTGTTTCCAATACCAATCACTGCAGTACCAACTGCATTTGAATTGAACCCAAGTGTCCCAAAATTTGTACTGCTTGATGTACCACCGTAAACCCCATGAGTTCCTCCTATACCCAAAACGCCTATACCAGATGTGGAAAAACCAGAAACACCGTAACCTGTCTTTGTATTTTGCCCATTAACACCCGCATTAACAGTGCTGGTACTTGATCCAAAAACCCCATAGCCTGTACCGTTATTTTCACCATATACTCCGGTACCGTTTAGGGTTGAAAATCCTGATACACCCCAATTGATGCCTGTAGCCCGACCAACTATAGCATCAAAATTAGTGACGTTAACTTCAAACTTATTATAGGCCTGTGATAGGCTTCCCACATAAATATTTGTCCCATTATCAAATAAGGATGAACTGCCTAAGGATGAAGCACTTGTCCATTTCGGTATAAAATTAGTTAAACCCCCGGACAATCCGCCACCGCCACCGCCACTAGATGAAATGGTAATTGCTCCTGTATTGTTTGATAACGTAATTCCTGTACCCGCTGTTAAACTTAAAACACCTGAACCACTACCCCATGTTAGTAAGCCATTTCCATTATTCGTCAGTACAGATCCAATCCCGCCTTGTAATGTCGGAAACGAATAAGGCACATCATTTATGCGTTTTATATTGCCAAAACTGTCTATCCTTAATTGTGAATTTATTCCGATCGAAACAAAATCTAATGGATTTGAAGTGCCGAAACCAAAATTTTGGCAGTAGCTGATTATTGGTAGAAATAGAAGATAAAAACTAAGTATTAAATTTTTCACGGTGCTAACTTATTTAGTGATTTAATGAATAATGATTATTTTTTTAGTGAAAATTATTTTACCTTTTGAATCGTTTACCATGATTATATATTCGCCGGATGCAAACTTTGAAATATCAACTTCTGTATTAGAAATACCCGGTATAAACAGTTGGTTTATTTTTGAAATGATCGTGCCGTTCAAGCCTATCATTGTAAATGTGAGTTGTTCTGTAAGATTAGTATTAACTATTATATTTAATATATTTTGGCTTGGATTTGGGAAAGAAGTAACTTCAAAATCCGAAGATTTGTAGTTCTGCATGTTTACATCTTTAATAGCGGAGTATTGGAACGAATTATCTAAATCTATCTGCTTTAAGCGATAAAATATTTTAGATAGATTCAATTTTTGAAAAGGTTTGATATCCTTAAATTGATATTGTAATGTTTGGGTGCTGTTGCCTGAAGCTTTTACGCTTCCTATAGATTCCCAGATTTTACATTGAGAGTCTTTGCATCGCTCAATTTCAAAATGGCTGCTATTCCTTTCAGAAGCGGTAATCCAGGTAAGATTTGCATTCTCGTTACTTTCCACTGCATCAAACAAAATTAAGTCTATGGGTAATTCACTTCCGCTTCCACCAATGCCAAAATAATAAGCGGTTGAATCCATGTTGCTTGCAGGAGAAGCTCGGATGAATGAATTGGATACACCAGTATTCGTGGCGGCATTTGGGCCATGTAAGGAGGCCCATGAGGTGGAAACACCTTTTTGCCATCTAGACATAGCTGAATTGTTACGATCAAAAATTCCAATTTCATCCCCTGCATTCCAGTGAAGTGTTACTGTGACGTTTTTTGCTGCTGCCATTGTCTCTACATACCATGTTTTACCGACCACGTTATTAGTGATTTGTTTTGTGTTTTTTTCTGGATCTGCATAAACATTGTTCCTTGCAGCCAGCTTAAAATTCAGCTTTGTTTCAGAACTGTGTTGAACTATTAATTTATTATTTGTTGTAGTCCCTATGTGAAAAATTTTTGCAGAATCCGGCGGAACCGGACAAATGATAAATCCTGT
>JAYWEL010000014.1:0-2606 GCA_043779285.1 Chitinophagaceae bacterium | reverse complement strand
CAACAACGCAAAAACTAAACAAGGAAAGGCAACAGCTTAAAGTAATGGTACGTAGGTTTTTCATTTGAACTTTTTTTATTGTCATGAAGTTATTGTTCAGCAACCTGGATTTGTAGTTGCAGTTTTCATAGGGATTGGTTCTGCAAGATTTGTGAATATTTTTACAAAATCCAAGCAGGAAGTAAAAGAAATGTGAAGATTGAGGACTAGTCCATCTTAGTTATCGTAAAAGCCCTTTTTACCGATAGTTTATTTACTATCAATATTGGTTTGTACTAAGCAGAACAAGTGTACATGCTTCCAATATTTCGATATTATTTTTTCTGGCCAGCAGTACCAGTTCATCATTTTCTGCACCCGGGTTAAAGATGATCCGGTTGGGATGAAGTGAAAGAATGTAATTGTAATATTCGGGCTGGTGGCCTGGATTCAGGTAAAGTGTCACCGTATCAATATTATCCCATTGAATTTTTTCCGTGTTGATTTCTACCCCTTCAATAAAACTATGTTTCCGTCCTATAGCAACAACCGGATGGCCATGAAGCTGCAATCGTTTAACTGCTAAATAGCTGTAACGGGATGGATTATCAGATGCACCTACTACCAGGGTTTTCTTTTCTGTCATTGTATAATTTTATTATCGAAAAGCATTTTATTAGTGAAATTTTTTTATGAAACAACCCGGTTTTTTTCATTCCATCAATTACATTTAAAATTACAGGAACAATGAAACGATAATCTGATAAAAATCAGGTTTAATCATTCTTTCACGTCCTTTTTTTCATTCAATTTTCTCCATTCTGCGATTGTAATGACTACATAAAACAAACAAAGCAGGATAGCAGGAATTGTAGCCCATATAGCGGTTACTAATCCGGGCATGGTGTATTTATCATCTTTATCGCCTGTATTTCTGGAAGAATCCTGTAAAAAGGCCACTACTAAAAGCAGTAATACCAACCCTGTACCGATTAGGTGATATTTTCTCCAGGTTGTTTTTTTCCAAACTTGCTTTCCAGCTGCTTTATTTACCAGTAAACTGATTAGTTGTGTTAATCCAAATAACAATATAAACAACATAGGATTAAGCTGATCTGTATTGTAGAAGGAAAGTCCAAGACCTACCAAAATAAGAAGACCAATTTGTAAACAGCTTTCGATCGTCTTAAAAGTTTTCATAAAGAGGGTTATTTTAAAATTTTCATCAGGGAACCAATAAACCAGTTTTCCTCTGCTTTTATCATGGTGTCAAGTGTTTTATTTGCTTGTTTACTTAGTTTTTTAATGCCACTTATAGTTTCAACAAATGATTTTATTTCTTTATCTCTTTTGTCACCTTCTACAGCTTCCAGTTTATCGAGTAATAAAAGCATGGGTTCAAGTTCCCTTTTTTTTCTTTCTTTTACAATAAGCTTCACTACTTTCCAAATGTCTTTTTCCGCAATGAAATATTCTTTTCGCTCACCCGGCAATAAAATCCTTTCTACCAGACCCCAGTTGATTAATTCCCGGATATTCATATTGGTATTACCCCGGCTGATATTCAACTGATCCATCATATCATCCTGCGTGATCGGATCGGGGCTTATCAGTAATAATGCATGTATTTGTGCCATGGTTCTGTTAATGCCCCAATGCGTACCAAAGGCACCCCAGCTGCTGATAAATTGTTGTTTTGCTTCGGTCAGTTTCATGCATTAAAAATACGATGCCAATTTTGAATTTTCAAAATATATTGAAATCAAATTTATTGTTTATTCATAGTGTACTTTTTTGCAGGGTAGCAATTATTAGTTAAGTATACAGCATTTATTTTTATTGAAATAGAAAAGGAAATTCACCCGCTGCTCTTCTATTACACCTTAATATGTAACTTGCTGATATGAAATGAGCCATAAAAATTTTCGGGCAATTTATAGCAAAAGCGATGATAATTTTTAAGGCGAATTCCATGTGGCTAATTAAATCTAAAATAAACACATGAAAAAGGGCATATTTTTTTTCTTCCTGCTTTTTACATTTATTAATGCTGAAGGACAAATAGCTAATTTTCGCTTTGCGTTTATTTCTGATACACATATCGGTTCCCCCAATGGTGCTGCAGAAGAAGACCTCCGCCGAACTGTTAACGATATCAATAGGATGAAGGATATTGCTTTTGTTGTTCTTACGGGAGATATTACCGAGTTGGGTACTAATCAGGAATTAAAACTGGCAAAGCAAATACTCGACAGTCTTCATGTAAAGTGGTACATAATACCCGGAAACCATGACACTGGTTGGAGTGAAAGCGGTGGTGTTATGTTTACCACTGTGTTTGGATACGATAAATTCAGTTTTGCGTATGGCGGTATTCGATTTCTTGGCTGCCCATCCGGCCCTTATCTTAGAATGAGTGATGGCCATATTCCCCGTGATGCGGTGAACTGGCTGGATACAGAACTGAAAAAAATTACGCCGGGTCAACCGGTCATTTTCCTCAATCATTATCCTATTGATAATGGGTTGGATAACTGGTATGAAATAACTGACCGGTTTCGTCATTTCAATACACTGGCGATTCTTTGCGGACATGGTCATGCCAACAAAGCCATGAACTTTGAAGG
>JAYWEL010000013.1:0-2608 GCA_043779285.1 Chitinophagaceae bacterium | reverse complement strand
TAGTTTTCTTAATTGCATGTTTTGTTCCATATCTTAATCCCACCAAGTGGTGGTTTCTTTCCCATTTGAGTCTGGGTTTTCCTTTCTTATTATTGGCCGTTGCCGGCTTTTTTATTTTTTGGATATTAGTCAAACCTAAATGGGCACTTGTTTCATTAATCAGTTTAATTATTGGATGGAAAAGTATTAGTGTATTCCTGGGATTTAATCTGAGCCATCGTTTTAATGAAGAAAAAAAGCAACATACATTACGGGTTGCAAGTTGGAATGTTGCCCGGTTTGTGGAGTTGAAAAAGAACAATAATAA
Source organism: Chitinophagaceae bacterium (assembly GCA_043779285.1). Lineage (GTDB taxonomy): Bacteria > Bacteroidota > Bacteroidia > Chitinophagales > Chitinophagaceae > MGR-bin208. The sequence continues at coordinate 2,301 of JAYWEL010000013.1, read as the reverse complement.
AGGTAGCCAGGTGAGATTGCGCATGATGGATTTATTGAAAGCACAAAATGCTGATATCCTTTGCCTGCAAGAGTTTCATACATCCGTTAAACCGGGGTATTATGACAATATCAAGTACATCAGAAAAGAATTGAATTATCCGTATTTCTATTTTTCATACGATGAAGATGGGGATGGACTTTATTACAGCTCAATCATTTTCTCAAAGTTACCCATTATTAATACCGGGAAATTGACCTATCCAAAACCAACTTTACCGGAAGTTCTTTTGCACGTCGATATCAAATTAGGAATAGACACCATAAGGGTTTTTACTACACACTTACAATCTGTACAGTTTAGAAAATCAGATTATATTCGGATAGAAAAAATAAAAAACCAGGATGATGGATTGATTGGAAATTCAAGGACTATTTTTTCAAAACTAAAACGTGGTTTTGGCTACCGGGGCATTCAGGCAAACATTGTAAAAGCAAGGATAGATAAAAGCCCCTACCCGTTTTTGTTGAGTGGCGACTTTAATGACGTCCCCAATTCATATACTTACTTCACTATTAAGAAAGGATTGAAAGATGCATTTTTAGAAAAAGGATTCGGGATCGGACGTACCTATGCTTCACTCTCACCTACTTTACGTATTGATTATTTACTTGCAGATCCACAGTTTTTTGTTGTACAATATAAAAGGGTTGTCAATGATTATTCAGATCATTATCTACAAGTGGCTGATTTTCGTTTGAATAAATGATTAAATAAATTTCCTATCTTTTTAAAAGTAAAATGGGCTGTTCTCGATGTTTCGATTTAATACGGGCTCCCCTTCTTATTTTTGTAGGCATTCATTTTTGTAAGCAGTCTATATTATGAACGAACTGAAATTATATAATTCACTAAGCAGGGAAAAAGAAGTTTTCAAATCTATTACTCCCGGTCATGTCGGTATGTATGTGTGTGGCCCAACCGTCAGTGGGGAAAGCCATTTGGGACATGCACGTCCGTATGTAACTTTTGATGTATTGTATAGATACTTATTGCATCAGGGTTATAAAGTAAGGTATGTGCGGAATATTACGGATGCCGGGCATTTTGAAGAAGAAGGGCGGGAAGCGGAAGATAAGATTTCGAAGAAAGCAGTGTTGGAAAAATTAGAACCCATGGAGTTGGTGCAGAAATATACCAATCTGTTTCATTGGGCCATGGAGCAATTTAATACGCTGGCTCCATCCATTGAACCAACTGCCACGGGCCATATTGTAGAGCAGATCAATATGATTGAACAAATCATCGGAGCTGGTTTTGGGTACGAAAAAAACGGATCTGTTTATTTTGATGTAAAAAAATATGCGGCGACATATGATTACGGAAAACTGAGCGGACGGGTGATTGATGATTTACTGGAAACAACACGTGACCTGGATGGGCAGGAGGAAAAACGTGACCGGGCCGATTTTGCATTATGGAAAGCAGCACCACCCGAGCATATTATGCGATGGAAAAGCCCATGGGGAGAAGGTTTCCCTGGATGGCATATTGAATGTTCGGCTATGGCTACCAAATACCTCGGCAATCAATTTGATATTCATGGTGGCGGAATGGACCTTTTATTTCCACATCATGAAAGCGAAATTGCACAAAGCACTATTTGCAATCATGTTTCGCCGGTTAATTATTGGATACATAATAATATGATTACCATCAATGGCCGAAAGATGGGTAAGAGTTATAATAATGTCATCAAATTAACGGAGTTATTTACGGGCAATCATCCCGAACTGTCGAAAGCCTATCATCCGATGGTGGTACGGTTTTTTATTTTGCAAACACAATACCGAAGTACATTGGATTTTGGTAATGATGCATTGCTGGCTGCTGAGAAAGGATTGAAGCGTTTGTGGGATGCTTTTGAAACACTTCAAAAACTGGAGTATGCACATGATGAAAATACTTTAGATGAGGAACTGGATGGCAAAGTGAAAAAATTAATGCTGGAGTTTGATGAATTCATGAACGATGATTTGAATACAGCCAAGGTCATGGCTAATATGTTCGAACTGGTACCTGTTATCAACTCGATGAAAGATAAGTCCATTGCAGTTTCTGCATTGTCTGCCGAAACTTTTGATTTGTTGAAAAAACAATTGGCGGTATTTATAAAAGATATTCTGGGATTGAAAAGCCTGGTAGTAGATCCCGGCGGAAAATTAGAAGCCGTTGTAAACCTATTGATTGAAATCCGCAAGGAAGCAAAATCGAAAAAGGATTTTGTCACTTCGGATAAAATAAGAAACCAGCTTCTTGAAT
>JAYWEL010000012.1:0-30483 GCA_043779285.1 Chitinophagaceae bacterium | reverse complement strand
TTACGAAAGAGACGTTCAAAAGAATCTGAACTATTATGGCCTTGGATTCAGGTATGATTTTTCTTTTGCCCAGATTTCTTTTTTTGGCAGACAAAACAAATTAAACTCTTCAGCTACACAGGCTATAAGCGGATCACTGCTTTATAATGATAAAACCCGATCTGCGAGTTTTTCCAATCAAAACCAGGTTGGAAGAGGAGGGTTAATAATTCTACCATTCTTAGATATTAATTGTAATGGAAAAAGAGATAAAGGCGAACCCAAAGTAGATGAAATGGGTTTACGGGTGAATGCCGGAAAAACGGTTCGTAATGATAAGGACACAACAATTCGTGTAACCGGCTTGGAAGCATATAATCATTATTTTATCGAAATTGATAAAAACAGTTTTGACAATATTGCCTGGAAGGTTGAAAACCCAAGTATACGGGTTATTGCCGAACCAAATCATTTTAAATTAATAGAAGTTCCTGTTTCTGTATTTGGAGAGGCTTCTGGTAATGTTACTTTATTAAATGATAAAATGAACAAAGGCATTGGGCGGGTTATCATAAATATTTATAATGAAAAGTCTGAATTTGTTGTCCGTACATTATCCGAACCGGATGGGTATTTCAGTTATATCGGATTAATACCAGGTAAATATTATGCAAGTATAGACACCGAGCAATTAAAAAAATTAAAAATAAAATCCCTGACCGAAAAAATTTCATTTTCAATTAAGCCTACCCGTGATGGAGATTTGATTAGTAATCTGAATTTCAGTATTTACAATGCCGGAGAAAATAATAACATGGAATCCTTTTATCAATAATTGATTTTTTAAAAGTAAAAAAATAAAAATTAGCATAAAAATTAATAAGTAGAAACAATTTAAAAAAAGTAGTGCTAGTTCTACAATAATAATTAAGAAGTCTCGTTTAAGATAATGTTGGGCTCATCCAACGAAAAACAAACAAAAATCCGAACAATGAAAACAATCAAGTTAATGGCGTCAGCCTTAGTGCTGATTGCATTTGCAAACTCTGCAAAAGCTCAATCAACTGCAACTGCTACAGCAACTGCAACAATCGTAACCCCAATCAGCATTACTAAGAATGTAGACATGAACTTCGGAAATATAGCTGTTACAGCTTCAGGAGGTTCAGTAATCTTGGCTCCTGCGGGAACCCGTAGTGCAACCGGTGGTGTTACTTTGCCTGTAGTTAATGGAACTGTTTCTGCTGCTTCATTTACTGTAGCAGGCCAAGGTAGTTACACGTATGACATTACATTGCCGTCTGCAGCTGTAGTGCTTACAAGTGGAGCTAACACAATGAATGCTACAGCATTTACTTGTAACATCGGTGTTACAGCAGGTGCATTGTCTGCAGGTGGTACACAGGTAATAAATGTTGGAGCAACATTAGGTGTTAGTGCGGCACAGGCTGCTGGTACCTATGTTACCGGAACTCCATTTAGTGTAACAGTGAATTACAACTAAAATTTTTACATCAAATTAAATTAGTGCTATATTTTTATAGCACTAATTTTTTTTAATGTAGTTTCGGAATCAGGTTATGTTTTAAATGTTTAAATCCAATGCTGATTTATGCAAAATTATTTTATAAACAAGATCAACATATTTAAAAGTTGTTCTTTACTGTTAGGAACATTTTTTATTCTTCCGTTTTTTTTAAATAACTTGTATGCACAGGGTAATTTATTAATTACACCCAAGCGAGTAGTTTTTGAAGGAGCAAAAAGATCGGAAGAACTGAATCTCGCCAATACGGGAAAAGACTCAGCAACTTATGTCATTACATTTGTACAAATTAGAATGAATGAAGATGGAAGCTTTGAACAGATTACAGAACCAGATTCATTACAAAAAATTGCCAGTAAAAATTTACGTTTTTTCCCAAGAAGCGTAACCTTAGGGCCTAATGAAGCGCAATCTGTAAAAGTTCAATTAGTAAAGGCGAATGAATTGACTGCTGGTGAATACAGGTCTCATATGTATTTTAGAGCTGTACCATCTGACAAGCCTTTGGGTGAAGAAAACAAGAAAAAAGATTCATCCATTTCAGTTCAACTGATTCCTATTTTTGGTATTACTATGCCCGTATTAATTCGAGTTGGAGAACCTAATTTAAAAATCAACCTTTCCAATCTGTCAGTTCAAACAGAAAATTTACCCGAACCTATATTGAAAATAACGTTTAATCGAATTGGAGATTATTCTTCATATGGCGATGTGACTGTAAATTATATTTCTCCTCAAGGTAAATCATCCCGTGTTGGTTTAATAAAAGGGTTGGCAGTTTATACACCTAATGAAAAAAGAAATTTTCAATTAAAATTAGATGTCAATCAAAATATCGATTACCATTCCGGAAAATTGGTTGTTACATATACCGATCAATCGGGGAAACCGAAAAAACTGGCTGAAGAAGAATTAGTGCTAAATTAATAAATTCTGACAACTGGAATTTAATTGAAATTTATGGTAAGTGTAAAGTTTTTGGAAGTATATGATCCTGCCAGTTGAGTGTGATCAACATACACTTTAGCATCAACAATTATACTTCTTTCTCCAACGCTATTTATTAAAGAAGATTCGTCAATCATTGACTGGGCATATATGTGCTCTTCGCCATTGCTATGTAAAAGTTTTATTACCAATTGGGTTGATATGGAATAGAAATTATCCGTACATCCATAAATGGTAAAAACTCCTTTTTGCGTTGGTTTAAATATGGATATTTTCGGAATATACAATGAATGAAAACCCAGTCCTCCACTTATCAGTACCACTTCTTGCGATGAAGCAGTGTTCAGGGTCAAGGTATTGAAACTGATGTCTTCTGTTTTAGAAAAAACAACCGGACTCATAATAGTAACGGAAGCCGATGCTGCAGCCGACTGTGCATATACAGTTGATACGGAAACCAGCATCACTATTAAATAAACAATTATGTTGTTTGTCATTTTCACTATCTAAAATTGCAAAATTAGATTTGCAAATAAGGTAGTCTGCCATAGATTAAGATAGTATCGATTGTTCTACATTATTCAGCATTTAAAATGGAAACTGAGTAATGGTTTAGGATGAGAGATTAACAGGAAGTGGATGTAAATTAATAAACAAATGTAAAAGGTCAAAGAAATCGGGTTTCATTTTTTAAATAATAGAAAACAAGTTGATCTGTAACCTATGCATTAATAACGGGTTATAAATCAATAAAACCCTGAATGTCTTTATCAGTAATACTTTCAAATGTTATTGACACATTTCAATGGACGAAAAAATGATTTATTCTATGAAAAATAAAATCACCTCATAACAAAAATATCTACTAATCTATACGGTTAATAAATAAAAACGGGTTAATCCAATGATTTTAAACTCTCCTTGATAATAGCTACAGACTCCAAAATCTGTTCTTTTGTAATGATTAGGGGAGGGGCCAATCTTATTTTATCTCCCTGTGTAGATTTGGCCAATAAACCATTTTCTTTCAGTATCAGACATAAATCCCCGGTTGCATTTTGATTTGGGTGCTGAATGACAATTGCATTTAGTAATCCCCTTCCCCTGATTAATTTAATATGAGGTGAATTTAATTTTCTTATTTCTTCTCGAAATAGTTCACCCATTGCCGCAGCATTTTCTGCTAAGTTTTCTTCTTTCAATACCTGCAAAGATGCCATCGCTACTTTACATGCCAGTGGGTTGCCGCCATAGGTTGAGCCATGTTCGCCTGGTTTTATTGTCAGCATAATTTCATCATTGGCTAACACCGCACTGATAGGAAGTGTGCCGCCACTTAATGCCTTACCTAATATCAGGATATCCGGTTTTACTTGTTCATGATCGCAAGCTAGTAATTTACCAGTACGTGCAAGACCAGTTTGTATTTCATCGGCAATAAATAACACATTGGCTTCTTTACAAAGTTGTTTTGCTTTCGACAAATAACCTTCATCCGGTACAAGAATTCCAGCTTCGCCTTGAATGGGTTCTACCAAAAACCCCGCAACCTCTTTATCTTTTAATGCAAGCTCTAAAGCGTCACTGTCATTGTAAGGAATGATGATGAACCCGGGCATATAAGGCCCAAAATTTTTGTTAGCAGAAGGGTCGGTGCTGAAAGAAATAACGGTACTCGTACGGCCATGAAAATTTCCGGAACATACAATTATTTTGGCTTTATTTTCTTCAACGCCTTTCACGGTATAGGCCCAGCGTCTGCAAAGTTTAATAGCCGTTTCAACGGCTTCTACCCCTGCATTCATCGGTAATACTTTATCGAATCCAAAATAAGCTGTTATATATTTCGCAAACTCACCTAATGCCGAACTGTGAAAAGCCCTGCTGGTCAAGGTTAGTTCGTTTGCTTGGTCAATTAAGGCCTTCATGATTTTCGGGTGGCGATGCCCCTGATTCAGTGAAGAATAACCACTCAGAAAATCGTAGTAACGTTTACCATCCACATCCCATACAAAAACACCTTCTCCTTTACTCAATACGACTGGTATCGGATGATAATTATGTGCTCCGTATTTATCTTCAAGAGATAAATAATATTGTGTTTTTTCGGTTGTATCCATTACAGGTTGCATGGTATAATATTTAAAGATAAAAATGTAGTGTAGATAAATGCAGCATCACCGGCAAACCATTGCCGGCATAAAAAACTTAACCTCGATGATTGAGTAAATCAAGGTTTTGAGAAAGGAATAATCTTATGGTAGAAATTATATTGATATTTCGTACTTTGAATCAAAGCTAGCATTATTTTACTTAAAAAAAATCTGTTCGAATATCATGGATTATACAATTCCCCCTCAGACAAAAATCGGTCATATACATTTAAAAGTTTCTGACCTTAATAGATCTCTTCGGTTTTACCGGGATTTACTGGGTTTTGAAGTAACTCAACAAATGGGAGATAGCGCAGCATTTTTATCTGCCGGTGGCTATCATCACCATATTGGATTGAATACCTGGATGAGCAAGGGTATGCCTGTTGCAAACCGAAACCACCCTGGTTTATTTCATGTGGCTATTCTCTATCCAAGCAGAAAAGAACTGGCTATTATTGTAAAAAGAATTATTGAAGCAGGGTATCCTTTAACCGGCACTGCAGATCATGGAGTTTCGGAAGCTATCTACCTGAATGATCCGGATGAAAATGGTATCGAATTATATTGGGACCGGCCCAGGGAATTATGGCCAATAAATTCAAATGCTGAGTTAAGGATGGTTACTGATCCGTTGAATTTAGAAACGCTATTAGAACTGGCAATTTAATTCCTTCATAAAATAATGTGTTGGAATATGGCTAATGTCAGGAATTTCATCTTTATTAAAAAGACCATAGATACTTGAACCACTTCCGCTCATAGATGCATAAACGGCACCTGCATTGTACAATTTTTCTTTAAGTTCTTTTAGTTCAACATGTTTTTGAAAAATGGGGTTTTCAAAAACGTTGACTAATTCAGCTTTCCAGCTTTCAATGGGTTGACTGATAATTTCTTTAATTGATTTAATAGGTACAGCTGGACTGATTTGAGAAAACGCCCAGGTTGTGTTTATATGTATGCCAGGATTAATTAAAAGTATTTTATATGCAGAAAGATTCAACTTAATTTCTTCCAGAATTTCTCCTCTTCCTTTTGCAAAACATGATTTGTTTTTTATAAAAAACGGGCAGTCACTTCCCAGTTCCAGAGCCAGTTCGCTAAGTTGATCTGGAGAAAGGTTTAAATGGAAATATTTGTTTAATAATATTAATGTGAAAGCCGCATCAGCACTGCCTCCGCCAAGTCCGGCACCCATTGGAATAGATTTATGTAAGTGCACCTGTAATGATGTGATTTGTGGAAATTTTGATTTCAAAAGTCCAATTGCCTGGATACAAATATTGTCATTTGGGTTTCCGGGAATAGGTAAACCACTGGATGAAAAAAGAATAGATTCTTCATCATTAGTGGAAGGTATAATCTCCAATGCATCTTTTAATGGAACAGGAAAGAATACTGTTTCCAGGTCATGAAAACCATCGGGTCTTTTACCCGTAATTTGAAGGCCAAGATTAATTTTACAATTGGGGAATGCAATCACCTGGTATGGGGTTGATTATTTTTTCTTTTTCCGGTTATTAATTTCGTCTCGGATGGATATAGCTTTGATATAGTCCTCATGTTCCAATACATCATTTAGCAATACATTCAATTCATCCAAGGTAAGGGCTTTCAGGTCGTTTGTTGTTTTTTCATCTTCTAAAGAAACTTCTGCTCCCTTGCCTGATTCTGTTTTTAGCTCAGTCGTTTCTTCACCGGTATCTTCCATTAAAATGCCGGCACTGTCCAGAATATTTTCATACGTATATATCGGGCAGCCGAAACGTACTGCAAGGGCTATCGCATCCGATGTACGGGAATCTATTTCGATGGTGTCATTTTCGGATGAGCAAACGAGTTTAGAAAAAAAGATCCCTTCCTGCAGGTCACTGATGATTATTTCGTGTAAATCGATATTAAAAGAGAGCATGAAGTTTTTCAATAAATCATGTGTAAGTGGTCGGGTAGGATTCATTTTTTCAATAGCCACTGCAATAGCCTGTGCTTCAAAACCGCCGATAACAATCGGTAATCTTCTAATGCCATTCATTTCACCTAAAACAACGGCATAAGAGTGTGATTGTGTAATGCTGTGTGAAAGGGCTACTATTTCCAGTTCGATTTTTTTCATGCTAAATAGTTCGTCTTAGTTAAGATGCTTGACTGTATATTCTTTACGAAATTAAGGCTTTCATATAAAAGCTATTAATTTTCTGGGTATAAAAAAAACCATGTGTCTCAGGCACATGGTTTTTAATAAAATTGTGTATACTATTTAAGCAACTCCTTTCAATTTTTTGAGTGCGACAATGAATTTTGGAACAACCTCAAAAGCATCACCAACAATGCCATAATCTGCTGCTTTAAAAAATGGTGCTTCCGGATCTTTATTTATAACCACAATTACTTTGCTTCGGTTTACACCTGCAAGATGTTGTATCGCTCCGGAAATTCCGATGGCTATATATAAGTTCGGTGCAATGGCAATGCCTGTTTGTCCAACGTGTTCGTTATGTGGCCTCCAGTGTGCATCTGCTACCGGACGACTACAAGCGGTGGCAGCACCTAAAAGTTTTGCCAACTCTTCAACCATTGCCCAGTTTTCAGGTCCTTTCAATCCACGTCCGGCACTTACAACAATATCTGCATCAGTCAATAATATTTCACCGCTCACAACATTTGTAGCAATCACCTTAATTTTTGAAGGTTCCATCACAAAATCGATGGTATTAATTTCAGCTATTCCTCCTGTTTCAATGGTTTGATATGCATTTGGATTTAAAGAAATGATTTTTACTGCTGTGTTGATTGCCACATTCGCAAATGCTTTTCCGGAGAAAACTGATTTTTTTACAATAAAACCCCGTCCGACCGGATCATCCCCGTCCGTACCGGCACGGGCGGGCGGGCGGGCATTGCTTATGTCCGGTAAAGAAACAGCTCCGGAAACTAAACCAGCCTTCATTTTTACCGATAATCCTGGCGCAATAGCCTTGCCATCTATATTATTTGAAAATACGATTACCTGTGCCCCGATTGCTTCTGCAACCTGTGCAATGGCTTTTGTATAAGCCTGTGCATTCAGTTTATCTAAATCCGGATTATTTACATGGTGAATTTTTTTTACAGCATATTTTCCCAGGCTGGCAAGCTCATCCGTTACACTGCCCAAAATAATACCTTCTGCAGTTGTCCCTAATTGTTCAGCAATCTTTGCACCGTAGGTCAAAGCTTCTAATGAAGATTTTTTTACGTGACCATCGGCTTGTGCTATAAATATTAAAACTGACATATGCTAAATTTTGAAATGCTAAAATGATTAAATGGCTTTTGCTTCTTCTTTTAATAAACGAACCAATTCTTCCACATTATCCGGATCAACTAGTTTTACACCCGCTTTTGCTGCTGGTAATTCAAATGCAGATACAGTTGTAAGCGCATCTACTGCTATGGGTTCTACAACAAGTAAAGGTTTGGTACGAGCAGCCATAATGCCACGCATGTTGGGTATACGTGGTTCTGCCATTCCTTTTTGACAACTTATTAAAAGAGGTAAATCAACTTCACAAACTTCTTCACCAGCATCTATCTCTCGGGTAATCGTTGCTTTATTTCCGGCAAGATCGAGTTTTGTAGCCAGTGAAATATAAGGAAGGTCCAACATTTCAGAGACCATGCCTCCAATAGATGATCCATTAAAATCAATGGTTTCTTTTCCGGTTAAGATCAAGTCATATGTTCCTTTTTTAGCGACTTCGGCAATCTGAGCAGCTATATAATAACTATCTTGGCTATCTGCATTTACCCGGATCGCCTCATCGCCACCTAAAGCCAATGATTTACGTATAATAGGATCAGCATCAGATGTGCCAACTGTTACTAAATGAATAACTATCGAAGCCTGCCCGACTCCGTCATTCAGGCGGGCATCAGTTTCTTTTAATTCTATCGCTCTAACCAATGCATACCATTCGTCATACGGATTGATGATCCATTGTACGCCATCTGTTACGAATTTCGTGTTGTTGTCGGTGAAAGCTATTTTTGCCGTGGTATCCGGCGTTTTACTGATACAAACCAGAATTTTCATCGAAAGTAGTTTTGCCGTGAAAAAATAAAAGTTGTTTATGCAACTAACACAAAGATAAGCGATAAGAGTATATTATAATTAACAAAGAATTTAAATTTTTTATAAGTCGTGGAAAGAATAGAAAAATTGAAAGAATTTTTACAAACAAGTCCTGATGATAATTTCATAAAACATGCACTGGCATTGGAGTATATCAAACTGGGGGATGATATAAAAGGGAAAGAATTTTTTGAAAATATTTTAACAAAAAATCCGGGATATGTTGGTTCTTATTACCATCTGGCAAAACTTTTAGAGCGACATGGTGAGACGGAAAAAGCCATAGAAACATATGAAAAAGGAATGGAAGAAGCTAAAAAAATAAATGATATGCATGCTTTTGGCGAATTGCGTAGTGCGTATGAAGAATTGACTTTTTAAATTTTACACCCATTGATAAATTCGATCAACATCATTTTGTTATTTAAATAAACATGGATTTAGTTTTACAATTCAACGCATACATTCAAAAAGAAAATCTTTTTCATCCAAAAGACAAGTTGCTTCTTGCCATAAGCGGTGGAGTGGATTCGGTTGTTCTTTGTCATCTTTGTAAACAATCCGGATTCAATTTTTCCATAGCTCATTGCAATTTTAAATTGAGAGGTGAAGAAAGCGAACGGGATAAATTATTTGTAAAAGAGTTGGCTGAAAGTTTGTCTGTTGATTTTTATGTAAAAGATTTTGAGACGGAAATTTATGCCATGGAAAATAAAATATCCATTCAGGTGGCGGCAAGAGATTTGCGGTATCAATGGTTTCATGAATTGGATGTGGCCAGATATATTCTAACGGCACATCATCTCGATGATAATATTGAAACACTGTTGATGAATTTCTTCAAAGGCACGGGGGTTGGTGGTTTGAGAGGCATATTGCCCCAAAATAAACAGGTTATCCGTCCATTGCTTTTTGCTAAAAAAGAAGAATTATTGGCTTATGCAAAAAAGCAGGAGCTTAACTGGATTGAAGACAGCAGCAATGATTCAGATAAATACAGTCGAAACTATTTCCGGCATCAAATCATTCCATTGGTAGAAAGTGTATTTCCCGAAGCTGCATCTAATCTGGCTGATAATATTATTCGTTTCCGTGAAATAGAACAATTGTATAAACAATCCATCGACCAGCATAAAATGAAACTGTTGGAATTAAAAGGAAATGAAATTCATATTCCAGTATTGAAATTGAAAAAAACTTGGCCATTGCAAAGTGTGTTATACGAGATAATAAAAGACTTTGGTTTTACGGTAAATCAAACCAATGAAGTGATGGACTTGTTGGAATCTGAAACCGGTAAATATGTAAAATCAAAATCACATCAGATCATTAAAAACCGTAACTGGCTTATTATTGCGGAGAATCAATCTGCAGATTCTTCTACCATCATCATTGAAAAGGATGATAATAATATTGAGTTTGCCCTGGGACATCTGTTTTTGAAAACGGTTAATGCCGAAGGTTATAAAATTAATACAGATCAATTACATGCAACTATTGATGCCGATAAAATTAAATTTCCTTTGCTGCTTCGCAGGTGGAAACAAGGCGATTATTTTTACCCATTGGGTATGTCCAAAAAGAAAAAAATTTCCCGATTTTTGATAGATCAAAAATTGTCTAAAACCGAAAAAGAAAATGTCTGGATTTTGGAAATGAATAAAAAAATAGTTTGGATAATTGGTATGCGGATTGACAATCGATTTAAAATCATTGATACATCCCGTCATATATTAAGCCTATCATTAAAGACTGTTTAAATAACCCGTCACCTCGCTGATGAATTTTGGCAATACTGGAAAATCAGAAATAATATCGGATAGCACAATCAAATATACAAATCCATAAATACCACCCCAAATATGTGCCGAATGGTTAATATTGTCTACCCCTTTTTTACCCATAAACGAAGAAATTACCAGGTATAACAAACCAAAAATAAAACCCGGAATAAAGAAAGGCAGGAAAATGATTCCCAATTTCTGCAAGGGAAATAAAAGGATATAAGCAAATACAACAGCAGATACTGCTCCGGATGCTCCCAGGCTACGGTAATTCGAATCTTCCTTATGTTTATTGAAGGTTGGTAATAAGGAAACCAACAAAGCCGAAACATATAATGCAATATAAAGGATCTTGCCATAGGGTTCAAAAATGGTAATAAATGCATTTTCTACACTGCTTCCAAAGAGGTATAATGCATACATATTAAATGCCAGGTGGGCATAATCGGCATGGATAAATCCACAGGTAAAGAAACGATACCATTGATTGTTTTCCGTTATTGCAGGCGGATAGAAAATCAGTTCATGGATAATTTTTCGGTTACTGAATCCATTAATGGAAACTATACAGGTAAGAATGATAATGATCAGTGTAATGGATAAATTCATATTATTTAATTGAAGTAAAGATCAATCATTTATTTGTGATGATATTTTTCATTTCTGTTGATGGTACAGGCACGATAAATCTGTTCGGCTAAAATAAGGCGAACTAATTGATGAGGGAAAACTAAATGTGATATACTCCATGTGTGGTTTGCTCTTTGTAAAACGGTTTCATCCACTCCGTATGCACCACCAATCAGGAATACAAGATTTTTGTTACTTTCATTAGCCCTTTTTTGTAAAAAAGCAGCTAATGTTTCTGAAGAAAAGTTTTTTCCTTTTTCATCGAGTAAAATCAAATAATCTTCTTTCTGCAAATAGTTTAAAATGTATTCGGCTTCTTTCTTTTTCAAATCAGTTTCAGACAACGATCCGGCATTTTTTGGAACCGGGATAATCTTCCATTCAACCGGATAATATTTGGCAATTCGTTGAGTGAATTCATCGATACCTGTTTTTACATACAGCTCATTATTTTTACCCACCGACCAAAGATTAATCTTCATGGCATAAAACTGATTGATTTATTTGTAATTTCCATCCTGCTAACTAAATTATTATGAGAAAAACATTTCTATTTGTTGCTTTAGTCTTTTTAATCCAATGCTGTTTCGGACAGATAGTGAAAGCTCCGGAGAAAAAAGAAGGCGACGGGCAATATACACAACTAATTATTCGTGGCGTAACATTAATCAATGGGAACGGGGCTCCACCTATCGGACCAGTTGATATTGTAGTTGAAAAAAACCGGATTGTTCAGATTGCCAATGTTGGAAATGCCGGCATGCCCATCAATGAAAACAGCAGGCCCAAATTAAAGGAAGGAGGAAAAGAACTGCTATGCGAAGGGAAATTTTTATTGCCGGGGTTGATAGACATGCACGGACATATTGGTGGTAAAGGCCAGGGAACACCAGCCGAATATGTTTTCAAACTTTGGATGGCACATGGTATAACAACCATACGTGACCCTTCAGCCGGAAATGGGCTCGACTGGACACTGGATGAAAAAAGACTCAGTGCAGAAAATAAAATTACGGCCCCCCGAATTTATGCGTATACAGCTTTTGGTGCCGGCTCCAAACAACCCATCAGCACTCCGGAACAGGCTGTTGAATGGGTTCATGAAAATGCAAAAAAGGGTGCCGATGGTATTAAGTTTTTCGGTGCTGCTCCCGATATTATGGAAGCTGCATTGAGGGAAAATAAAAAATTGGGATTAAGATCCTGTATGCACCATGCACAGATGGATGTGGCCCGATGGAATGTGTTGAATTCTGCGAAAGCCGGACTAACATCGATGGAGCATTGGTATGGATTGCCGGAAGCATTATTCACCAACAAAACGATACAGGACTATCCATTAAATTATAATTACTCCAATGAACAAAACCGGTTTGAAGAAGCGGGTAAACTGTGGAAACAAGCAGCTCCTCCATTTAGCGAGCATTGGAATAAAGTAATGAATGAATTGCTGAGCCTGGATTTTACGCTCGATCCCACATTTAATATATATGAAGCCAACCGTGACTTACAAAGAGCCCGTAGAGCCGAGTGGCATGAAGATTATACTTTGCCTTCTTTGTGGAAATTTTATGAACCTAGCCGTGATTCACACGGATCGTATTGGTTTAATTGGGGAACAGAACAGGAAGTACAATGGAAAGAAAATTATCGGCTATGGATGGCCTTTATCAATGAATATAAGAACCGTGGAGGAAGAGTAACTGCCGGTAGTGATAATGGATTTATTTATCAGTTGTACGGATTTGGGTTTGTCCGTGAACTGGAATTATTGCGTGAAGCCGGGTTTCATCCACTGGAAGTAATACGTTCTGCAACCTTACATGCTGCACAAGCGTTGGGTGCGGAAAAAGATCTGGGTACCATTGAAATCGGAAAGTTGGCCGATATGGTCATTGTGGATGAAAATCCTTTGGAAAATTTGCAAGTGCTTTATGGTACTGGAGCTATCCGTTTGGATACCGATAATAAAGTGAAAAGAGTAGGAGGGGTCAAGTATACCATTAAAGACGGCATTGTATATGATGCCAAACAATTGCTTGCAGATGTTAAGAAAATGGTGGAGGAAGAAAAAGCAAAAACTGGCTGGAAATTGAAACAACCCGGGATTGAATAATTCAAATATTCTGAAATGAAAAAAGGATCGCTTGATTGGCGATCTTTTTTTGTAAAATCTAAAATGCTTTTTTAATGTCTTCCTTAATCTGTACTTCTGTTACAGGTCCATATTTCTCAGCAATCTTTTTTATCTCCGAACTTTTACCAACCAAAACAAATTGCAGTTTGTCTTTTGGAAAATATTTAGCAATAATTTCTTTTGCTTTTTCGGTGGTCAGGTTGTCTACGTTTTTCTGGAAATTATTGATGAATGATTCATCAAAATCATACCAGAACATTTGAGTCAGAAATCCGGCTAATTGACCGGCAGTTTCATAACGAGGAGGGAATTGTCCTTTTACATAATTTTTGGCAGAGGTTAATGTTTTTTCATCGATACCGAGTTGATGTGGTTTCTGTAATACTTCTAAAGCTTTGTCAATGGCCGCTTCAGTATTTTTATTGGCAGTAAAAGTAGACACATAAAAAGTTCCCGCATTCTTCAATGAAGTGAAACTGCTTCTTGCCCCGTAAGTCAGCCCTGTATTTACTCTCAGCTCATCATTCAACCAGGATGTAAATCGTCCTCCCAATATTGTATTCACCACTTCAATGGCTACAAAATCCGGATTCTTTCTTTCAATACCTGCAGCACCAATGTAAAAAGTGGTTTCACGGGCATCATCTTTATTCACCAATAATACTTTTGCAGTAACTGGGTTATTCACTGCCTTAGTTGCCATAGAAGTAGTTAGTTTTTTTCCTTTTTCCCATACCCCAAATAGTTGCGAAATGCTGGCTTTCATTTCCTTACTATTGAAATCGCCTACAATAGCAATTGCCGATCCATTTGGAAGATAGTTGGCCGTATAAAAAGATTTTAAATCTTCCACGGTTAATAATGATACGGTAGAAATTTCCCCTGAAACCGGATTACCATACACGTGATCGCCATAATACATCTTGTCGAAATAATTGCCAATCACATTCCGTGGACTTTCTTTTGCCTGTTCCAGATTTACCAGAATTCTTTTCTTTTCTTTTTCGAAATCAACACTGTTGAAAACCGGATAAAGCAACACTTCTTTAATGAGTGATAAAACTTTGCCGGCATCCTTGCTGGCGAATTTAGCTGACAAGGAAGAAGATTCTTTTGATGCTACGGTAAGGATACTTGCACCGATAAAATCCAATTCTTCTTCTATTTTTTGTTTGCTGAAATTGCTGGTTCCATACATCAATCCGTTTGCAGTTAATGAAGCCAATCCGTTTTTTTCGCCGTCATAAATGGCTCCTGCAGCAACTATTACGGATACATTTATTAAAGGAACCTCATGTTGCTCCATTAAATAAACAGTCAATCCATTTTTCAAAACAAATTTTTCACATGCCGGTAATTTAAATGAGTCAGGCTGGGCATATAAATTGTTGCAAATAGCAATTGCAAAAAAAGCGATGATAATTTTATAAAATATCTTATTCATAGTTTAGTCCTCCGTATTAGTTTTTAAAACTCCAACAGTCCTGTTGGTTTTTTTGAAATATTTTCCAGCCACCCGTTTGATATCATCTGCCGTTACGTTATTGTATGCAGCAGGTGCGTCAAACATTTTTTTATAATCACCAAAGAAAACTTCATAAGTGCCCAGGTTATTTGCTTTACCATTGATGGTCTCTACATTATTATAGAACTCCATCAATTTCTGGTTTTTTATTTTCTGTAATTCGGTCTCCGTAATTCCATTTTTCGCAACTAATTCTATTTCTGTATAAATAGCTTTTTCCAGATCGGCTTCATTCACTCCTTTATTGCAGACTGCATAAAATTGAAAAAGATTCGGGTCGAAGCTTTCGCTGTATCCGGTAAATACCGAAGTAGCTAATTGTTGCTTATCAATTAATGATGAATATAAGCGGGATGATTTGCCACTTGATAAAATGGAACTTAAAACATCCAATGCATAATGATCTTCATGTTTATTGTTTTCAGTATGATAAGCAATCATCAAATACGGAGCGGTCACCTCTTTTTTTACCATCACTCTTCGTTCGCCTGTTTGTGGAGGTTCTACAATATGAATGGCCCGTGGTGCAGGTTGTGCTGGAATCGGTTCAAGATATTTTTCAGCCAGTTTTTTTATCTCGTTCAATTGAACATTACCTGAAACAACGACTACACAATTGTTTGGTGCATAATAAGTTTTGAAATAATCTTCCAGGTCTTTCTTTTTCCAATTTTTAATATCTGTTTCGAAACCGATAACTGACCAATGGTATGGATGTTCTACAAAAGCAGCAGCTTGAACTGCTTCACCCAAACTACGCCAGGGTGAGTTTTCCAAACCGGTACTACGTTCAGATAGCACAACGCCTCTTTCACTTTCTACCATGCCGGAATCAATATTCAGGTTTGCAATACGGTCAGCTTCCAAATCGAAAATTACCTCGGTTGCAGATGCAGGAAACCAATTGGTGTACACTGTCAGGTTCTCTGTTGTGTAAGCATTGTTTGCCCCACCGTTAAATTCCATGGTTTGATCGAACATTTTAGGGCCATATTTTTTTGCCCCATTAAACATCATGTGTTCAAAAAAATGCGATAATCCTGTAATGCCCGGATATTCATTCCGGGAACCCACTTTCCAGAATAGATACATATTGGCGTTAGGAATGGAAGGATCTTCCAGAACAAGGAATTTCATCCCGTTTTTCAGGGTGAATGATTTTACATCCGATGCAATGTTTTGTGCAAAAAGTGAAATACTGCATAAAAGCAAAGCAGGAAAGAGTATTTTTTTCATCTGTTTATTTTTATTTTTTGCGCCAGATGGAATTCGCCACAAATAATCATACCGGTTGGTAAGTTTTACATATGGCTCATTTCATGAATGATTCTTTATGATATATGAAAAATGAAGTGGTTAAAGCTACTGAAAAACAGTTGATTGAATAAGTTGTTCTGTAAAATTTGGATAGGCGGAAAAGAATAATGGGAATACTTTAGTTTAGTTTGGCTTGAATGGTAAATTGAATTATTTTTGTCACCCGTTAAACGGAATGGCTGCGTAGCTCAACTGAATAGAGTATCTGACTACGGATCAGAAGGTTCCAGGTTTGAATCCTGGCGCGGTCACGAAAGCTTCATAGAAATATGAGGCTTTTTTCATTTTATTTCTCTCTTTAAGGAGTACAAGTTTCTTTTTATTATCCTTAATAAGTTATTTGTTCAATGAGGTATACTATTTTTCATTTCAAAAAGCTGGAATAATAGCTTAGAAAATCAAAAAATGATTTCTAAAAGTGTAAATTTAAATCAATCGGTGACGCATCAACCACGATAATATTATTGTCTTTAGTAATGGATATTTTATATAGTCAAGCTCATTAGCGTTGCGTTGTCATAATCATTAGTTCTTTGAAAGTATTGTCGATATTGAGTTTGCGTTAAACGTGAGCCTAAGACGATTTGATTTTTTGAGAAGAAATAAAATTGCAATTTGCTGCAAATCATTTACTTATGAATGGCGGCAAATATGTATTTTCTCAAATAATGGATTTGGTTTCTTCTACATCGTTTCAAACCCTTGTCACACGCCACAATGGCGAGTATAAGGTAAAAGGTTTTACATGCTGGAAACAATTTTTATGTATGGCCTTCGGGCAGCTTACCCATCGGGAAAGTTTAAGCGATACACTGATGTGTTTAAAAGCGAATACACATAAACTTTATCATCTTGGTATTGGCGAATTAGTTGCTAACAGCACACTTACCCGGGCAAATGAAAATCGTTCTTACCTTATTTACGAAGAACTTGCCATGCTGCTTATTAAACAGGCAAAGCAATTATATCTTGACGAAAATGATTTGGAAGTAGAGTTGAAAAATAATGTCTTTGCTATAGATGCCACTACCATTAATTTGTGTTTATCAACTTTCTACTGGGCTACTTTTCGCAGTACCAAAGGCGGCATAAAATTGCACACACAATTAGATTTAAAAACAGCTATTCCTGAGTTCATATTATTTTCCACAGCCTCGGTCCATGATGTAAATGTATTAGATGTTATAGCTTTTGAAGCCAATAGTTTTTATATAATGGACAGAGGATATGTTGACTACAAGCGGATTTACAACATTCATATACGTAATGCCTTCTTTGTAACAAGAGCTAAAGACAATATGAATTGCCGAAGAATTTACTCACACCAGGTTGATAAAACGAAAGGCATTATTTATGATCAGGCTATCTTGTTAAATGGACATTATGCTGCAAAACATTATCCTGAAAAAATGCGGAGGATAAAATTTTATGATCAACAGACAGGAAAGATTTTGATTTTCCTTACTAATAATTTTGATCTTACCGCAGCCGAAGTAGCACAGTTATATAAACACCGTTGGAAAATAGAATTGTTTTTTAAATGCCCGCCTGAACGGAACGGGCAGGGATAAAGCAACACCTGAAAATAAAATCTTTTTGGGGACATTCAGAAAATGCAGTAAAAACACAAGTATGGATAGCGGTCTCTGTTTATGTTTTAGTAGCCATTGCCAAGAAGAAATTTATGCTTCAGCAATCCCTCTACGAAATTTTACAGATTTTAAGCATCTCTATTTTTGAAAAAATGCCCATAAATCAACTGTTTCAGCAAACCCAATTACAATATTTCAAAGAACAAAATCATAACCAATTGAATATGTTTGATTAATAACGCAACGCTAATGAGTCAAGCTATATTTTAGGAAAGGAATAATTTTATTAAATTTAATTAATTATTAATTTGTCTATGTTTGGTAAATATGTAGCTTGAACACTTCAATTAGACTCTCTATAAAGATGATTTTTTTTAAATCATGATTAATTGCTAATCAATTCTGAAAAATGAAACAAAACAAAACTGAAGCTAAAACAGAAAATAACCTGTTACAACCCAGGTTTAGTCGAATTTTGCGATTAGCATCAATTCTATTTTTATTAACAGCACAGCAAGTGAATGCAAATAGTAATCTAAACAGGTTGGATTATTATTCAAAGGACATAACAGTATCCGGCAAACTGACTAGCCCCAGTGGAGAACCTTTAATTGGTGTTTCCATTAATATTAAAGGAAGTGCCGCCGGAACGGTTTCTGATGCTAATGGTAACTATACCATTACAGTCCCTGATAATGCAACACTGGTTTTTAGTTATGTTGGATTCAAAAGTGTTGAGGAAAAAGTATCCGGAAGGAGTACGATAAACGTTATACTTCAGTTCTCAGAAATATCCATGGAGGAACTGGTAGTTGTAGGTTACGGCTCTTCAAGAAAAAAAGATCTTACCGGTTCTTCTGCTACTATTAAAGGTGCTGATATAATCAATATTCCTGCATTAACAGCTACTCAGGCTATCCAGGGAAAAGTTTCCGGGGTACAAATAATTAACAGCGGTGCTCCGGGCAGTACTCCCAATGTAAGGATCAGAGGAGTGGGCTCAGTATTGGGTGGAGCAGATCCTCTTTATGTAGTAGATGGAATAATTACTACGGATATAAGAAATATCAATTCAGCAGATATTCTTTCCATAGATATTTTAAAAGATGCATCATCCACTGCTATCTATGGTGCCCGTGCAGCCAATGGCGTGGTATTGATAACAACTAAGGCAGGAAGTAAATCAAAATTTTCTATCAATTATAATGCCCAGGCTGGAGTTAAACTGTTAACACATAAAGTGGAAATGGCTGGTCCGGGGTTATATGCCGCTTATTCAAACGAAGCAGCCGGTGCCCCTGCAGTTACCGGTGGAGATGTAACCGGTTCAACTTCCTGGTATGATAAAATTACCAGGCCTGCAATTTTTAATAGTCATAATCTTTCTGTCAGTGGGGGAAAAAATAAATACCGTTATTTTCTTTCATTAGGCTATCTGAATGAAAACGGGATATTAATTGACAACCGGTATTCAAGATATACTGCCCGGTATAATCATGATTTTGCCATCACCTCAAAATTCAAAATTGGAAACAACATCGGCTATTCTCATTATATTTCTGAGAATAAACCTTATAGCTTATTTACCACCGCCTATATTGCCGCACCTATTTTCAATGCGGTGAATCCCGATGGCAGTTTTGGCAACACATCAAGTGGAGTCAGCAATGTCGGCAATCCTTATGCTACTTTAAAAACTACCAATGACCGTAGTTATGGCAACCGGCTGCAAACTACTTTATGGGGCGAATATCAGATCATTAAAGAGCTTACTTTCAAATCTCAATTCGGCATTGACCTGGAGCAGAATAACGGATGGAATTATACTCCGGCGTATAAAACATTTCTACCGGGAGGAGCAGAAGGAGCTCAGCGTAATGATGAAGCTGATCTTTCTTTTAATCGTGACAGCATTTACCAATGGGTGTGGGATAATTATCTGACTTATGATAAAAAGTTTTCAAACAACCAGGACTTACGGGTTACAGTAGGCCATACTGCTGAAAGAAGAAATGGATGGGGAAGCCGGGCATCAATTACTAATAAAAATATTGCAAATAATAAAGACGCATGGCAATTAAACTTTAAAGACTCTGCTAATGGGCAACAAAATTTCAGAGATCCAATTGGCAATTATTTCAGGCGGGAATCTTATTTTATCAGAGCCAATTATAAAATTAAAGACAAATACCTTGTCAATGCTACTTTCAGAAGAGATGCAAACAGCAATTTTCCGGAACATAAACGCTGGGGAAACTTCCCATCTATTGGAATTGGTTGGATAATCAGCAGCGAAAAGTTCATGGACAATCAGCAATTTTTCAATAACCTGAAATTAAGAGCAAGTTTTGGATTAGTAGGCAATGACGCTATTCGTCCCGGTGCGTTTGATTTACGGCCACAGGAAAGGCTTTATGCATATTTTGGCACCAACCGAATAGATGGAGCTATCGTTACTGGCATTGCAGATCCAGATCTGCAATGGGAAGTGGTGAGGGAGTTCGATGCCGGTATTGAGTTTTCTACACTTGATAATAAGCTACGTGGCGAAATAGATTTTTATAATAAAGTTGCTAAAGATGCTCTCTTTACCATCCCTTATGCCTCCCTGGGATTTGGTAATTCGTTTCTTACCAACGCAGCAGAAATTGCCAATACAGGAGTGGAGCTTTCTCTTCAGTGGAATAAAAAAGTAAATACAAAATTTAATTACACCATCCGGGGAAATATTACCTACAACAAAAATGTAGTAAAAAATGTAGGTATTGGAAGGGCCCTGAATTTTGGGAATTTAAATAACGGCTCCACCGCCACACAAACACTGGTAGGGCAGCCGATTGGCTCTTTCTGGGTGTATCGCACCGATGGTATATTTCAAAATACCGGGGAAATAAATTCCTACCCGCATGTGATTGGCACTGTTCCGGGTGATTTTAAAATTGTAGATAAAAACAATGATGGCATCATTGATAACCTTGACCGGGAACATGTTGGTTCATACCAGCCAAAAATCTATTATGGCTTAAGTGGTTCAGTTAACTGGAAACAATTTGATTTTAGCATGGATTTTGTTGGTGTTGCTGGCAACAAAGTGTACAATGGGAAAAAGGGCATCCGTTTTGGCAGTAATTATAATGTAGAATATGACGTAGCTAATAAGAGGTGGACACCCGGTAGTAATAATAACAGCTACCCTGGTGCCAGTAACGTAACACCTTATCCTACCGATTATTTTATTGAATCAGGGTCTTTTGTAAGAATTAATAATATCACAGCAGGTTATACTTTCCCGGTTGGAAAGCTGTATAAGCGGATTGAAAGAATGAGAGTTTTTGCAAGTGCACAAAACCCATACATTCTCACAAAGTATACCGGATTTACACCTGAATTGCCAGGTAATCAGAATGAGGCCGGTATCGAATTAAATATATATCCTATACCCGCTTCTTATTTGATAGGTGTTAACATAGAATTTAAATGATCAGCAATTATGATATATATATATTCCAAAAAAATACTACCTGTTTCGTTGCTGTTTTTGATTGCCTTTATTTCATGCGGTAAAGATTTTTTGAACGAGCCTCCACGGGGAGCAACAATTAATGATTTATTAAATAATCCACAGAATGGGGCACAACGAATAATTGGTGCCGTCTATAACAGGTTATATGATTGGGAAACACATTCGTTTCCATGGATTGGTATTTCCAGCATTACTTCTGATGATGCGGACAAAGGAAGCTCCCCCGGAGATGGTGGCGGAGATAAAATAGAACTGGATGGATGGCTGATATCTCCCACCAATATTTCCTTTAATGAAGTATGGGAGGGAAATTTTGAAGGTATTGGCCGTGCATGCTATGCCATTAAGTTTTTAAATGAAATGACTTTACCGCCAGTTGATAAGGATCGGTATATCGGCGAAGCAAAATTTTTAAGAGCTTATTTTAACTGGAACCTGGTGAGGGTATTTGGCGGTGTACCCAAAATAGATAAAGTGTTGACCTCACAAGCTGATATTGAAGCAGCCAGCATCCGTGCAACATCTGCTGAAATTTATTCCTTTATTGAAAGTGATCTGACCGATGCGGCTGTAAAACTTCCTGCTGTAATTTCTGTGGCAGAAAGAGGAAGAGTATCTAAAGCAGCAGCACAGGCTTTATTAGCCAAAGTGTATATGTATCAAAATAAATGGACGCAGTCAAAAGCGATGTGCGATGCAATAATTAACTCCAACCAGTTTTCTTTATTACCAAATTATGCAATGATATGGAGAGAGGCAGGGGAATTTTCTTCCGAATCTATCTGGGAAGTAAATGCTATTACCGAAAATCCGCCGAAAGGAATTCAACAATACACAGAGGTACAGGGAATGCGGGGCTCAGGTGCCGGAGATTTTGGCTGGGGATTTAATGTGCCTTCTCAAAATTTAGTTAATGCCTATGAATCTGGTGACCTTCGAAAAGCAGCTACTATTTTAGTATCAGGTTCTGCATTATGGGATGGATTTGTTACCAGCAACACATTACCTAATCCCTATTACAGTTACAAAGCTTATGTAAGCCGGACAGCAGAGTCCTATTTTGACAGGGGTCAATCCAATAAGAACCTGAGGGTTTGCCGGTATGGCGAAATACTCCTGATAAAAGCGGAAGTGGAAAATGAATTAAATGATACAACGGCATCCAAAATTGCACTGAACCAGTTAAGACAAAGGGCAGGATTGGCACCGGTAAATGCCATCAGCCAGGCCAGTATGCGGGATAAAGTTTATAAAGAAAGAAGGGTGGAAATGGCATTTGAGCATGACCGGATGTTTGATTTGCGACGAACTGGAAGAGCAGCAACCGTGTTGCAGGCATTGGGCAAACCATATATTTCCCCGAAGCATAATTTGTTTCCCATACCGCAACGGCAGATTGATCTGAGTGGTAATAGAATAATGCAGAATCCCGGTTATTAATTAAAATAGAGTAAAAAATTTCAGGCAACAGCAATGAAAAACAATTTGATTACACATATACGGGGCGACCTACCTGAAATATAATCAACAACTTATGGTCATTTCTATATTTTCGAAAACTTAAAATTAAATAAAATGCAAAAAAGAACAATTAAACCGATTCTTCAATTTCTCATAGCAGGAGGAATTTTTTCCGTGCTTGTTGCCGGTAATTGCAACAAAAACAAAGATGTGCCCCTTCCATCAATCGGAGGGTATAATAATTCAAATGAAGTAGCGTCTACCAATCTGAAAGCTCATTGGAGTTTTGATGGTACTCTGAACGAACGTATTTCTTCAACTGCCGCTACTACAAACTTAAGGGCAACTTTTTTAACTGGTATAAAAGGTCAGGCAGTAAAGTTAGATAGTGGTTATATCTTATATCCTACGATTGCTGCTTTGAATTCAGATATTGGAAGTTTCTCAGTAAGTACCTGGATTTTCACTCAAAACCAAGGCACCGGCACCCGCCCAACAGGTGCATTTGCTTTAACATTGGGAGCCGCTAAACAAACAGATTGGAATGACGGTCCGATACTGTTGTCTTTGGAAAATGGCCGACCGGTAACTTATAATGACACCTTAGTGCTTAAAACTAATATTGCAACTACTAAAGGTGCTGCTTTACTGAAAGGAGATAATATCAATGATTATGGTGTTAGAGAAACTGATTTTAAAACAGTAAAAGGGGCTAATAAATGGGTACATGTTGTAGCAAGATGGGATGGTGCAGGTTCCTTTATTGATTTTTATGCAAATGGGATACGGGTGTCAAACAATAACTTCAGGTTCAGGGAGGCTGGGGGAATTGGGTTTGGTGCAATGACTTTACCTGCGGGAACAAGTACACAGGTACTATTCGGAGGATATCCTAATACTACAAATGGTTTCCCTTTGTCTGCTCTCCAGGGATTCCAGGGTTTATTCAGAGGTAATATTGATGAGACAAGATTCTATAATAAAGCCTTATCGGATGCTGAGATTAATGCCTTATATCAATTGGAGCTTGCAGGCAGGTAATTCCTGAATTATTTTCAACGGGGCTTGAAAAACAGCCCCGTTTTTTACTTTCAATAGATAATTTGGTTTTATTTTTTTTAAATAGTTACAGAATAAATTTATGATTCGTTTTTTCAATTATAAAGATTTGGTTAGAAAAATTTATTTCATATTAATCGTTCTTATACTAAGCTTTGGCTGCAAAAAAAAAGATGCAGGCCCTCCTGTACCAGATTCCCTGCAATTGATAGCCGTACAGGTAGATAATAAACCATCCACCGCTGTTTACTACGATATAAAAATTAACCCTGTTTTAAAATTTGCTTTTAACAATGCCGTAGATAAGCAAAGTGTGGCAGCCAATATTTCATTAAATGAAAACGGAGTAATTTCTTTGGTGGTAAATTATACTTACGAAAAAAATGACAGTGTAATAGTTATTGTACCCAAATCAGCATTAAAAAATTTAACCCGTTATTTTCTCAGGGCCTCAGTTAATTTGCAGTCTTCAAAAAAAGGATTGTTGGCTACAGCCATTAATATTGAATTTATAACATCAATAGACTCATCTGATAAATTTCCAATTCTTACTGATAACCAGTTGCTGGATACTGTACAACGAAGAACGTTCCGGTACTTTTGGGAATTTGGCCATCCTGTTAGCGGCATGGCAAGGGAACGAAATTCAAGTGGGGATGTAGTTACAACAGGCGGTACTGGATTTGGCATCATGTCCATCGTAGCCGCAGTAAACAGAAATTTCATCACAAGAACAGAAGGCCGTGACCGCATTTTAAAGATCACCAACTTCTTATTAAATAATTGCACCCGTTATCATGGTGCCTTTGCTCATTGGGTAAATGGAGCAACCGGTGCCACCATACCATTCAGCAGTAATGATAATGGGGCCGATCTGGTAGAAACTTCTTTTTTAATAAATGGATTGTTGACGGCCCGTCAATATTTCAGCAGTGCGGATGCAGTGGAAACAGAATTACGTACAAAGATCAATACTATCTGGAATGGAGTGGAATGGAACTGGTTCCGGCAAAATAACCAGAACGTTTTATACTGGCACTGGAGCCCCAATTTTAATTGGGTTATTAATCAACAGATCAGAGGTTGGAATGAAGCACTTATCGTTTATCTCCTTGCTTCTTCATCTCTTACCGATTCCATTCCAAAAATAGTATATGATAATGGGTGGGCTAATAATGGAAGCATCCGGAATAATAATACTTACTATGGTTTTCAGTTGCCATTGGGGCCTACTAATGGTGGCCCGTTGTTTTTTTCTCATTATTCTTTTTTAGGGATTAATCCAAATGGATTGTCAGATGCGTATGCCAATTATCAAACACAGACAACAAATCATACTAAAATCAACTATGAATATTGTAAAGCCAATCCGAGAGGTTATTTTGGTTATAGTAATTTAAGTTGGGGACTTACTGCAAGCGATATTCCAACAGGATATGCGGCCAATGAACCCAATAATGATAGGGGGGTAATTACACCAACGGCTGCTCTCTCCTCTTTCCCTTATACTCCAATAGAGTCAATGAACGCATTGAAATTCTTTTATTATAAATTGGGCGACAAGTTATGGGGAACTTACGGTTTTTATGACGCATTTAGTTTAAAAGATCTTTGGTTTGCCAATTCTACGCTGGCGATAGACCAGGGACCTATTATTGTGATGATAGAAAATCACCGGAGTGGATTGTTATGGAATTTATTTACCAGTTGCCCGGAAGTAAAGAACGGAATGCGCAGACTGGGATTCACCGCACCTTATCTATAATATAATTTATGAAAGCAGGTAAGATTTTTTTTTTATTGTTTATCTTTTTCACGGCTTCCTGTAAAACCCAACAATTACATACACCTTCCACTTTCAATTTAAGTGCAGAAGAAAAAGCAATTTTCGATAAAGTACAACAACAAACTTTTCAATACTTCTGGGATGGTGCAGAACCAGTAAGTGGCTTGGCAAGAGAACGATTTCATTCCGATAATATTTATCCGCAAAATGATAAAAACACTGTAACCAGTGGTGGGGGTGGCTTTGGCGTCATGGCTATCCTTGTTGGTATAGAAAGAGGATTTATTACAAGGGAGCAAGGCGTTGAACGGTTTGAAAAAATTGTACATTTTCTGGAAACGGCTGACCGTTTTCACGGAGCCTGGCCACATTGGTGGCAGGGAGAAACCGGAAAGGTAAAACCGTTCAGCAAAAATGATGATGGCGGTGATCTGGTGGAGACATCTTTTATGATCCAGGGTTTGCTTTGTGTACGTCAGTATTTTCAAAATGGAAATAAACGGGAAAAGGAAATTGCGGCTCGGGTGGATAAGCTTTGGAAAGAAGTGGAGTTTAACTGGTATCGTAATGGGAAAAATGTTTTGTACTGGCATTGGAGTCCGAACAACGGATGGGTTATGAATTTTGCTGTACGTGGGTATAACGAATGCCTGATCATGTATGTTCTGGCTGCTTCATCACCCACGCATGGAGTACCTGCCGAAGTGTACCATGAAGGTTGGGCAGAAAATGGAAAGATTAAAAACAATCCACCATCTTATGCGGGTTATAAATTACAAATGCACCATCAAGGTGATGCAGTCAATGGAGGTCCGTTATTTTGGTCGCATTACTCTTATCTTGGATTAGACCCGAGAGGATTAAAAGATCAATACGCAGATTACTGGAAAGAAAATACAACACAGGCGTTAATTAACTATCAATGGTGTGTTGATAACCCCAAAAATTTTATTGGTTATGGACCAAATAGCTGGGGATTAACGTCCAGTTACTCCATGAAAGGATATGCTGGTCATGCCCCCGATGAAAAAAGGGATCTTGGGGTGATTGCTCCAACAGCAGCATTATCCTCTTTTCCTTATATACCGAACCAATCAATGGCGGCCATGAAGCATTGGTTCGCCGATCGGCGAATGAAAGATAAAGTTTGGGGAGAATATGGCTTTTATGATGCATTCAGTGAAACGGCCGACTGGTATACTCCCAGGTACCTGGCCATTGACCAGGGTCCGATCGTTGTGATGATGGAAAATTATCGAACAGGCCTGTTGTGGAAATTATTTATGAGTTGCCCGGAAATAAAACAAGGATTAAAAAAGTTGAACTTTGATAGTCCTTGGTTGAAAAAATAATTTTTATTAATGATGAAATTTTAAAAGTTGAGAAGATTGTTTAAGAACATATTGTGTTTTGTTCTTTTTTGTTTGTTGTTTATTTCTGCAGCAATAGCACAGCCTTTTGCAAATGAAATTGCAGCTTTTAAAAAACAGTACTCCATTTCATTTCCAGCTAAGAATGCCATTTTGTTTGTAGGCAGTTCCTCTTTCACCATGTGGAAAAATGTACACGATGATTTTCCCGATCATACCATCATCAACCGTGGCTTTGGCGGTTCGTCACTTCCCGATGTGATACGCTATGCAGACGAAATCATTTTTCCTTACCTGCCCAGGCAGATTGTAATTTATTGCGGCGAAAATGATATTGGAATTTCAGATACGGTGACAAGTGAGATAGTTCGGGACAGATTCGGTACCCTGTTTGAAATGATACGGAATAAAATGACGGAAGTGCCTGTTGTTTTTATTTCCATCAAGCCATCCGTAGCCCGATGGCAATTGAAAGACAGGATGGTAAAGGCCAATGCATTGATCAGGGAATATTTGAATAAACAAAAACAAACAAATTTTGTAAATGTCTGGAATGCCATGTTGGGTGAAGACGGTAAACCGTTGCCTGATATTTTTATCAAGGACAATTTGCATATGAACGCAAAAGGCTATGCCATTTGGCAAAAAATAATAGAACCATATCTGGCAAAATAAAAAAGAGAAAATATGAAAAGAATACTATTCGGATTTATTGTATTGATATCATTACAGGTTGCATCGCAACAAACGAATGATGTTAAGATGAAAACCTATGTAGATGCACTGATGGCGAAAATGACGCTGGAGGAAAAAATCGGCCAGTTGAATCTATTAACGCCTGGAGGTGGCGTTGCCACCGGTGCCGTGGTGAGCAAAGGCGTGGAAGAGAAAATATCCAAAGGACAGGTTGGAGGTTTGTTTGGAGTAATAGGAGAAGAAAAAATAAGGCAAGCACAGCAACTTGCAGTAAACTCAAGCCGGTTGAAAATTCCATTGCTGTTTGGTTCTGATGTGATACATGGTTACAAAACAACTTTCCCGATTCCGCTGGGCCTTTCCTGCAGTTGGGATATGCCCATGATTGAACGTAGTGCAAGAATTGCTGCTAATGAAGCCACTGCCGATGGATTGAACTGGGCCTTTTCACCCATGGTGGATATTGCCCGTGATCCACGTTGGGGAAGAATTGCCGAAGGTTCAGGAGAAGATTCCTATTTGGGTTCTCAAGTAGCCAGGGCAATGGTAAAGGGATACCAGGGAAATGATTTAAGTAAAGACAATACGTTGCTGGCTTGTGTAAAGCATTTTGCCTTGTATGGAGCTGCAGATGGAGGCAGGGATTACAATACGGTGGATATGAGCAAGGTTAAAATGTACAATGATTATTTGCCACCTTACAAAGCTGCCATAGATGCCGGTGTTGGCTCCGTAATGAGCTCATTCAATACCATTGATAATATTCCGGCAACGGGGAATAAATGGTTATTAACCGATTTGCTGCGGAAGCAATGGGGATTTAAGGGTATGGTTGTATCGGACTATACTTCTGTAAATGAAATGATAGATCATGGTATGGGGGATTTGCAAGCTGCATCTGCTTTGGCACTGAAAGCCGGTTTGGATATGGATATGGTAGGGGAAGGGTTTTTAACCACATTGAAAAAATCATTGGGCGAAGGCAAGCTGACACAAAAGGATATTGATGATGCCTGCAGAAGGATTCTGGAAGCAAAATATAAGTTGGGACTATTTGCAGACCCTTTTAAATATTGCAATAACGAAAGGGCAGTGAAAGAAGTATTGTCAGAAGATAAGAAACAAGCTGCAAGGGAATTTGCTGCAAAATCCTTTGTGCTCCTGAAGAATGAAAAACAGACACTCCCATTAAAAAAAGCAGGTTCCATTGCATTGATTGGACCATTGGCGAATAATAAAGCTAATATGTTGGGTACCTGGGCGGTTTCGGGAAACCGTGATTTGGCAATTCCTGTCATGGATGGCATTAAAAATCTGTGTGGCGATACTGTAAGAATCAATTATGCAAAAGGTGCCAATATATCTGATGATTCCGTTTTTGCGAAAAAAATAAATGTATTTGGTACAAGGATTGAAATAGATAAACGTTCCCCACAGGAAATGATTGATGAAGCAGTAACCATGGCCAATCAATCGGATGTAATAGTTGCCGTGATTGGTGAGGCATCTGAAATGAGTGGTGAATCTGCCAGCCGTTCGGATATCCGGATTCCGGTTAGTCAGCGATTATTGATAGAGGCCCTGAAAAAAACAGGTAAGCCATTGATGTTGGTTGTGATGGCGGGCAGGCCACTGGTAATCAATTGGGAAATGGATCAGGCGGATGCTTTGTTATATGTTTATCATGCCGGACAGGAAGCCGGTAATGCTGTTGCAGATGTCTTGTTCGGGAATTACAATCCTTCTGGGAAACTGACAAACAGTTTTCCACGAAATGTTGGGCAGGTGCCGGTGTATTACAATCATCTGAATACCGGTAGGCCTCAACCTACGGATAAATTTGAAAAATTCAGAAGCAATTATCTGGATGTTGAGAACAGTCCATTAATCCCATTTGGTTTTGGATTAAGTTATACTTCATTTTCTTACAGCGATATCAAGCTCAGCGCAGCTTCATTAAATACAACGGGTAAGATCAAAGCTACGGTTACAGTAACCAATACCGGGAAATACGATGGTGAAGAAGTGGTGCAGTTGTATATAAGGGACCTGGTTGGCTCCATTGCCCGGCCCGTAAAAGAGTTAAAAGGTTTTCAGAAAATCATGATACGGAAAGGTGAATCAAAAGAAGTGAATTTTACGATTGCTATAAAAGATTTAAAATTTTATAACAACGATTTAAAATATGTGGCAGAGCCGGGCGATTTTAAAGTATTTATTGGCACCAACAGCAGGGATGTAAAAGAAGCCGACTTTAATTTATTAAAATGAAAATAAAATTCCTGTTTACGTTTATTTTGTTCACATCAAGCTTGTTGATGCAGGCACAGGATTTTTCGCTGTATCAGAAAAAATGGTTGATAACCGGTGTGGATTCCTTGCCTTACCGGATTTTAATGCCCCCGGATTTTAACAGCACAAAAAAATATCCGGTCATTTTCTTTTTGCACGGTTCGGGAGAAAGAGGTTCGGATAATGAAAAACAAATGGTACATGGGGCAAAGTTTTTTTTAAAGAGGAGGTCAGAGCAAATTATCCGGCAATTGTAATTTTTCCTCAATGTGCTCTAAATAGTCATCCCTTAAAAAGCTACACAATCCACACTGGACAATACTTTGGGGATAACATGAGTTGATAATATCTGCAAGAAAATGGAGATTTGCTTAATACATCTTGCAGATATTTATGTTAGCAAAAAAAACAATCTCCATCTCAGCTTGGCTTTTACAGCAGCTTTGAAGAACAACTGAGCCACAAGCATCCCTTGTATATTTTAGCCAATAGGATCAACTGGAATATTTTTGAAGAATCCTTTTCAAAACTTTATTCAGTTGAAGGCCGGCCGGCAAAACCAATACGGCTG
>JAYWEL010000011.1:0-6185 GCA_043779285.1 Chitinophagaceae bacterium | reverse complement strand
CAATAAAACGAATTGTTTCAGCAGGTATTCCAGTCATGGGTCATTTAGGTTTAACACCACAATCCATTTATAAATTTGGAACATATACGGTAAGAGCCAAAGAAGAAGAAGAAGCAAATAAATTGCGCAAGGATGCCAAGCTTTTACAAGAAGCTGGATGTTTTGCAATGGTGCTTGAAAAAATACCGGCAAAACTTGCTAAAGAAGTTTCAGCAAGCATTTCAATCCCTACCATCGGCATTGGTGCCGGAGTTGATTGTGATGGCCAGGTATTGGTCATGCATGATATGTTAGGTATCAATGTTGAATTTAATCCTCGGTTTTTACGCAAATACCTGAACATGCATGAACAGATTACCAAAGCTGTTCAACAATATATAACAGATGTCAAAAGTGAAAACTTCCCAAATGAACATGAAAAATATTAAATAGATATATTTGCATCCAAATAAAATATTTATGAGAATACGTAACGATTGGACATTAGATGAAATTAAAAATATTTATTATAAACCATTGCTTGATTTGCTTTTTGAAGCAGCTACCATACATCGTGAAAATAAAGCCTACAGCGAAGTACAGATCAGTAGCCTGATATCAATCAAAACAGGTGGATGCAAAGAAGATTGTTCTTACTGCCCGCAAGCAGCCCGGTATCATACCGGTATTGAAGTTGAACCTTTAATGACCGTTGAAAAAGTAAAAGCCCGAGCTGAAGTGGCAAAAGCAAATGGAGCTACGCGTTTATGTATGGGAGCTGCCTGGCGTGAAGTGAGGGACAACCGGGATTTTGACAGGGTTTTGGAAATGGTATCTGAAGTAAATGAAATGGGTTTGGAAGTTTGTTGCACACTGGGAATGCTGACTTACGAACAGGCAGAAAAACTAAAAGTAGCCGGATGTTTTGCATACAATCATAATATAGATACTAGTAGTGAGAATTATGGAAATATCATTTCCACAAGAACATTCGATGACCGAATCAATACGTTAAATAATGTTCGAAAAGCTAAATTAAGTGTTTGCTGTGGTGGCATTGTTGGCTTAGGAGAAACAGACGATGATCGTGTAAAAATGCTACATACCCTATCCACAATGGAAACACATCCCGATTCAGTACCTATCAATGCATTGGTACCGGTTGAAGGAACCCCACTTCAGAATAACCAGAAAGTACAAATTGATGTGATGCTTAGAATGATTGCTACAGCCAGAATTTTGATGCCAAAATCGGTGGTACGCTTATCTGCTGGAAGAAATGATATGAGTATTTCCGATCAAGCATTATGTTTTATGGCAGGAGCCAATTCCATTTTTGCCGGAGAGAAATTATTAACGACACCCAATCCCGATTTTGATACGGATATGCAGATGTTTAAAATACTTGGTTTAACAGCACGTAAACCATTTAAAGAAGAAGCAAACTGTAAGGTAAAAGAACCGCAAACTGTATTGAAGTGAATGCAATTAATGACTTTGATAATTTTTTAATGACTAAACTGGATGAAAAAAAAACCAGAGGTCATTTAAGATCGCTTATTGATTGTCGGGGGAAAATTGACTTCAGTTCGAATGATTATTTTGGATTTGCATCAAAGCTACATGCACTTTATCCACCTCCTGCTGATATTTATTCTGGGGCTACAGGTTCCAGATCTATTACAGGAAACTCACCTGAAGCAGAAGAAGCCGAAAAATTAGTAGCCTCTTTTCATAATATGGAATCTGCCCTGATTTTTAATTCAGGTTATATGGCTAATGTGGGTCTATTTAGTTGTCTTGCTGCAAAAGGAGACAGCTATATTTCTGATGAATTAATTCATGCCAGTATTATAGACGGCATGCGACTCAGCCATGCAAATAGGGTAAAATTTACCCATAATAATTTGGCAGACTTGGAAAAAAAATTACAACAAATAGCAGGCAGAAAAATAGTAGCCATTGAATCGGTTTATTCGATAGATGGAGATGAAGCACCTTTAATTGAAATTGCCGCATTATGCAAACAATATGGCGCATTGCTAATTGTGGATGAAGCTCATGCAACAGGTGTTTTTGGAGATTATGGTGAAGGCCTTGTTTGTAAATATAATTTGCAAAAAGATGTGTTTGCCTGCATATATACTTTTGGCAAAGCTCTTGGCTTGCACGGTGCTGCAGTTACGGGTTCTAAAATATTGAGAAATTACCTGATTAACCATGCCCGATCATTTATTTTTACTACCGCATTACCGCCATATAGTTATTTGCAAATTCAACATGTATATGCGGAATTACCAAAAGCTAATCGAAAAAAATTATTTTTTCTGATCGATTATTTTAAAAAACAAGCCGTCCTATTTCCAGAAATTGGTTTCAAAGAAAGTAATTCTACCATACAAGGTATTGTAATTGGCGATAGTTTTAAAACAACTGCTTTGTCAACATATCTATTTGAAAAAGGAATTTTTGTAAAAGCCATTCTTCCTCCTACTGTTGCTACAGGTACTGAACGATTGCGGATTTGTATTCACAGTTTCAACACCTGTGAAGAAATTGACTTATTATTTAATGAAATAAAAATATTCTTATCGTGAACATCATCATTGCCGGCATTCATACGGGTATAGGTAAAACCATTTGTTCTGCTACCATTTGTCAAAAACTTGGGTTTGATTATTGGAAAGCAGTACAGGCAGGGGATCTTGAAAATTCGGATAGTGTTTTTATTAAAAATAATGTACGCAATCCTTCCTGTAAAATTCATGAAGAACGCTATAAATTGGTTACCCCAGTATCGCCCCATTATGCTGCCGAGTTGGAAAACCTTCAAATTAAAAGAGGCGATTTCAAATTACCGGAAACAGACAATAACTTGTTAGTAGAAACTGCTGGCGGACTGATGAGTCCGTTAGCTGAAGGGTTTTTAATTATCGACCTCATCGAAGAACTGAAATTACCTGTGGTACTTGTTTCCAATAATTACTTGGGAAGCATCAATCATACATTATTGAGTGTAGCCGCATTAGAACAACGAAAAATCAACATTCTCGGTATTGTTTTTAGTGGCCAAAACAACCCAGCATCAGAAGAATATATTTTAAACCATACCAAAGTTCCCTTACTTTTTAAAATACCAACCTTGCCTAAGTTGAGCAAGAATGCTTTTGCAAAAATGGCTGACGAAATCGCTATAAATTTTTGATGAATGAGTCATAAAGAAAACAATTATATCTGGCATCCTTTT
The DNA here is from genome assembly GCA_043779285.1 of Chitinophagaceae bacterium. Taxonomy (GTDB): domain Bacteria; phylum Bacteroidota; class Bacteroidia; order Chitinophagales; family Chitinophagaceae; genus MGR-bin208. The sequence continues at coordinate 2,959 of JAYWEL010000011.1, read as the reverse complement.
ACGCAAATGAAGAAAGCTGAAGAGCCCATTCATATCGTAAAAGCGAAGGACTGTACATTGTTTGCTGCTGATGGTAAAACATATCTTGATGCTATTTCATCCTGGTGGGTAAATCTTCATGGCCATGCAAATGAACGGATAGCAAACCAGATTGCAGCACAATCCAAAATATTAGAACATGTAATTTTTGCTGGGTTTACACATACCCCTGCCATTGAATTTTCCAAAAAATTAATTGGCATTCTGCCGAAAAAATTTGAAAAAGTTTTCTTTTCAGATGATGGATCCACTGCTGTAGAAGTAGCCATTAAAATGGTGTTTCAATATTGGTATAATAAAGGAGAAACAAAAAAGATAAAACTTATTGCATTTGAAAACGCTTATCATGGAGACACTTTTGGAGCAATGAGTGCCAGTGCTAGGAATGCATTCAATATTCCATTTGCCCAAAACCTCTTTGATGTTCACCACATAAGCTTGCCGGATGAAAACAATATAGAAGATGTCTGTAATCAGTTTAACGAATTAATTAATTCCGGAAATGTTGCCGCATTTATTTTCGAACCACTGGTTCAAGGATCAGCAGGCATGCTCATGTATGAAGCAAAATACCTGGACCGATTGATTGCTCTTGCACAAGAAAAACAAGTGTTTTGTATTGCAGATGAAGTCATGACCGGTTTTGGAAGAACCGGAAAGAATTTCGCAATCGATTATCTGCAAGCCAAACCAGATATCATTTGTTTATCAAAAGGAATCACCGGTGGTTTTATGCCATTGGGAGTTACTGTATGTACAAATCAGATTTTCGATGCCTTTTATGACGATGAAATTGGCAGAACCTTTTTTCATGGTCATTCCTATACTGCTAACCCGTTGGCTTGTACCGCAGCAAATACAAGTCTTGAAATTTTACTTGAAAAATCTTGTCAGGAGCAAATTGTTATGATTCACACTGCACATACTAATTTTGCTGAAGAAATAAAAACACATGAAATAGTTAAAGACATCCGAATAATAGGCAGCATTTTAGCAATTGAGCTCAGTTCGGGTGATGGTAGTTCTTATTTTCATTCGATAAAAAAAGATGCGTATGATTATTTTTTATCAAAAGGTATCTTGCTTCGTCCATTGGGAAACGTCATTTACATACTGCCACCCTATTGTATTACAGCAGATGAACTGAAACGAATTTATGAAACTATAAAAGATTCTTTTCCATTTTTACAGAACAGGTTACAAAATATGACAAACAGTAATGCTGAATTATAAATTAACTTAACCAATCAAAAGAATAAATACTTTTCTATGAATTTTTTAAAAGTTTTAAAAATAAAAGCGCAGAATGAAGGCGTATCTACCGGCTTAAACTGGCAAAAGTCAAAAGGAGAAAAATTAGCATCCTATTCTCCGGTTGATGGAAAGTTGATTGCTTCAGTAACAGGTGCTGATGAAAAAAGTTATGAATTTGTTATTCTAAATGCACAAAAAGCATTTAATGAATGGCGTAACTGGCCAGCACCAAAGCGAGGTGAGATTGTGAGACAGGTTGGTGAAGAATTAAGAAAAAACAAACAGGAACTGGGTCAGCTCGTTAGTTATGAAATGGGCAAAAGCCTTCAGGAAGGAATGGGTGAAGTACAGGAGATGATTGACATCTGCGATTTTGCGGTGGGATTATCCAGGCAGTTGCATGGCTTGACCATGCATAGCGAACGGCCAGGACATCGAATGTATGAACAATATCATCCGTTAGGGTTGGTAGGTGTTATATCTGCCTTCAATTTTCCGGTGGCTGTTTGGAGTTGGAACGCAGCTTTGGCTTGGGTTTGCGGCGATGTGATTATTTGGAAGCCAAGTGAAAAGACACCACTTTGTGCTATTGCTTGTCAGCATATTATCCAGTCTGTTTTCAAAAAAAATAATGTACCTGAAGGAGTTTCCAATATTATTAGTGGGGGCAGAAATGTAGGAGAATGGATGAGTACTGATAAACGTATCCCATTGGTTTCTGCTACAGGTAGTACGAGAATGGGTAAGGCCGTTGGCGCCGCAGTTGGCCAAAGACTTGGAAGAAGTTTATTGGAATTGGGTGGCAATAATGCGATTATTATTACCGAAAATGCCGATTTGGATATTGCATTGATAGCTGCAACATTTGGCGCAGTAGGAACTGCCGGACAACGATGTACTTCAACCAGGAGATTGATTATTCATGAAAAAATTTACAATAAATTCAAAGAGAAATTAGTGAAAGCTTATGGCCAAATTAAAATTGGCAACCCGATGAATGAAAAAAATCACATGGGTCCGGTAATTGATAAAGATGCGGTAGCCATGTACATTGATGCCATAGAAAAATGTAAAGCCGAAGGTGGAAAATTCGTTGTGGAAGCTGGCCTTTTGAAAGGAAAAGGATTTGAAAGCGGTTGCTATGTAAAACCCTGTATTGCAGAAGCAAAAAATAGTTTTGCCATTGTACAACATGAAACCTTTGCTCCTATTTTGTACTTAATGAAATATAAAACAATGGATGAAGCCATTGCAATTCAAAACGGTGTTCCTCAGGGATTATCATCAGCTATCATGACCAATAATATGCGACAAGCAGAGCAGTTTCTATCGCAGCTTGGAAGCGATTGTGGTATTGCCAATGTAAATATTGGAACTTCGGGTGCAGAGATTGGAGGTGCATTTGGTGGCGAAAAAGAAACCGGAGGCGGGCGTGAAAGTGGTAGTGATGCATGGAAAGTGTATATGCGCAGACAAACAAATACGATTAATTACACCGATAAACTCCCATTGGCTCAAGGAATTAAGTTTGATCTTTAATTATTAATCCATTTTCAATAAGTGTTCTTCTTATACCATCTTGATTTACTAAATAGTCCAACGCCCGCCTGACCGGACGGGCAGGGACTATGTGTAAATCTTAGATGGTATTATACCGCAGAAAAGC
>JAYWEL010000010.1:0-6188 GCA_043779285.1 Chitinophagaceae bacterium | reverse complement strand
GTGGCATATATTTTCTAATGCGTAGCATTAGAGATTTTTTATGGTTAAATTCAATATAAGCTAATGCAGATAAGGAATACAAGAGATTATGAAATTAGAAATATGGATTTTTTAAAATGCTATTGCGTAATCTGGTTTTAAAATTACTTGGCTATATTTTTTTAATTGCTACATTTACGAATCTTATATCTTGATTCCGATATTCTATCTCAACTAAATTTCATTATATTTTTCTAGCTAAAACTAAAAGTTATGTTTAAGGACAATCTGCGTTTTCTCCGAAATTTTAAATTATTGATGCCTCTACTTTTACTTTCTTTTTTTGCATACGCTCAAAATGGTACAATAAAAGGTGTGGTTAAAGATGCAGCCGGAACGCCATTGGCAGGTGCTTCTGTTCAATTATAGGGCGTAAAAACAGGATCAGTAACTGATGCTAATGGAAATTACAGTTTTTCGGCAAAGGCTGGCAAGCATGTACTAATAGGATCTTTTGTAGGTTATACAACACAAAGAACAGAAATAATGGTTACTGAAAATGCCACAACTAATCTGGATCTTACACTAGCTCTTTCAGGAGATTTAACCAATGTTACTATTACCGGTTCCAGAAACCCAAGCCGAACAAGAGTAAATACGCCTGTGCCAGTGGATGTCATTCCTATTTCATCTATACTATCAGATATTGGCCAGGTCGATTTGAATCAAATCATCAATTTTGTTGCTCCTTCTTTTCAATCGGCAAGACAAACTATTTCGGATGGTACAGACCACGTAGATCCTGCCCAGTTAAGAGGATTAGGCACCGATCAGGTTTTGGTTTTAATAAATGGAAAACGTCGTCACCAGTCTTCGTTGGTTAATGTTAATGGTACGGTAAACAGAGGACAAGTTGGAACAGATATGAGTGCAATTCCGGCAACGGCTGTTGAACGAATAGAAGTATTAAGAGATGGTGCTGCAGCACAATATGGTTCAGATGCGATTGCAGGGGTTATCAATATTATTTTAAAAAAGAATACCGGTGTTTTGGATGCAAGTATCAGTTATGGTCAAAACATGACCAGCTATGATAAAAATTATGCATTATATAAAATAAACAATAAAACAGATGACCCATCCGTAAAAGTAAATGATGGAGGCGTTTTTCAAGCTTCCTTGGGTTATGGATTTAATATCGGAAAAGGTTATTTGAATTTAACTGGGGAATATATCAAAAGAGAAAGATCAAACAGGACAGGAACTTATACCGGTCAGGTTTATCCAACAGTGGGTGGTCAAGTAAGAGATGATTCTATTATGTCTGCACGGGGATTAACCAGGAATAATTTTGATATGAATATCGGGAATTCAGAAATGAAAGGGGGATCTGTATTTTATAATTTCTCATATCCGGTAGGTAAACATGGAGAAGTTTATGCTTTTGGAGGTTTTAGCAATAAGAATGGGAATGGAGCTGGTTTTTACCGTTATCCCAATGCAGTACCAGCTGCTGTAAGAACTAATGTTTTCGCTGTTTATCCAAACGGATTTCTTCCAGAGATAAATTCAAATCTGCTGGATCTTTCATCTTCCGTTGGATTTAAAACAAAAATGCAGGATTGGAATTTTGATTTAAGTAATACGTTTGGTTCAAATAAATTCGATTTTACAATCGATAATTCAGCCAATTATACTCAATATACCAGTCCGGGAACTTATCAGAAAAGTTTTGATGCAGGTGGTTTGAAATATTGGCAAAATACTTTGAATGCCGATTTGTCTAGAAACTATAAAGTACTGGAAGGATTAAACGTAGCCATGGGGTTGGAATACCGGGTGGATGGATTTGGCATGAGAAGTGGCGAAGAAGCATCTTATAAAAACTATAATGTACCAAGTGGTGTGCCTGCAGGATCGCAGGTATTTGCAGGATTTATTAATACGCTAGGTGATGGTAAAACCAGAAATTCAAAAGCTATTTATCTTGACCTGGAGCAGGACATCTCTAAAAAATTCTTAGTAACAGGTGCATTGCGTTTTGAAAATTATTCCGATTTTGGTTCTACATTGAATTATAAATTAGCTTCCCGGTATAAATTCAGTGACAATTTTAATCTGCGGGCTTCTACCAGTTCTGGTTTCAGGGCACCATCCATGCAACAGCGTTTTTATGCTAAAACAAATACATTATTTGTTTCTCAGGCTGGTGTACTTGTTCCTGTTGAAAGTGGAACGTTTACCAATGACAGTAAAGTTGCAGAAATTTTGGGCATCCCCAAATTGCAGGAAGAAACCAGTAACAGTTATTCTGTTGGATTAACAGCAAAACCTTTTAAAGGATTTGAAATAACGGTGGATGCATATCAGATAGATATAGACAATAGAATTGTTTTGACCAATAATTTTTCCGGTGGGTCAAATGCTGCATTACAACAACAACTTAGAGATGTAGGTGCAAGCGTAGCAAATGTTTTTACCAATGCTATTGACACCCGGGCTCGTGGATTTGAAGCAGTAATGACTTATACAACAACATTTGCCAAGAAACATTCTTTACGCACTTCTTTTGCAATGACTATCATTGACAACCAGGTGAAAAAAGATGCATCCGGTAAACCAATAATTCATGCTTCAGATGTTTTAATAAACAGTGGCCAGCTTGGAAATTACTTTAATCGGGAAGATCAAAGCCGTGTTGAAGTGGCTAACCCGCAAAACAAAGTGAATTTGACTTTTAATTATAAGTATGGAAAGTTTGGAGCGATGTTGCGTTTTGTCAATTTTGGCGAAGTGCAATATCTGGATCCATCTATTAATCCGGCAAATCCAGGAGCTTTCCCTATCAATGCATTTACTGGTAATAGAGAAACATTAGATCAAACATTCTCAGCAAAAACGGTTACGGATTTATCATTATCTTATCAGTTGATATCTGATGTTGGATTTACAGTAGGTGCCAATAACCTATTTGATATTTATCAGGACAGGCATATACATAGTGGAAACATGAGTTTAGGAAGATTTGTTTACAGCCGTCGTGTACAGCAAATGGGCTTTAACGGTTCATACTTTTTTGCCCGATTGAAATGGAGTTTTAATACCAAATAAATATACAAGAATAAACTAATAAGCCATTCGCCTAAGGGTGAATGGCTTATTAGTTTTTAAAACATTTTTAATTATTAAATAGAATCACCGATTTTTGAACAGATATCAATATTTTATTGATCAAATATTTTAAAAAAATATAAATCAACCGTAAATGAAAAAGCGTTCTTTATTTTTTTGCATGTTCATATTATTGACCATAACTCTCCCGGCACAGTTAAAATCCCCTTCCGATTTTCTGGGGTATAAAATTGGCGAAAAATATACACCTCATTGGAAAATTGTTAATTATTTTAATGCAGTCGCATTGGAAGCCAGGTCAACTGTGAAATTGCAGAACTATGGTGAAACAAATGAAGGAAGACCTTTAATGCTTGCATTTATTTCGTCTCCCGAAAATTTAAGAAACCTTGAATTGATACGAAAAAATAATTTAGCCTCTGCCGGATTATCATCTGCAGGCTTTATAGCAAATGAAAATAATCCAGCCATTGTCTGGTTAAGTTACAATGTTCATGGTAACGAAACATCATCGTCTGAAGCTGCCATGATGACTCTGTTTGCACTTGCGGATCCATCAAATGCCAAAACAAAAGAATGGTTGAAGAATACTGTTGTTATCATTGACCCCTGTATAAATCCGGATGGCAGAGAACGGTATATAAACTGGTTCAATTCGGTAAGGAATAAAAACGCAAATCCAAAACTAGAGTCGAGAGAACACCGGGAACCCTGGCCGGGAGGAAGAAGCAACCATTACAATTTTGATTTAAACCGCGACTGGGCTTGGCAAACACAAGTAGAAAGCCAGCAAAGACTGAAAGTGTATAATCAATGGATGCCACAGATTCATGTCGATTTTCATGAGCAAGGAGTAAACCAACCGTATTATTTTGCTCCGGCAGCACAACCATTTCATGATGTTATTACCGGATGGCAGCGAGATTTTCAGACAAGTATCGGAAAGAATCATGCAAAATATTTTGATGCAAATAATTGGTTGTATTTCACCAAAGAAATTTTTGATTTGTTCTATCCTTCTTATGGGGATACTTACCCAACTTTCAACGGTGCTATTGGCATGACCTATGAACAGGGTGGTGGGCCTGCAGGTGGCATTGCTGTATTGAATGATGAAGGTGATACACTCACTTTATTGGATAGGGCTACACATCATTTCACCACTTCATTAAGTACCATTGAAATTTCTTCTTTGAATGCCGGTAAACTGACTTCCGAATTTAAAAAATATTTTTCCGAAGCTATAAATAAAGGAATCGGGGAATACAAATCGTATGTTATCAAAAACATTCCTGAAAATAAGGAAAGGATCGTAAGCTTGCTGGAACTTTTGAATAAAAATGAAATAAAATATTCTACCACAAAGCAATCAATAGCAAAAGGGTATAATTATTTTACCGGGAAAGAAGAATCTATTACAATTGGTTCTGATGATATTCTAATCAATAGCCAACAACCCAGAAGTGCTTTGTTGAATGTATTATTTGAACCGAGGAGCCGTTTGGTTGATTCAGCTACGTATGATATTACTGCTTGGTCACTACCGTATGTTTATGGCATACAGGCCTATGCTTTTAAACAACCTATACTGTCTGCAGGTACTGACTTTTCATTTGCAAAAGTCAACAATGAAATTTCAATCAACTACGGAGCTATTATACCCTGGAAAGGGATGCAATCGGCTAAAGTAACTGCTCAGTTATTAAAAGAAGGTATTCGTTTGCGTTTTGCCGACAATCCTTTTGAAATAGATGGGAAAAAATATGACAGAGGGTCTATCATCATCCTTAAAATCGGCAATGAAAAATTTGGCAATACTTTATGGAAAACGGTTGCAAAACATTGTACTGCCAATGAGGTGCAATTAATGGCTGTTTCATCCGGGTTCGTTGATAAGGGATATGATTTTGGAAGTGGCAAAGTACATCCGATGAAAGCACCACGGATTGCCTGTTTGACAGGTGAAACGGTAGGTTCTTTAGAAGCCGGAGAAGTATGGCATTTTTTCGAACAAGTGATAGATTATCCCGTATCCATGATCAATGCCAATGATTTTGGCAGGTTGAAACTTGATAATTATGACGTATTGATTTTGCCTGATGGCAATTATCGATTATTGAGTGATAAAACAACAACCGATCAATTAAAAGATTGGATAAGCAAAGGTGGACGCCTCATTGCAATGGAAAACGCTGTTTCGCTTTTAGCAAAACTGGATTGGGCAATCAAAGTAAAAAAGGACGACGAAAAAAAACCGGAATTATATGAGGAGCTTAAAAAATTTGATGATCGGGATAGAGATGCGATCCGGGATTTAACTGCAGGCTCAATCTATAAAACAGATATTGATAATACACATCCACTGGCTTTTGGTTATCCCGAATTTTATTATACATTAAAAAGAGATAATAAGATTTATGAATTCATAAAAGAGCAGGGGTGGAATGTTGGAGTCATTAAAAAAGAAAATCAGGTTGCCGGATTTGTTGGCTCTAAGCTAAGAGAAAAACTGAAAGACGGTATGTTATTTGGCGTTCAGAACATTGGTGCGGGTACAATCACCTATCTGACCGATGATTTATTGTTCCGCAGTTTCTGGGAGAATGGAAAGCTAATGTTTACGAATGCGGTATTCCTGGTTGGGCAATAAAAATGAATTTTGATAAGCGGTTTTTACCGCTTATCTTTTTTAAGAATAATATTTTTTAAACTTCTTTTATCTTCCTGTAAATATTGATGATACAAATGCGAAAACTGATTTTTCTATTCTTAGTTCTTAGTCTGATTCAAACGAATGTTAATAAAACATTGTATGCTCAATCCATACCGGTTACAAACTCGGCAGATATTTATTTAGCCATTCAGAAATTAAAAGTATTGGGTTCTGTATTATATGTGGCTGCACACCCCGATGACGAAAACACAAGACTTCTGACATACTTGTCAAAAGATAAATTATACAGAACGGGCTATCTATCTGTAACACGTGGTGATGGTGGCCAAAATTTGATTGGTAATGAACAAGGAATCGAATTGGGAATGATTCGGACTCAGGAGTTACTTTCTGCCCGCAGAAT
>JAYWEL010000009.1:0-6190 GCA_043779285.1 Chitinophagaceae bacterium | reverse complement strand
TATCGGCTAAAGATTTAGCTTCAACCAGTTTACCCAATTGGTCTTTCGCTTTGTTTTGATAGATCAATGCCGTTTCAAATATCAATGAATCTTTTTTTAAATCGACCAAATTCAATTCATTCATTGATGTCATCAAATCAGCACTTTTTTTATTTATTGTAGTAGTATCCCAGTTTACAAATGCTTCAGTCATAGCATAATAATCGGCCATCATATTCCCCAATGATTGATGAAAAGCTTCGTTATGTTCACTAACTTTTAGAGCCTTCTGTTTTGGTAAATTATATTCTTTTGAATTTTTATTGATAAAATAAAACCAACCAAAAGCAACCATTGCAATAATTCCTACCAAATAAATTAAACGCCGAATCATATTATTAATTTTTGTTTTTTACACAAGACAAAGTTAACTAAATCGGCGGTCACCTGTGAATGCACTATTTTTGCATCCAATTTTTTTAACTTCTAAACAGTAAATAATAATGCTGGCTGGTTTACAGGACTTAACATTCGAATTTGGTGCACGTACAATTGTGAAAAATGCAACTTGGCATATTCAACCTAATGAACGTATCGGGTTGATTGGCTATAATGGCACCGGAAAATCCACGTTACTGAAATTATTTGTAAATGAATATTCCCCTTCTGCCGGTACCGTTGAAAAAAGTAAAAGCACCAGCATTGGATATTTACATCAGGATCTGTTAAGTTTTGACACGAATGACTCAATTCATCAGGTTGCACTAAGTGCGTTTGAACCGATTCTTTTATTGGAAAAAGAAATAGAAGAAATTGGAAAACAATTGGAGAAATTAACGGCCCACGACACTCCGGAGAGTGAAGAATTATTACATCTTTATTCCGATAAATTGCATGAGATGGATACTTTGGATGGCTACAGTATTCATTTTCGTACCGAAGAAATATTGCAAGGTTTAGGTTTTGCAAATGCCGACCTTAACAGACCATACAAAGAATTTAGCGGAGGTTGGCGAATGAGAGTATTGTTAGCAAAAATGATTTTGCAGGAACCTGATTTGCTTTTAATGGATGAACCTACCAATCACCTCGATCTTCCATCTATCGAATGGTTGGAGAAATATTTACAGCATTATAAGGGCTCTGTGGTGATTGTAAGTCACGATAAATTTTTCCTGAACAGGATGGTCACTAAAATTGTGGAAGTCTACCAGGAAGAACTACACTTCTATAATGGCAATTATGATTTTTATGAACAAGAAAAAGAACTACGTGTAGAACTTCAACAACGAGCATTCGAAAACCAAAAAGATTATATCAGACAACAAGAACGTTTCATTGAGCGATTTAAAGCCAAGGCTTCGAAAGCTGCAGCAGCGCAGAGTGCCATGAAAAGGTTGGACAAGATGGATCGAATTGAAGATGTGAAAATTGAACGGCCATCCATTAAAATAAATTTCCGGATAGATAAAGTTCCAGGAGTTATTCTAACCGAATTAAATGATGTTTCCAAATCTTTTGGCGACAACGTTATTTTGAAAAATGCAAAAGCTGAAATTACCCGTGGCGATAAGATTGCCTTGATTGGAGCTAACGGAAAAGGAAAATCAACTTTGTTACGTGTGATTGCCGGTGTAGAAAAAATTGAAGGCGAACGGAAATGGGGACATAATGTTGACGAAAGTTTTTATGCACAACATCAGTTGGAAGCCATGAATGCCAACAATTCGATCATTGAAGAAATGATGACCTGTGGAAGTCAGAAAACTGAATTGGAATTAAGAACTTTATTAGGTTGTTTCCTTTTCAGTGGCGATGTGGTAGATAAAAAAATTAAGATATTAAGTGGAGGCGAAAAAGCACGGGTTGCATTGGCCAAAACTATTGTCAGCAAAGCTAATTTCCTTTTACTGGATGAACCTACCAATCACCTCGACATGTTCTCCTGTGAGTTATTAGTGGAAGCATTAAATAAATATGAAGGCAGTTTGGTATTGGTTAGTCATGACCGTTATTTTATTTCTAAAGTAGCCAATAAAATATGGGAAATAGACGATCATAAAATCAGGGAATTCAAAGGCAGTTATGAAGAATGGGTTGATTGGAAGGCACGTAAACTGGAGACAGACAAACTAAATACGCAAAAAATAAAAATAGACGCAGAGAAACCGGTTTTAATTGAGAAAAAAGCAGAACCAATAAAACAAGCCCCTATTGTAATTGATAAAGACCAAAAAAAAGAACTGCAGAAATTACAGAAAGCCTTTTCGCTTATTGAGGAGAAAATTGCCAAGTTGAATGAAAACAAAAATAAAACGGAAGCTTCCATGGGTGATTCATCGATCTATTCTGATAAAATTAAATTTCAGGAAACGGAGAAAGAATATTACAGGATTGTAACTGAATTGAAAATACTAAATGTAGAATACGAAAAGGCCTTTGAAAAAATTATGGAATTGGAAAGTAAATAATAAAATCATTATACAACATCCCATATTTCATCAACGATTTTGATTTGTTATTTTTTGGCAAGCTGAAGTTTTATAGGATCATCAGAATTAGAAAGTCTTTAGTATCTTTCTTGCATGAGAAAAATAATATTCCCAGTCTTTTGTTTTTGTGTAATAAGCATACAAGCACAAACAATCAATCCGAAAATTCAGGAGTTTATCAATTCGAAGCAGACAGTTCTGCTAAATCAATTCATCGAATTTTTACGCATACCCAATGTACTTGGAGACTCCATAAACATGGAGAGAAATGCTTCTTTTATACAACTGATGTTGAAGCAGCAATCAGTAGAATCAAAATTGTTGCGATCAAACAAACCCGGTTCTGCTCCGGTTGTATATGGAGAAGTGATGACACCCGGTGCATCAACAACCATCATTTTCTACGCACATTACGATGGCCAACCGGTAAACCCGGCAAAATGGTCAGAAGGTCTTCATCCATTTACTCCTAAACTCTTAAGTGACCGGCATGACAAAGGAGGAATGCCGGTTGCCATACCAACAACAAATAAACTATGGGACCCGGAGTGGAGAATCTATGCCCGTGGTGCATCAGACGATAAAGCTGGGGTATTTGCTATCCTTGCTGCGTATGAAGTACTCCGTGAGTTGAAATTGAAACCCAATATCAATATCAAATTTTTCTTTGAAGGAGAAGAAGAAGCAGGATCAATTAACTTAGGTCAGATATTGGAAGAAAATAAAAAGCTCCTGGATGCAGACCTCTGGTTAATCTGTGATGGGCCAAGCCATTTTTCAGGTAAAAAACAGATTTTATTTGGTGTAAGAGGCGATGCAAATATTGATTTGAAAGTGTATGCATCTAAACGTCCTTTACATAGTGGTAATTATGGAAACTGGGCACCAAATCCGGCCATGCGTTTGGCTCAATTATTATCTTCCATGAAAGACAAAGATGGTATGGTAACAATCAAAGGATTTTATGATGATGTTATTCCATTAACGACAGTTGAAAAAACGGCTATTTTCAAAATACCTGAATTTGAAACAATTCTGCGTAAAGATTTACTAATGATAAATCCTGACGGGGCTGGCCGGCCGTTTATGGAATTATTAAATTTGCCTACGCTAAATATCAATGGAATCCAATCGGCCAATATTGGAAACTTATCGGCCAATATAATTCCAACAGAAGCAGAAGCAGCACTCGACTTACGTTTGGTAAAAGGAAATGACGTAGAAAGACAGATAAATAAAGTGATAGCCCATGTAAAGAGTTTGGGGTATCATGTTATTGATCATGAACCAACTGATGAAGAAAGAACTAATTTTCCTTTAATAGCAAAGATCAGTAAACGAAGTCATGGATATAATGCACAACGTACACCCATGGATCTGCCAGTTGCACAACGAGTGATAACAGCTGTAAATACTACCATCAATTATGAATTGATTCAAGTTCCGTCATTGGGTGGAAGTCTTCCTTTATATCTATTTGAACAAATATTAAATACAAAACCAATTACATTACCCATTGTTAATTTCGACAATAATCAACATGCCGAAAATGAAAATGTAAAAATTGGATTTCTTTTAAAAGGGATAGAAACGATGGCTGCTATTATGCTGATGAAATAATAATCAACTTACCTGTTTAAATGGGCTTTCAAAAAATCACTGACCAGATAGGAAATCAATTTTCCGGTCGATTCATTTTTTCTTCCATCCAGTAATTGTACAGCACCTTCACAGATATGCAGGTATGCTACTTTACAATCAGTAGCAACAAAATTTATAAATTGCCGGGCATGCTGCGTAGTAATCCCGCATGGAGAAGCAGCACTGGATAAGGTATTCTCGATACAATCCAGATCGATTTCTATACCGGTATATGAATCTTCTGTAAAGCCTGTAGCATGTGCCACAGCCTGGATGAAATTTCTTTTTTCGTGTACAAAAATATCTTCAAACGTTATCAGATCAATAAATGGATTATTGGCAATATCCATCAACACGTTTTGTTGAAGATAATTTTCATGCACGCCTACTACACAATATTTTTGCAGATAGCCATCTTCTTCTGCATACCGAAAACCATTTCCACTATGCCGTCCTTCCAATGGTCTGTAATCGGTATGTGCATCCAGGTTGATGCAGTTAATCTGTGCTAAAGGAATGGTACCATTTTTATATAACCCTTTGGCAGCACCTTTCAGTAACGGATAACAATTATTATGACCACCGCCAATAACAATGGGCATTTTCCCGGCATCTGAAATTTTTCTAATTACTTCCTCTACTTCATTATCAACTACGTTTACGGCATGCCGCAAAGCTTCCAAACGTTCCCCATCGTTATGTGCATTTTTTTCTATTACATCCATCAGACCGGTAAAATCAAAATGGCCAAGTAATAAAATTTCTTCACCCCGTAAAAAATCATTGTTCTGAATGTTCAGAAAAGAATGCAGAAAAGAATTCCAGGCTGTTTCTGTTCCACCCATACCCAAATTTGCTTTTACACCGATATCTTCCGGTATCCCAACCAATATATATTCAGCATTTGAATGCTTTATTGCCGTTTCCAGGTCTTCACCGGCATTTAAAACACAAATTTCTTCTCCTAACTTGGTTTCAAATTTCCGGATGTTGGTAATTCTTAAAACATCTTTCTTATCGTAAATTTTAAAATGCTCCATAATTTGTTTAATTAAAATAAATCTCTTTATTCAGAAAACTGTGGTTCTTCCGATACTTCTACATTATTTTTTTTATATAATGGAACCCGAATGTTTTACCAGATGATTGAAAACAAATATGACAAAGCTGCACAAAACAATCAAAAGCAATTCAGTATACAAATAAACCATGCCATGAAATTAAGGGAAAAATTAAACTATGAGTTATCTGCTGATTGATTAAATAATATTTCCTGCAATCATTACTTGATCAATCAGGTTTGAACCAAAAGCATACGGCAGATAGGCGATGGATGGAATTGGTTTTGTAAAAATAAGATTAGCTTTTTTACCAACGGTAATTGAACCCAGTTCATTTTCCAGTTCCATAGCATAAGCACCATTTATCGTAGCAGCATTGATGGCTTCTTCCGGCAGCATCTTCATTTGAATGCAACTCATAGAAACTACCAAACTCATATTCCCACTAGGTGAAGAACCCGGATTATAATCTGTTGCTAACGCAATTGCACAACCTGCGTCAATCAACTGCCTTGCAGGTTGAAAAGGCATGCGCAGAAAAAAAGCAGCCGTAGGAAGAAGTGTTCCAATTGTATTGGAATTGGCTAAAATACGAATGCTGTTTTCGTCCATGGTTTCCAAATGATCAACAGAAACGGCACCTAATTTTACGCCTATTTCAGTGCCACCGGAAAGATTTAATTGGTTGGCATGTATTTTTGGTTTTAAACCATGAGCCATACCTGCCCGGCAAATTTTTTCTGTTTCTTCCGGATTATAAAAACCGGTTTCGCAAAAAACATCAATATAATCGGCCAGATTTTCTTTTGCAATAACCGGCAGTATTTCATGGATCAAGCTATCAATATATGCCGCATGATTTTCTTTGTATTGCAAAGGGAATGTATGTGCTCCCAAAAAAGTTGCTTTGATAGAAAGCGATGAACGTTCTTTTAGTTTTTTAATTACCCGGAGCATTTTCAATTCGCCTTCTACAGTCAATCCATACCCGCTTTTAATTTCAATAGCACCCGTTCC
>JAYWEL010000008.1:0-14724 GCA_043779285.1 Chitinophagaceae bacterium | reverse complement strand
GCCTGACCGGACGGGCAGGGACTATGTGTAAATCTTAGATGGTATTATACCGCAGAAAAGCGCATTGGACTATTTACTGTTTATAAGCGGTATTACTTCCATCCTGCAAAAATAGGCTTATGAATAGTACGGTTTTTCATCATTAGAAATGGCTTCTTTTTGTTGCCAAAAGGCCAAGCTAACAATGTGACCTGACCTGGTTTTTAAGGTTCTTCCAAATATGGCGTTTGTTGGATTGAATGTAACATCAGAAACTCCAATTGTAAAAGTCTCCGGAATTTCAGGGTCTGAAACCGTTGCTTCTGCTTCTCCTTCTGCCGGTTTTGGTGGAGGCACCGTTTTAGGTGGAGGGGAGGGGACAATAACTACTTCGTAATTATTAAATTCTAAAAGTTGTTTTAAAAACTCAACTCTTTCTTTAACAACATTCGTTTCTACAATGGCACATTTCACTCCATCCAGATCGTCGAACAAATGATTTTTATTGATAGCCATCTGATGTTTTAACTTTTAGAATAATGAAAATATATAATCATACGCTCCGCTGTATAATCCCGTAAGGAGAATACCTCCTATACAAATTGCAAATGCCAGTTTAGGCAAAATATGTATTTCGAGTTTTTCAATAGGGTTTTCATTTTCATCCATGAACATGGCTTTTACTACTTTCAGATAATAATATAAAGACACAACCATATTCAATGCAGCGAAACTGATTAGCAAATAATTTCCTCTTGCCGCACCGGCTAACAATAAAAAGAATTTTCCGAAAAATCCTGCCAGTGGAGGAATACCCGCTAATGAAAAAAGTGCAATGGTCAATATCCAGCAGAGTAATGGATTGGTTTTATAAAAGCCGTTGTACTCTTCAATCGTTTCCTTGCCTGTAATTGCACTGACTAATGCTATTACACCAAAAGCCCCCAGGTTTGAAAATACATAAATCAATACAAAATAAATTACCGATACACTTCCTTCTATGGATTGTCCGGTTATACCAACCAAAATAAAACCTACCTGTGCAATGGATGAAAAGGCAAGGAATCGTTTCATGTTCTGCTGCCTGAGTGCAAAAATATTTCCGATAAACATGGTAAGTACCGACAAAAGAAAAATGATATTATACCATAAGGAATCGATGTTGCCAAACACTTTATACAATACAGCAAGCATAACAAAAACGATGGTTCCTTTCGAGATGACCGAAAGATAGGAGGTGACTGCAACCGGTGAGCCTTCATATACATCGGCGGTCCATAAATGAAAAGGAACAGCTGAGATTTTAAACGAAAATCCGGCAATTAATAGGATGAAAGAAAATACCATCAATGGATTTTCACTAATGAGTAATGAAAGTTCCTGAAGATTGATTGTTCCAGTCATTCCATAAATGAGGGAGATGCCAAACAATAATAAACCGGAAGAAAAAGCAGAAGAAATGATCAGCTTAAATGCTGCTTCTGAAGATTTCTTTTTTTCCAGATCGAAGTTGGATAAAGCTGCAATCGGAATAGTCGATAATTCAAGACCCAGATAAAACATCAATAAATTATCGGACGAAAGCATGAAGAACATGCCTAACAAACTGGCCAACATCAGCATATAAAATTCAGCAACATGTTTATGTGTTTTTAACCAGTCATAGGATTGCAGCGAAATAATCAATACGCCAAGATTCAATACATTTTTTTCAAAAACAATTAAATCAGAAGTTATATACATGTCGCCAAACAATACTCCGGATTGGTTAAAAAAGAATCCGGCAACAAAATTTAAACATAATAAAATATTGATGAGCTTAAGCAATGCGCTGTTTTCCCATTCTTTATTCCCAATTTTAAGAAATAATAAAATGAACAGTATCAGTGTGACTAATAACTCGGCTTTCATTAAAAAGAAAAAATCATTCATAAGCGGCTACTATTTTTTTATCAGGGAACAAGCCCTGCAATTTTTTTCATGATCAATTCCGATCCGGGCCCTACCAGCTCATTCAACCAAAATGGTGCAATACCAATAGCTAATATTCCAATAATCAATAATCCGGTTGCCAGTTTTTCATTCCATGTAGCATCAGGTATTTTGGCATGTTCTTCATTTGCTATTGGTCCCATCACAACTTTACCCACAGCTCTTAAAATATACACAGCGGTAACTACAATTGATGCACAGGCAATGATGGTAGCTATCCGGTAAAAAGCGTCCGGGTTTTCCCAAGCACCCATGAAGATGGTCATCTCGGCAACAAAGCCACTCAGGCCAGGTAATCCAAGAGAACATAATCCAACCAAAACAAATGCGGTAGAAATGAAAGGCATCATTTTTAGTAAGCCTCCTAATTGTGCTACGGCTCTGGTATGTGTCCGGTCGTATATCATGCCAATCACGGCAAAGAAAAGGGCTGTCATCAACCCGTGTGAAACCATTTGCATCACTGCCCCGGCAATGGCTGTTTTAGTCAGCATACCAATACCCAATAACACAAATCCACAATGGCTTACAGAGGAATATGCATTGATGTATTTCAGATCGGTTTGCATCATGGTAGCGAATGCACCATAGATAATTGCAATAGATGCTAATACAATAATAATGGTTGAATAATGCTGTGCAGCTTCGGGCATCAAGTATGTAGCTACACGCAAACAACCGTATCCGCCCAGTTTCATGGAGATGCCAGCAAGAAACATGGATGCAGCGGTTGGAGCAGAACTGTGTCCATCTGGTACCCATGTGTGAAAAGGAAAGAGGGCTGTGAAAACCCCGAAACCAATAAAAATAAACGGGAAGAAAAAGTTTTGTGTTGCTACTGGAATATGCAACTGGGATATCCGCAACAAATCAAATGTATAAACACCTGCTCCTGCAGCAGAATTAAAATACAAGCCTGCTAAACCAACAAATACCAATGCAGATCCTGCCATCAGCATCAATGCCAGTTTCATGGCACTGTATTCTTTTTTACCACTGCCCCAGATGCCAATCAATAAAAATTTTGGTATCACGGCAACTTCCAGAAAAAAGAACATGGTGAACAAATCCAGTGAAATAAAAAATCCGTAAGCACCGGTACTTAAGAACAATAAAAGAAAGAAAAACTCTTTACTTAGTTTTTCCCCGCCTGAATGACTCAGTCGGGCAGGCATTTTCCAGGAAACCAATACCGCCGCCAGTACAACAAAAGCGGTCAATAATATCATGGAAACGGATATGCCATCAATACCAATATGGTAATTAATATGTAATGCTTCAAACCATTTATATTCCTGTTGAAAAAGCATTTGTTCTACATTGCCGGTTGTTCGTTCTTTCCAAAACTTCACGAGTAAAGCCATGCTCAAAATCAATTGCAATACAGATCCTGTCAATGCAATTGTTCTTATTTGCTTTAGTCCCTTTGCCGGCAAAATAGCCAGCGCAGTGAGTAAGGGCAGTAAAATGAATAAATTTAAATTCATCTTTTTAGTTCAATAGTTTAAAATATTAATTCTTCCACAAATACAAAAACACAACCGCCAATCCAATAATGCCTCCGAAAAAATACAGTGTGTAATTTTGTATTTTCCCTGATTGAATACCTTTTATCCAGAATGAAACTTTAACAGTTCCATCGGCAAGGCCATTCATGGCTCCATCCACAATATTTTTATCAATCCATGCGGCAGGTTTCCCCAACAGATTGAACAATACTTTTTTTGTGATGAAGAGATACACTTCATCGATATAAAATTTTTGATAAGCCGACTTATATATTCCTCCAAGACTGTCGGCGATTTTTTGTGGGCTTTCATTTTCTTTTTTATACAGGAAAAAAGCAAATAGAATTCCACCGATTCCAAGCAATACCGGTGCAACAGAAAAAGCAAGATGCAACGAACTGTGCAAGGCAATTCCATTCGCTGTAACGAAATTGGAGAAAGGAATAAACCCGGTGAATAAAGCACCGAAACTTAAAATTATCAAGGGAAGTTTCATGCTGATACTTCCTTCGCTATGTGTATGATGATAGCTTTTTTCTTTACTCCAAAAAATGGAAAAATATAAACGGAACATGTAAAATGCAGTAATGGCCGATGTAATCAACGCAACGATGTAAACGGTTTTATTGGCATTAAAAGCTGCCAGTAAAATTTCTTCTTTGCTGAAAAACCCGGCAAACGGAGGCACTCCGGCTATTGCCAGACAGGCAATCAGGAAGCTGATATGTGTGATGGGCATTAGTTTTCGAAGACCTCCCATGTCTTTCATGTCGTTACTGTGTACAAAATGAATGACGGCACCGGCACCAAGAAATAATAATGATTTGAAAAAGGCATGGGTGAACAAATGAAACATGGATGCGGTATAGCCTAAACTATTTTCTCCTGAAATACCCGATACTCCTAATGCGAACATCATGTATCCAATCTGCGACATAGTTGAATAAGCCAACACCCTTTTTATATCGGTTTGTGTACAAGCAATAATTGCTGCAAATAATGCAGAGATCAATCCTACATAAGTTACGATTTGTAGTGCGGCCTGATTAACGAAAAATAATGGGAACATCCGGGCTACCAGAAACACACCGGCTACAACCATAGTTGCTGCATGAATCAATGCAGAAACCGGTGTTGGTCCTTCCATTGCATCGGGTAACCAAATATGCAATGGGAACATGGCCGACTTTCCGGCACCACCAATAAATACCATGGTGAGTGACCAGGTTAAAATGGAAAACCCGATAAAAGATGCACCAGTAATGGCCAGGTATTGGGATGATTGGGTATCCGTGAGTCTTTGAATCAATGTATTGAAATCCAAGGTTTCTGCATAAAATGCCAGTGTAAGAATGCCGATCAGAAATCCAAGATCTGCAAAACGGGTAACAATAAATGCTTTTTTGGAAGCAGCCACTGCAGAAGGTTTCTGAAAATAAAAACCTATCAATAAATAAGATGATACACCCACCAACTCCCAAAAAATATAGATCTGAAAAAGGTTGGATGATATAACGAGTCCCAGCATGGAGAATGTAAACAACAATAAGAATGCATAGTAGGTTGCAAACCTTTCTTCGCCTTTCATATACCCGAGACTGAAGATGTGTACCATCAGTGAAACAAAACTTACCACAATCAGCATCATCACGGAAATAGGATCTAACAATATGCCCATATCAATGGAAAGTGGTTCCAGTCCGGCTCTTCCCAACAAGGATGGAGCAAATTGCAGCCATACATGTTTAAAAGGTATGATGCTTTGATAGATGCCATCCGTTTTTCCGTGAACAAAAAAATAATCGTAGGCAACAAAAAGAGAAAGTGCCGTAATGGTAAAAAGAATAGCTGTGGCAATAATGCCCGAGAAATTGTTGAAATATTTTTTTCCAAAAATGCCTAATAGCACAAATCCGGCAAGTGGAAGCAGTGGAATGAGTGCTATGTAATTTGCATAGTGCATACTTAATATTTCATTTCTGTTGCATCCTCCACATCAATGGATTGATGTGACCGATACAAATTAATAATAATGGCAATCGCTACGGCCGCTTCGGCAGCCGCAATAGTAATGATGAAAATGGTAAAGAAAATTCCATCCAATTTTTCCGGGTATAAAAACTTATTGAAGACCACGAAATTGATATTGACACTGTTCAATATCAATTCTATCGACATCAGCATAGTAATCATATTACGTCTGGTAAATAAACCAAACATACCAATGAAGAATAAGGCCGTGCTTACAAAAAGAAAATGCGTTATGGTAATTTCATTCATCATTTTGATTCGCTTGGTTTTAAAGCAATGACAATACAGCCAATCATGGCAGCCAACAATAAAATACTTACTGCTTCAAAGGGCAGAGCAAACCCGCCGGCCTGAAAATTCATCATGCTATTCCCGATTCTTGATACACTCACATCGAATTCCTTTGTGGTTTTTGTAAAGTCATATTGCTGAATCAGCATAAAAGAAAAAAGAAATCCGAATACCACTGCAAGCATTGAAAAGACTGATCTTTTCAAAGATGTTTTGGGCATGTCTGTACCGGTCTGTTGTGTAAGGAATATGGAGAAAATAATCAGTACCACGATACCACCTACATATACGATAATCTGTACGGCTGCAATAAATTCTACCTGTAACCAGAAATACAACCCTGCTATACCAACCAATGTAAAGAGCAGCCAGATTGCTGAACGGAATATTTTACGGGTTGTTACAGAAAGTATTCCCATAACAATGGTAAAGGCAGATAATAGATAAAAAATTATAACAGATGCGCTCATGTATAAAATATAAAATGAATTTTGTTCGGTTCTTTATTTGTCAAGTTTTATAATTCTTCCTTACTCAATCCCTTCCCTGATTTTTGATCCTGGTTTATTCAATGTTTTTGTCAAGTCAGCCCGGTTGTATACGCTATGTTCAAATGTCTGTGCCATTTTTATAGCATCTGTCGGGCATGCTATAATACACAGATTACACATGGTGCATAATTCGAGGTGATACACAAATGTATCCAATGCCTTTTTCTTTTTTCCTTCTTCGTTCACATCGAATTTAGTAATGATCTTTATCGTGGCATTCGGGCAGGCCAATTCACAGGCTGTGCATCCTGTGCAGGCATGTTCATTGTTTTCATCATGCAGCATTACTACTTCGCCTTTAAACCGTACCGGCAGCACTAACGTATCTCTGTTATCCGGATATTCCTGTGTAATGATCTCTTTATGATGAGTAAAGTAGTAACCCGTTCGGCGCATGCCGATGAGTAATGATTTTACTGCATTAAAAACATCTTTTATGTAGTTTGTTATAAACATATGGTCTCTTCCTCCAACTCCTTCTCCCAAAGAGAAGGAGCGGTACTTTATTTTTTTAATGAACTAATTAACTTCCAATTCAACAATATTTCAATATTCAACATAATTATATTACTTCAATATCCTCCATATTCTTCTCCATGTTCCTCTCCACCGTTTGGCGGAAGGATAGGTGGGGGCTGGGGGACTAAAAATGCCAGCCCAGTATTGCCATTGCTGTTGCCAGCAACAGGTTAATCATACTAATCGGTAATAAATATTTCCACTCAAGGTTTAATAACTGGTCAATACGCAACCTCGGAAATGTCCACCTGAACCACATGATCACAAAAATTAAAAAAAACGTTTTTCCAAAAAACCAGAGGCTCGATGGAATATAATCCATCACATGATTAAAGGCTTCCCAGTTGCCGATATGAAAAGGCATCCATCCCCCCAGAAATAAGGTTGCACCAATTGCACAAACGATAAATACATTTATATATTCTGCTAAAAAGAACAAGGCGAATTTCATTCCCGAATATTCTGTATGGAATCCGGCTGTCAATTCAGATTCGGCTTCTGCTAGATCAAAAGGGGCTCTGTTGGTTTCAGCTGTAACTGCAATAATAAAAATCACAAATGAAATAATAACCGGAATATGTCCTTTAAAGATCCACCAACCATTTGCCTGTGAATTTATAATATCCGTAATGTTCAGGCTGCCGGTTAAAACTACAATGGTCAATATGGATAAACCTGCTGATAATTCATAACTTACTATCTGTGCACCGCTCCGCATGGCTCCCATCAAAGAATATTTATTATTACTTGCCCAGCCTGCTATTAAAATACTAATGACCATAATGGAAGAAATTGCCGTTACATACAACACGCCAATATTGAGATCCCATAATTGAAAATCTTTTGCAAATGCAATCGGCGCCATCAATAACATGGCAACCATCATTGCGATAAATGGTGCCAGGTTGAACAGGAATTTGTCTGCCCCATCGGGTGTTAATCCTTCTTTCACTAATAATTTCAACGTGTCTGCCAACGACTGCAACAATCCTTTTGGTCCAACACGGTTAGGTCCGAGCCGTATCTGCATCCATGCAGCAACCCTTCTTTCCATGAGCACCAAAACGAGTCCGAGTCCTGCAAACAATCCAATAAAACATACTCCAGCAATGACCATTTCTATGATCATTGCCCCGGTTGGATTGAATGTTTGGTTCAACCAATGATGAATTTCACCTGATATGTTTTTTAAACTCCACATGGCCTCACCCTCGTTCCCTCTCCAAAAGAGAGGGAGGCCGGGCTTTTGTAATTTTATTTAGTTTTTGTAATTATGCATTTGTACATCTTATCTCTATTCAACAATATTTTATACTCATATTCTTAAAAAAAGTCTATAAAACTTGAGATCCTTAAGCCTCTCTTTAGGAGTGGTTTGGGGAGGCCATTTACCGGTCAATATCCGGTATCACCAAATCCAGTGTTCCCATCATTGCCACCAAATCTCCCAATTTACTTCCTCTGGCCATTTTATCTAATGCCGAAAGATTTGAAAATCCCGGAGATCGGAATTTAATCCGGTAAGGAGTCATTCCACCTTCACTTACTATATAAACGCCAAATTCACCTCTGGCGGTTTCCACTCGTTGATAAAATTCACCCTTTGGTAATTTCAAAACTGCTTTAGTCTTTGCCTGAAAATCACCTTCCGGAATATTATCAATCAACTGTTCTATTATATGTATCGATTGATGCAGTTCTTTTATACGTACCATATAACGGGCCAATGAATCTCCGGCTGTTTCTATTATTTCATCAAACTGCAGTTCTTCATAACCATCATACGGGTATAATTTTCTTATATCACAACTCACTCCACTACCCCTGCCTGTTGGTCCGGTACAACCAAATGAAATGGCATCTTCTTTTGATAAAATACCAACACCTTTCATGCGGTTCTGAAAAATAATATTGTCGGTCACCATCTCATCATACTCATGCACTTTCGATTTGAAGAGTGTAATAAATTCCTTTACTTTTTTCTGAAAGTCGGGATGTAGATCCTGCATAACACCGCCAGGTACCATATAGTTCATGGTTAACCGGGCTCCACAGGTTTCTTCCATGATCTCATTGATTGCTTCCCGTTCCCTGAATGCATGAAAGAAAGGCGTGAAAGCACCTATATCCATCGCCATGGCTCCCCACCACAATTCATGTGAAGCAATTCTTGTCAACTCGGCCATAAGAATCCGGATGACTTGTGCCCTTTCGGGTACGTCCACCTGTAATCCTTTTTCTACCGTTAATGCACATGCCTGATTATTGATATGAGATGACAGATAATCCATACGGCTGGTCACATAAATGAATTGCCGGTAAGTAAGGCTTTCACACATTTTTTCTATGGAACGATGTATGAAACCCAAATGGGGTTCAACCTTCTTTATTGTCTCACCATTTAATGTGAGCACCAAATGTAATACGCCATGTGTGGCAGGATGTTGAGGTCCTACATTGATGATGAGGTCGGCCTCCCCAAATCCCTCCACAGGAGGGGCGTCCGAAGAGTCTTTTATTATGGTTGTTTTTCTATACATTTAATATTTCACTCAAATATTTTAACTTTTAATAAGTTGGCTTTATGCCTTGCAAAGCCCCTCTATTGGAAGGGTTTGGTAAAGCTCTTACAGTTTGATCATATTTATTGGGTCTTCAAAATCTTTCCTCATCGGGTTCTTTCCTTCCCAGCCATCAGGTAAGATTAATAATCTCAGGTCGGGGTGGTTTAAAAAATTTATTCCAAACATTTCATACACTTCCCGTTCATGAAAATCGGCCGTTTGCCATATGTGACTTACGGTTTCAATTTCGGGATTACTTCTATCCAAATTTGATTTGATAACAATATTGTGGCGATACTTTGTAGAGCTGAGATGATAAACCATGGTAAGATGGGTATTCCAGTCGATACAGGTCAGACAAAACAGATAATCAAAAAATAATGAATCATCAGTACGTAGTTGTTGAGCTAGGGATAGCCATTGTGCAGGTTCAATATGTATGTTGAGCCATTCACCACTTTCATCAATGCTGGCAGAAGGTAATAGTTCAGATATTCTAGTCTTCAATTCTTCGTTCATCATATTATTATATTCCTGACTTTATTTGTTCTCTTGTCATACCGGCTTTTATTTTTTCCTGTAAGGAGATCAATGCATGCAGTAATGCTTCGGGTCTTGGTGGACAACCGGCTACATATACATCAACAGGAATAATATGATCTGCTCCTTTTACAACTGAATAAGTATTATAAAAAAAAGGTCCACCGCTAATGGCACAGGCACCCATTGCAATTACATATTTTGGATCGGCCATCTGGTCGTATAATCTTTTTAAAACCGGCCCCATTTTATTAACAATGGTACCAGCAATAATAATTACATCGGCCTGCCTTGGTGAGGCACGAGCCACTTCAAAACCAAAACGTGAAAAATCATATTTAGCAGATGCTACGGCCATCATTTCAATGCCACAACAACTAGTTGCAAAAGTTAGCGGCCATAAAGAATTGGACCTGGCCCAATTAATGACATCATCCAGTTTACTTAATACAATGCCTCCACCGGGAGTTTCAATAATCTGAGCCCCCCCACCCCCCGAAGGGGGCATTGAAGAAGAGTCTGTATTATTTATTGAGTTACTCATTTATCAAGAGTTATCATTTATTAAATTATAAAACATTTATAACAACTTTCATTCATCAGACTCTGCCTTTCCACCCCCCCCCCCTTTGGGGGGTAGGGCTTTACATCCATTTCAGAGCTCCTTTTTTATGTGCATATAAAAGTCCCATAAATAAAATAAAAAAGAATATGAGAATTTCAATCATCGCAACCCAGCCAACAGATTTTGCAACAACTGCCCAGGGAAAAATAAAGATTAGTTCAACGTCAAAAATCAAAAAAATCAATGCAAATAAATAATAACCCACATTCATTTGGGTCCATGTTTTTCCGGTGGTTGGTATGCCACATTCGTAAGGCTCCCCTTTTTGAGGGTTCTTAGTAGCTGTAGTAACCAACTTGGAAACCAATACAGCTATTGAAGAGAATGCCAATGCGGCAATAATTAAAATGATCATGGAAGATGAACCCATAGAAACTGAATTATTAATTTTTTATTGGTACAAGTTAAGGAACAAATGTCTAATTTAAATAAAATTGTACGTATCGTTTTAATCATTCCAGAGAATGATTAAAATCAGTTTTTAGTAGAAAAGAGTAATTGATTAATTACCCATACAATTCCTGGTGAATAGCCTTCCTGTCATATCCTAATTGCATAATTCTTTGCTTTGCTTCATCAATCATATTTTTCCATCCACAAAGAAAAAAACCGGCTTCTTGGTTTTGAGAACATAGGTTTTCATAAACAGGGTGTACATAGCCGGTATGGCCCTCCCAGGTTTCTCTGGATAGGATGGGCAGATATTGAAATGAATTCATTTTTTTCTGAAGTTCGATAAATTCTTCATGATAAAGAAGGTCTTTTTTTGCACGGGTTCCGAATAACAGAAACAATTTTTGATGCGGAATATTATGGAGTTGAATATGCTGTAACATACTTCTGAAAGGGGCAATGCCTGTACCAGTACAAATGAAAAATAAATCTTTTTCTATTTTCTCCGGCAATGTAAACACACCAATTGCGCCGCGAAAAGTCAATTCACTACCAATGGTTGTTTGATGGAAAAGATAAGGAGTGCCTGCACCTTCTTCATTCAACACGATTAATAATTCAAAAACATTTGTACCATCGGGCCAGGAAGCAATGGAGTAACTGCGTAATCTCCGGGTTGGTTTTTCATGTATAGGTAAATCAAGTGTTACAAACTGTCCGGGTTTAAAATCAAATGATTCCAATTCAGGAACCTGAATCCAGAAGCGTTTGGTATTATGGGTTTCATCCTCAATCCGTATTATTTTTCCTTTACGCCAAGGTAATAATGCCATACAATAATTTTATAATGGTTGTGAAAAGATTTTTACGATTTCAAATAGTTCAGGTAACAAATTGCTTTTTTGTTTAAAATAAAAAAGCAGTACCAAGGTACTGCTACTTCATTAAGTTCTGAAATTATTTTCTATCACATCATTGGAATGGATGGCAGAGGAATGATCATTGTTTTTATTGTATGGAGGATCTTGCTTCTTTTTGTATAGATCACATAGATGTATTGATTTCCTGGTTCTGAAAATTGAATAGATTTAGATTGATCTTCTAAAAGGCCATTTAAGGATATAGATAAAACTGTTTTATTGGTAGATGGCACCAGTATGATTATTTTGGGTTGATCTGGGATACTGTTGTCAATCAACTCAATCGGGGTAGCGTCTACTTTATTAATTTTTATTTTATATCCTTTTCCATCAATCCAAACTTGAAATGGGTTAATCGACTTTGATGGCCAATGCGCAAGGAATATCAGATAATTTGTGTTGGATTGGTTTTCAGGTTGATATGCATTTCCGGTATCATCCATCATCACTTGTTTTTGAATGCCCGGTAAAATGGATTGATAATATGTATACAGTTTTATCTTCTTATTGAGTTGAGCAGATAAATTCGTTGTAAATGAAAAACACAAAAAACAAAGCAAGAACAACCTGTAATGCATATTGTAACGATGATGGACATCCTTAAGTTACAACTAAATTCTGTTAATTGAATCTTTTTATTGGCGTATAATTTTTTGAATGTGTTTATATTTTTGATCATCACTTACGATACTTAAAACATAAATTCCTTTCGGTAATAAATTCATTTGAATGCTTCCGTTTTGATAACCGGATTCATTTCGATAAACTTGTTGGCCATTTATAGTAGTCAGCAAAACCGAAAGACGTTTTACTGTAAACAGGTTTCCTATTCGGTAATCAATTTTGTTGTTTGTCAATGTAGGAAAAACGGCATTAATAAATCGTTTATCATTCAAGGTCGGATTGTTGATTGAGGTATTTAGGTTCGGTGTAAAATTGGGTTTTCCTATGACACTGAAATACATTCCATTTCCATGAGTGCCTACCAATAACACATTATCTGTTGGCCGGTAAGCCAACGATGTGACAACTGCAAAATTTAATATGCTTCCTCCTTCACGTTGCCAGTTTACATTTATCTGATCTCCGGAAGGAGTTAGGTTTCCGATATTTTCGGCAGCATATAAACCTACCGATGTACCTACATAATATTCAGTAACCGGATTGTTAAGTGCATCTTTTTTTACTACAATCATACAGCTTCTGTATGAAGGCAGGGTTAAATTTCCTTCTGCCTTTAACCAAGTTGGCGAACTGCTTTTTGCATTTTTTGTAAACCAAATACTAACTGCATTATAATTAGAAACTACGGCCATGATTTCATCATCGTTATTTGGATTAACAGCGATGTCCTGCACATTCCCTGTTAAATCTGCCGGTGTTATGTCTCTTATGTTTGATGTTGATAAAGTATTTCTTGGATCAATTAATCGAAAAATTTTCCCATTGGTTGTTCCCAGATAAAGTACATGACTGGTTGTATATGGTCCTCTGCTGAAACCCATAGCCCTTATTCCGACAGAAGCAGGCGATGTTGGGTTGATAGCACTATTGACTACTGTTATTTCTGTCCAGGTAGATGGGGTAACAGTAGTTGCATTTGTTGTACGGAATAAGCGGCTAAAGTTTACATAATACAGATCCTCAGTATTATCCGGATTTAATTTAAAATTGGTAACAAATTCGCCATAGGCATCAGAAAGACCAGTGGCAGCCGTTAAGCCGGTTGGTGTAATGGTTGTAAATACATTAAATATATCTCTAGTAATTCTTCCATACTGTGATGATCCATATAACTTGAAAGATGAACTTGTAACAGAAGCAATTCCCGTTGCACAACCGTCCCCACCCAATATTTTAAAATGACTATTGGATACAGCGGGTGTTGAATTTTCCTGTCGGAAATATGTTCCATTATCCTGTGCCCCACCAATAAAATTATTTTGGTTTGCCGTTGGATCAATTCCTACAAAAAAATATTGCAGCGTTTGATAGTTGTTAATCATCGACCAAGTAACCTGTCCGCTGGAAGCAGTATTGATATTAATTGATCGTTGTATACCTCCATCATTTGCACAAAGTGCTTCATTAAAATTGGAAGGATTAAATACCAAATTATGAATGTCGGGATGACTATTTGAATATGTGGATAATGAACTGCTGGTTGTATTAAATGAGTAGCCTCCAATCCAACTTGTATTTACACTCGTAGCAAATCCATCCGATGAACGATACAAACTTGTTCCCCCTAAAAAAACCATATTAGGATTGTCGGGTTTAACTACCAGCATCATATTAAAACCTTCCTGAATTGCAAATGGATCCGTGGCTGGATTGTTTTTTCCAAAATTGGGCACATTTGCTGAGAGATTTGTCCAAGTATTAATTCCACCGGTCATGTCTAATTTAAATAAATCAGATTCTGGTTTATTATCCGGTGTAGTATTGGACAGCCCATTTTCGTAACATGCATATAAAATATTTGCATTGGAAGGGGCTGGTGCAAGAATGATTCGTTTTGAAATAAATTGTGTAGAATTTGGTATTGTATTAAAAGAATTTGCCGCCCACCCCGAAGTGGAATCGGTGCCTAACGTAGATCCTCCTGCAATACGGTTCCAGTTATTTAGGTTGCCGGTATTTGAAACCCAGATGCCTCTTAAACTTGAAAGTGGGTTTCCACCATTTACCGCAACAAATAGTTTTCCATCTGCTGCTTGCGCTATATCCATTTGCCCATTGCTTATTAATGCAGGGGCCAATGTACCGGTACCTCCAAAAATTACGGTAAAATTATTGCCGCCATTTCTT
>JAYWEL010000007.1:0-2654 GCA_043779285.1 Chitinophagaceae bacterium | reverse complement strand
ATGACAAACTTTAAAATTGGTTTCTTCTTTTATAAAAATAATGGACATCGTTATCTGTTCTTTTATTTTGAAAAACGGAATAGCTTTTTTGACTCTTGTCATTCCGATTCACCACAGCGGACAGGCGAAGGAGGAATCGCTTAGGTTCTCTGTATTGAATGCTGATATACCATTCGGTATTTTCAATGAATAAAATGAGGAAGCTGGAAGAAGCTAAAATTAATAAACCATTTTTAAGTAAAGAAACATATGCTAATATGGATGTACCTGTACATACTAAAGAAATAAAGGAAAGACGTTTCCTTGTACAATTTGACAGTCAATGGCACAAGGAAACATCATATTTCCACCATTTTGTTTAAGCAGGTTCTGTTATTGCTTCTTTGATAAATTGAACATTGGCCAATATTTTCACTTCTTCTCCCAGTGCAATGCCACCTGTCTCTGTAAGCATACTGAAGCTAACTCCGAAATCTTTCCGGTTCAGCTTTCCAGTTACGGAGAATCCTGCACGGGTATTTCCCCAGTTATCTTGAGCTATGCCACCAAACTCGGCATTCAATTCAATGTTTTTGCTTACGCCACGCATGGTTATAGTACCATGAATCGTAAAATTTTCATCCGATATTTTTTCCATTTTGGATCCTTCAAAAATTATTAGCGGATGATTTTCAGCATCAAAGAAATCACTGGCCAGTAAATGTGCATCCCGTTGTTCATTATTGGTACTGATTGAATTAATGGCCGCAGTAAATTTTATTTTTGCCATCGTAAAATCCTCGCCGATAGTTTCCACCTGTGAGTCGAAGGAATTAAATTTTCCGGTTAAAGTTGAAATCATCAGGTGTTTTACTTTAAACTGGATCTCCGAATGTGTAGGGTCAATGGCCCATCTAGTGCTGTTCATGTGTTTATTTTATTTATTCTGCAAAACTATGTATGTTTGCTATATAAAAGGTAGTACTATACTAATGTATATCACTATACTTTTGTATAGTGATTCGCAAAAAATCAAAAAAATGGGAAGAATAACAGAATTGCAAAAAGTAAAAAAATGTTCGGTTGATTTTGTATTGGCTGTAAATGATACCATGAATGTTATTAGCGGAAAATGGAAACTACCCATTTTGGGCTCATTGCTGTATGGTAAAAAAAGATTCAAGGAACTGGAACGGGACATACCAAAGATTACACCCCGGATGCTCTCGAAAGAGTTGAAAGACCTGGAAGCAAATGCTGTCATTACCCGAACTGTCTACAATTCAATACCCGTTACTGTAGAATATGAATTAACAGAGTCTGGCGATTCATTTAGTAATGTGTTGGATGTGATGGTGGACTGGGGGCTACAGCACCGTCGGCGTGTTTTGGATAAAAAGGAAAAACGAAAACCAGTACCTGTAGAATAATTATTTTTGAAACTTAATTTGTTCTAATTCTTGTTACTTATTGACAAAGTTTCTTTGATACTGTACGAACACTTACGACCTATATCTCTCGCCATGATGTAATATTTACAAAATGATTGTCTTAAGTTAATGGACTTGATAAACCTGCCATCAGCAGTATGAATTGATTATACTTTACATAGCCAACAATGCTGCATACTCATATATTGGCAAGTGTATAGGTTCTTAAGATCTGGGAGTTGATAAAAGGGAAAGTATGGTTATTCTTATTTTAATATTATTTCTATCCATTCTTTAAGTTCAGGAATATCAGTTTTAACAGTATCCCATACAATGTCATAATCAATTCCAAAGTAGTCATGTATTATTTTGTTTCGGATGTCTGACATTTGCCGCCAGGGAACCATGTTGTACTTCGTTTTAATATCCTCATGAACCCTTCCTGAAGCTTCGCCAATAATTTATAGGCTTCGGCATATTGCTATAGAAAGCCGGTAGTCTTTTACAAAATCCTCAAAAGTATTGCAATTAATTTCAAGCAATAGGTAGTCACACTCATCCAAGATATGTTTCATGAATTCAACTTGCGTGGGATACATACTCAACAGTTTTGAGGATGTGCGGACCAATATAGGGGCTTAGCGATTGCCGGGTGGCCAGCTCTACCTTTTTTCCCAGCATATCTTCAAGATAATATGCCAGTGACATGAAATTTTTAAAAGTCTTTAATCTTCCGAACAGTTGAGTTGTCTTGCTGCAAACAATTAGGAGCAACCTGTTAGTAGAAAAGTATAACCTGTTAGGGGTAGAGGTTCTCGTTCTCCATTATTGTTGTAAGTTGTCCGCAGTGTTGTTTTTATTTTTGTTGAACGGTAGGGTATTTTTGATTTGAAATCCAAAAAATTAAATTCATCAACTTCCTTTTTTGACCCATTATCATCCGTTCGCTGTATATGCCAACAGATACAGCACATACTCGGCAAAGAAGAACCACCAGAAACGCATATAGAATTTTTTGATAGATTGCTGTTCTCCTAACCTAATAAAAAAGGCATTGATGATAAAGAGTACAAATAAAATGACATGCCCGTAAAGAAGCACTTTAGTTTCGAAGGATGGAATTTCTGCAATAGAAAAATCTACAGCTTTCATGTAGATTGTGAATAAATATGCCAATCCTACCAGCAGATTACCCGCTATCAATGCGGCTTTGGGCGAATACAGGATAGCGAATGTTTTAATATT
>JAYWEL010000006.1:0-2657 GCA_043779285.1 Chitinophagaceae bacterium | reverse complement strand
TTTTTTTAATGAGTGGTTTTAAAAGTAAAAATGCCAGGTAAATATTGAACAATCCTAAAAATACCTGAAGGATGTAAATGTAATTCCAATGCAGATTTAAAGCCCGAAACGTATACAATACCAAGGGGTATAAAGGGGTTCGTTTAGTGTACAATCTGTAATCTTTTTCTTCGGTCTGAGGCCCGGCATAAAAATTACCATTCGTTTCGAAACTAATAGCACTATGAATATATTCTTCTGAATCCCGAAGCAAAACAGGTTGATTGCTAAGCGAGTAAAACAAGGCAGCATGGTAAATTACCAGAAAGAAAACCAAAATGATCTTCACTTTTATTGAATTATTTTCAAACTTTGAAGCAAGAGTTGACATTATAACTTTTATATTGAAAATTGATACCTTAAAAGATTTCAAACAATATTACATTAAGTTTGCTATTGGTTTAAAAAAAATTACCATCCTTGAAAGACTACAAGAAATATTACCACATTCCTGCCGTGCCAGATGAAGTTTATGCTGCCTTGACCAATCCAGTAAGTTTACAACTTATGACCGGCGAAAAAGCCGAAATGAATACGCAACCCGGTTCGGAATTTTCATTGTGGGATGGAAGTATTTCAGGTAAAAACCTTGAATTTGAAGAAGGAAAAAAAATTGTACAGCAATGGTATTTTGGTGAGGAATCTGCTGATTCTATCGTCACTATAAAACTTCATCCCGATAAGGGAGGAACCTCCCTTGAACTTAAACACACCAAAATTCCTGATGCCGATTATGAAGATATAGTAGAAGGCTGGAACAACTCATACATGGCCTCGCTTTATGAATTTTTTGATGAATAATTTTTAAAGAATATTCTTTTTATCCTTTCCAAACAATTTCGATTTAAACGTATAGGATAGAAGTATAGCCCTTTGAACAGCCAATTCAGCTTTTGGTCCTTTAAAAAGTTCATTAACTATGGAAGTCCACCAGCCGATCCATCTTTCAAAATGAACAGGTTCAAGATTTAGTGGAACATGCTTATCAAACACATTCCCTGTATAGCCGGGTTTGTCTAAAAGGATAAATGCCCAAAAGTCAACTATTTTTGGTAAATGGGCTTTTACATCCACCTGTTGAAATTTTTCTTTCGTAATGGGGTCTGTCAAAAGTTTTTCGTAAAAATTAGATACCAAAAGTTCTATATCTTCATTTGTCTCAATATCGTGTAAGTCCATATTTCGTTTACCTTTGCAAATACTATTTTCTACAAAATTAATCAACCTTGGCCATCATTCTTTCCATTGAATCCAGCGGACCCATTTGCTCGGTTGCATTGCACCGGAATGGCGAACTTTTGGCTTTAACAGAATCAGACGAGTCTAATATTCACGGACAAAAGTTGGCAGTTTTTATAAATGAAATAATCAACTTGCAACAAATCCAGGTTAACAAACTGGACGCTATAGCCGTAAGTGAAGGGCCCGGAAGTTATACCGGTTTACGAATAGGGGTCTCCATTGCCAAAGGATTGTGTTATGCTTCAGGAATTCCATTAATAGCGGTTGATACTTTGCAATCTCTGGCCTATGCCATGCTTCAGCAAAAGGAAATTGCGTTTCCGGAAAATTCTGTTTTAATGCCAATGATAGATGCCCGAAGAATGGAAGTGTATATGGCAGGGTTTGATTTACGCTTAAACAAAACTGTAAGTACTTTGCCTGCTATTTTGGAAGAAAGTTTCTATAAAACGCTAAACAAAGCAACTTTCGTTTGCGGAAATGGTTCTTTAAAAATTGAACCTTCATTTTTCAATAATTCTTTAACGTATGTTCCGGATATCACTTTTTCAGCTAAGCATTTAGGGCAACTTGCTTTTAAAAAGTTTGAAGATAAAATGTTTGAAGATATTGCTTATTTCGAACCTGTTTATCTAAAAGAATTTGCGGTTGTTTTGAAATAATTTAGTGTATCCCAAAACCCATATCGGCTAAAGCCCAGAACTGTCTTATTCTGGCTTCCACATCTTCATCGGTCAATTCCAAAAGGCGTTCAGTTCCAAATTTCTCTACACAAAATGAAGCCATAGCACTTCCGTATACCACCGCCTTTTTCATATTTTTAAATGAAATTTCTCCGCTTTTTGCCATATAACCCATAAAGCCCCCGGCAAAACTATCACCCGCTCCGGTGGGGTCGAATACATCATCCAAAGGCAAAGCAGGACAAAAGAACATGTCGTTTTCGTGAAACAGTAAAGCTCCATGCTCCCCTTTTTTTATCACCAAATATTTGGGACCCATATTGCGGACAATACGGCTTGCTTTTAATAAACTATATTCACCACTTAACTGACGTGCCTCTTCATCATTAATGATTAGGAGGTCCACCATTCCCATAGTTTTTCGCAGATCATCCATGGCTATGTCCATCCAAAAATTCATAGTATCCATGGCAATAAATTTAGGTCTGGTTTTAAGCCTTTCTATTACAGTACTTTGAACACTCGGCAGTAAATTGCCCAACATCAATATTTCACAGTTTTGATAGTTTTCAGGAATAATAGGGTCAAACGTTCCTAAAACGTTTAATTCTGTAACCAACGTATCGCGGCTGTTCATATCGTTGTGGTACTTTCCGCTCCAAAAAAAGGATTTCTCCCCTTGCTTTATTTGCA
>JAYWEL010000005.1:0-14934 GCA_043779285.1 Chitinophagaceae bacterium | reverse complement strand
TAAGGTACAGCAGGAGATGCTCGGGTTCAAAATAAAACCTTCCGAAGCGGTATGGCTCAACGTGGAGGAAAGAATCCGGAAAAAGAAAAGAAGAAGGTTCTTTTTTATTATTTTCTTTTTTGCCGGGCTAAGCTTACTGGGTTATTGGCAACGGGATTTTTTGTTTGCTGATTCGGATGTTTTGTCTGTAGAATCAACAACAATCCATAATGATAAAATATTGGATTCCGAAGCAATAAAAACTACTGCAGCTGCTGAATACAATAAACAAGCTGTTACAAATTCAGCTAAAGAATCCGTTCAACCAAGTGCTACCGTTACAGAGAAACCAATTATTTCGCCAAAGAAAAAAATAGGTAGCTCAGTAAATAAAAAAGAGAAAACAACTGCTCAGGTTTTATTGACAACTAAAAAAATGCCATCTGTTACAAATAAAGCAACCTCAAAGGAGATAGCTGTAAGTCAAAATACAACAGATAAAACTTTAAAAGAAGTTACTACCGAAGAAAAAAGCATTGTTGTTAAAAATAGTGCTGACAGTATTTCTGATTTCAGAACTGAGAAGTTAGTTGAGGAAGACATAGCGAATAAAATTCAAATCAATTCAATTCAAAAAACAGAGAAAGAAGCTGATCTCATAGCAGTGGCCAAAATTCTTTCAGATTCAACACTAAAAAATGAATTGCCTGCAGATACATTGACAGTACAAAAAAATGCATCGGCGAAATCTGCAAAATGGAAGTGGGGGTTACATATTACTCCGGGTAACGCTTATTTGAATGAATATATATTTTCTATTTCTTCAAATAAAAATTTCAGAGGTATAGGTGCAAATACTTCAAGTGTAGGTTCTCCTTCATTAATACCTCCGGCAGATCCTTCCATAAGAGAATCGGGTTTTTCTTTACAATTGGGTGGCTTTGCACAAAGAAAAATATCCTCCCGCATGGAACTCTCTTTAGGCCTGCAGTATAGTTATTACAGCGACCATATTCTTGTAGGTGCAAGAAGAGATTCGGTATTAAATTTTAGTCCACAATTGATGGCTATAAGTGATGCTTCCATAGTATATGGTGCTGCTAATTCTTACACAAATTATACAAGCAGCTATCATTTTATAGAACTACCGGTAACGATGCATATCCGGTTAAATAAAAATTTAAACAAGCCTTTTAATTTAAATCTCGGCGTTGTAGCCGGACAAATGTTTGCCAGCAATGCACTGGTTTATGATAGGTCTTTCGGTGGTATATATTTTAAAAATAAAAGCCAGTTTAATAAAACACAATTCAGTTTCACATCAGGATTTGAGTGGACTATTCCAATCAGGAAAATGCAATGGAGCCTTGGTCCTGTTGTGGATGTTCATGTAAACCGGTTTATGCTTAATCCTAACGAAACAGATAAATACTTATTGATGTTTGGATTTCGGACAAGAATTATTTTTCCTTCAAAAAAATGATGCCCGCCCGAACATACCGTATTAAATATTGCTGGTATTAAAATTTCTTTATGGGCAGGCAACGGAATCGCTGTATCGGTTGTCAACCTTTAAAATAGGTTTATGAAAATCAATTCTATCAGCACCTTGGGTTTGATAACCGGGTTATTATTCGTTGTGTTCAGCGGATGCGTAAAAGATCAATGCACTACCCAATATACATTTTGGGAGCCGGTGTACAGAACCAAAGACGAGGCAAGAGCCAATATCAAAAACAATGCAGCCAGGGAAATTGAAAGGCCGGGTAAAATTTATATCCGCGGAAATTATATTTTTTTAAATGAATTAGACAAAGGCATTCATATTATTGATAATGCCAACCCATCAGCACCCCAAAATATTGCGTTTATAGAAATTCCCGGTAATATGGATATGGCCGTAAAAGGAAATATTCTTTATGCCGATTTTTATACCGACCTGGTAACAATAGATATTACAGATCCTGTGAATATTGTTGTTAAAAAATTTACGGAAAATATTTTCCCTAAAAGATATTGGGGCAACGGATTTTCACCCAACCCTACAGGAGTGATTATTAATTGGATAAAACGGGATACAATTGTAAACACTTCCTGTGGGGGTTCGGGTGGTTTATTCGATATATTTAACAAATCAGATGTTTTTATGTTACGTGCCAATACTGCTGCTACAAGTGCTGCAGGTAGTTCACCATTTGGAGTTGGTGGTTCTATGGCCAGGTTTACCATCGTCAATAATCATTTGTATGTGGTATCCAATTATGACCTGAATGTTGTTTCTATTGCAAACCCGGTAAGTCCTGTTTTCTGTAATAAAATAAATATTGGTTGGGGAATTGAAACCATCTATCCTTTCAACAACCGGCTTTTCATTGGGTCTACTACCGGGATGTTTATTTTTAATATCAATAACCCGGCACAACCGGTTAGAGAAGGTTCTTTTTCGCATGTACGTAGTTGCGATCCGGTAATAGCAGATAATAACCACGCCTATGTCACCTTGCGTTCCGGAAATACCTGTATGGGATTTACCAATCAATTAGAAGTGTTGGATATTTCTAATTTCAATAGCCCCTCGCTGATTAAAACATACCCTATGAAAAATCCATTTGGCTTAGCTAAAGATGGAACTACACTTATTATCTGCGACGGATCGGATGGATTGAAATTTTATAATGCATCCAACGTCAACAACCTTATTTTATTAAAAACGATAAGCGGTTATGAAGCCTATGATGTAATAGCTATCAATGGATGGGCACTGGTAGTTGCCAAAGGCGGACTTTACCAGTATACGTTTACAGCTTCAGGTGCAGTAACAGAATTGAGTAAGATGGTTGTTAAAAATTAATTTTTATGGTAAAAAAATATTACCTGTTGATTGTTTTTGGAACAGTTTGTGTATCACTTTTCGCACAGCAGAAAAAAGCAGGCTATACGTTTCACTCCATAAATAATCTGAGTTTGGTTAATGGCAATAATGCAGTTTCCGGGTCTTTGCAATCGGTAAATGGATTTAAAAAAGGGTCATGGTATGCAGGTGCAGGAGTAGGAATAGATTATTATTTATATCGTACAGTTCCTCTTTTTGCAGATCTGCGATATGCGTTTGGGAAAAAGAAAAATAATTTTTTTGCCTATGCAGATGCAGGAATAAATTTTAATTGGGTACAGGATCAGTTTATAGATAATCCATCAAACTGGAATGGAAATACTTCAAGCACTTTTCAAAATGGAATGTATACCGATGTCGGTTTGGGTTACAGCTTTCAAACAAAAAACAAAAATGCCCTTGTTTTGTCTTTAGGTCATTCAGTTAAAAGTCTTAAAGAATTAGAAAAATACCGGGACTGGCGAACCCAGGAATTGCTTACAAAAATTAACAGCTATAATCTAAACAGAATAATGATAAAAGTTGGGTGGCAGTTTTAGTTGCATTTGGCCGAATAACAATAAATAGTTAGCAATTTTTTTTTAAAACTACCCCTAAAGGGGTATAGGAATATAACGGAGAAGGTTAGATATTTACTTTTGGCAGAAATATTACTGGACTCATTTTATAATTTCCACCTTGGTTGTGTATTCACAAAATATTTTAAGTTTAATTTTGAATCCGGTTTATAAGGAAAGCTGGAATCCGGGCTCAGGGTAGGATGAAATGCATAACCAGACTTAGTTTCATCTTTTTAATATAAAATTTAGTCGGGCTATATTCGTTTAATAATAGAATTAGTTCGTATAATAATAATCTCAAGATCAATCAATTCAAAACTTTTAAAAATGAAAATGATAATTCAAAAAATCGCAGCGTTCTGGTTACTTTTCTTTATTTTATTACTAGGGGGCTGCCAAAAAGCAGGCTCACTTCAAAAGGAAGAATCACCCAAATCAAAACTGGTTCCCAAAGAATTAGCAAAACAAGTTGCAGAAAAATTTGATCCAGCCCTTTTTTCAAAAGTTACTTCACAATTATCCAGAGCAAAAATTGTAAGCAATACAATAACCTCTGACTTGCTTTACAATGACAAAACAGGTTAACCTGCATTGTATATTTTTAACTTCAAGAATGGTTTTGTTTTCGTTTCTGCTGACTTTGCATTAAGACCAATACTTGCTTACATTGACAATGGTTCTTTTGATAAAAGCAAAATGCCTGAAGGTTTGCAAAATTGGATTAGTAAAACCATTGAGAATATAGAAGTTGTTAGAAAAGGACTTTATGATAATTCCAAAAATGGAGCAATGGCATGGAATCGCTATTTAGTTCAAAATAATATAATGCCATCAACTGAAATTCAAGCTAATCTTTCAAAGCTTTATCCATGTATTGAACCTAGTTTTGTAGACCCCAAAGTGACAACTACAAACTCCTTAATTCAATTTTCTTCTTATATTGTTGGACCATTACTTCCTGTTACATGGGGCCAAAATTGTACATACAATGATTTATGTGCTTTAAATCAAAACTTCAATTGTAATAATATTTTAATCTGCATTAATGGAAGGCCTCCTACCGGATGCGTTGCAACAGCCATGTCACAAATAATCAGGTTTCATCAATTTCCCAACTCGTATAATTATGCTTCAATGCCTGTAACTTTTGGCAATAATGAAGTTCAACGATTAATGAGCGATGCAGGTGAAAGTGTAGAAACGATTTACCATTGTGAATATTCAAGTGCAAGTGGAAGTGATATACCTTTAGCTTTTAAAAATATATTTCATTATTCTTCTGCTAATAGAAACAGTTATAATTCAAACTCCAGTTATTTAAACGTAAGGAATAATATTGATAATATGTTGCCCGTACTGCTTGAAGGGAAAGACTTTGATGGCATAGGCCATGCTTGGGTTACCGATGGAATTACTGAAAATACATATACTGAATGTGGCGAAGGTGGTTATAGTGTTACTTATTTATATTTTCATATGAACTGGGGTTGGAATGAAATTTGGAGGAATTTGATAGGCGCAACTAACTTCAATGGATGGTTTGCATATGATAACTGGAATATACCCGGTCGAAACTTGAACTATGCATATTACAGGTATGCAGTAACAGAAATTCAACCTTAAATTATTCATAAGGCAAAGATATTTTTACTAACCTTGTCTTTTAAATTAACAAAAATGAAAAAAATACTATTACTATCAATATCTACTTTTTTAATAGTATCAGCTTGCAAAAAAAAAACTGGAATGTCCTCCCTTTATGGGTTTCACTATGGCTTACCCTCTTATATTTGTTGTTAAACATGCTGGGAATAGTTTGCCAGACACAATCATGAACAAACTAAATCTTTTCTACATGAACAATGCTATAAATCGATATCTACCAGATTTCACTAGGGCCAAAAATACAAATTCTTTAAATGGTTATGATTTGGGTCTAGTGGGAACATTAGATATTGTTTATAAAAGCAGTGACAACAATATAAAGGACTACTATCTTGAGTTTCCTAATGGAGATATTGATACACTTTTTGTAGATTTTAGAAGATTAACATCATGTGAGGCAAACATAAGTGCTTGCAAATGTTTATTTCCCTTAAATGCTGTTAAGTATAATGGGAGAACTGCAACACTTGATTCAAGTTTAATTGCTTATAAAGTTTATTTATTTAATAAGCAGTAGAACTTTAGAAACTCTATTGACCAGTGTAAATATAAAGAGGTCTGATGAACCTGTCTAAAGGGGGGCATTTAAAAAACCAACCCTTTTTTCAATCAGTTTAAGTTCCATTTGGCAGAATAACAATTAACAGCTATAAGCTAAACAGAATAATGATAAAAGTTGGGTGGTAGTTTTAGCTTGTAATGCATACAGGTAACAATAAGGAAGTATGATTTTAAATTTTCCAATGTAACATCTGGTGCATCCTTTAAATTCGGGAATCAGGCACCATGCGTTCCTACGGAACGCTCTTCAATCCGTATTTTTTTCTACCCATGATACGTTCCTTCGGAACGCAAATACAATCATTAAATATCTTCGAATCATGATATATATCAAAGATGTAAATGTCCTGTTGGGACATTTCATGGGTAACACGAAAAACAAATGTTTTTAAACGTTCCATCGGAAT
Source organism: Chitinophagaceae bacterium (assembly GCA_043779285.1). Taxonomy (GTDB): domain Bacteria; phylum Bacteroidota; class Bacteroidia; order Chitinophagales; family Chitinophagaceae; genus MGR-bin208. The sequence continues at coordinate 8,869 of JAYWEL010000005.1, read as the reverse complement.
GTTTGCTGCAATTCAAATTCCGGGAAACATATAACTTGTGTCCTTCCGGAACGCAAGCAACATTTTGTATATTTAATAATCAAACTCTATACATTTGGCAAACACATACACACAACTCCACTTTCAACTGGTATTTGCTGTTAAATACCGTGCCGCACTCATTCAGAAAGAATGGAAACCAAGACTGCATCAATACATTACGGGTATCTTTCAAAAAAATGAACACAAGATGCTCCAGGTAAACAACATGCCCGACCATATTCATATTTTTATAGGCATGCGACCCAATCAATCCATTTCATCGTTGGTGCAAAATGTAAAAGCAGAAAGCAGTAAGTGGATTAACGATAATAAATTTTGTAAATCAGCATTTGCATGGCAGGAAGGTTTTGTCACTTTTTCCTATTCCAAAACTCATGTTGACAGAGTTATACGCTACATCCAAAATCAGGAAGTCCATCATAAAAAAGAAACATTTTTAGATGAATACAGAAAGATGCTTAAAGCCTTCGAGATTGAATACGATGAACGGTATATTTTTAAAGAGCCTGAGTGATAAGTAAACAGGTATCACTCAAGAAGTGGTTGCTGGTTTCTTCCACCTAACAGCGAATTATTGTCTATCTCCCACTAAATTAACTAATGCCAGTTTTTATTACAGCATATCCTAGATTCAATGCTTTGCTGATTGTCTTTCTAAGAATATATTTATATTTGAGATGCCTGTTATTTTTAAAGTAAAACATAGAATGGATAGTTTTTTTGGCTTTTATAACGACAATGGAGAAGAGATTAACCCTGACCTTCATCCAAAACCACAACTTTGTTTAAGCTGTAAAAAAAATGACGATCCAAATGAAGAAATTTTATGTACGTTGAATAGACTTGACCAATTAGGAGAATCAGATTTTTCATGTTTTGCATTCCAAAGATTCAATTAAGTTTGTATTAAAAAAATGCCAACCGTTTTCTGCTCAACAAAACTGTCAAAACTTATTGGATTAAAGACAAGACTTCCATCACTTTCATTAGACAATTGGAATGGACATTTATTTACCCTGCAAGGTAGAAAGTGCATTGCATTTGTTCATAAAGAGACTTTTTATTCGTTTGTACTTTTTGACATTTTAAAGAATGACCTGAAAGACTTTAAACAAATTTTCATGAGTCATTTTTTAGAGCAACTTCAAGATGATAAGTTGCTTACAAACGAACTAAAAGACTTAATAGTAAAAGACTTTGAAACTTTTGAAATATCTACTACTGATGGAGATACGTCAACCATTGGCTATTTGAATGACTGCATTACAAGACTAACATGGGAAAGAGAGGGCAGACCGCCAACAATTGAAGAAAGTAAATTTTATGTAAAAAATGGTTATAACGAAAATCGAATTGGCGTAAGAAAATATAGAAAAGCAAATGAGTTTATGTCAGAAAGGCTAAAGAACTACACCCAGCAATCATTATAAAAACAGGGTTTGATGCAAATTATTCTGTAAAATTTAATAAGCTTGTTTGCCGGTATTTACTAAAATAAATTACCCGTAAAAAACCTACATCTTGGTCAGCGTAAAATTATATTTTTTACTAACCTTTCGGAGTTTGCCATTACTGGCAAGTACGGGGTTTAAATTTGGGGCAGCAAGTGTAAGCCTTTCCTTAATTTGTTGCGCAAGAAATGAATTTTCGGGAGAAGGGAAAACAGCATTGATGGTTACCTGTCCTTCGGTGCCAATTTCATAATCAACCATTACATAATAAGTTCCGTTTTTGATTTTTTTAGAAGTCAATATGTCTGTTTTAAAATTGCTGATAGCCGAATCCATAAATTCTTTCCAGATCTTCGTATTATCTTTTGGAGCTGCAATTGTTTCCATCTTATCTGCCGTGGCAATGGCTGTAGAATCTGGCTGAGTAGGGATTTTATTAATAGAAGATTCTTTGCTTGCAGCAGTCAACTTGGTTTTTTCAGCTACAACCGGCTTCTTCATGCTGGTATCAATCTTTGTACTCAGGTCATCTGTTTTTCTGATTACCGTACCGGAATCTGTTTTCAACTTTCCGCCATACAATGCATCTTTCAATGATTGTGCATGCACGGTAACTGTAGCAATTATGCATAAAAACAAAATTCCTTTTTTCATATTAATATGATTTAATAGAGTATACACTTAGCCATCTATTCAGTGTGCAAGTTAATCAGCAAAGTTGTTAGCATATTCATAATCTATTGCTTTGAAAATGATTTCTATACTTAAATCTACATTCGTATTTTTAGCATACGTACTTTTAATTATTAAAATTAAAAATTTTGAAAAAACGACAAGACTATATTTCTTGGGATGAATATTTTATGGGTGTGGCATTATTATCTGCCAAACGAAGTAAAGATCCCAGTACGCAGGTTGGTGCCTGCATTGTAAATGATAAAAATAAAATTGTCGGGGCAGGATATAACGGCTTACCCATAGGTTGTGATGATGATGAATTTCCCTGGGAGAAACAAGGCGATTTTTTAAAAACCAAATATCCATATATCTGTCATGCTGAACTCAATGCCATATTAAATAATATTGGTATGGATCTTCGGGGTTGTAAAATTTATACGGCATTATTTCCCTGCAATGAATGTGCAAAAGCTATCATTCAGTCCGGAATTTCGGAAGTCATTTTTCTATCAGATAAATATGATGGAACTGATACGGCTAAAGCCTCCAAACATATGCTGGACAAAGCTTTGGTGACTTACCGGAAAGTGGATGCAAGAATGGATCAATTGATCCTGTCTTTTAAGGAGAAGGATGTATAAATAAAATGCCTGAAATTTTCGGATATAATCTTGTATAATTAAGAATGGTCTTTTAATATTCTTATTGTTTAACAACATTTATTTAATAATGCATTAAACCGCTTTTGATAATTTTACTCTAAAGTTCGTGTATATCTGTTTTATGAAAACCAAACCATCTTAACTTGCTGATGGTCATTTACAACTTCAAATTAATGAGTTTAATTTTTAAGTGGAAAAGGTTTGGATTATTAATTTTCATAAACACGAATTTTATTTGTGTTTTCGGACAGGATTATCGTGCCGTTCAGGGATCTTCTTTTACGGGGAGTCTTTCGGTATCAAATAATCCGGCATCCATTGTTCATAGTCCATTTAAGCTGGATATTACTCCATTTGCATTTCAGTTCAAGCATAGTACCAATGCAATTGTAATTAAGAATTCCAATTATATTTCGCCGGCTAAAAATGCGGAAGCTTTTTTACAAAATGGAAAGTATAAAAGTTTTTTAATGGCTAACCAGGATCTGCGTTTGCTGAATGCAAGTATGCGACTTCGCAATAATTCAGCCATTGCATTTGGCTCCTCAATGCGTTCCTATATTTCAGCGAATACTTCATCAATCCTTTTTCAGGATACTGCAGCAACCATCCGGGATTTTATGCGGAATAATATCTCCAATACCCCCATATCGTCTGAACTCAGAGCCCATGTTTGGGCCGAAATTTTTGGAAGCTATGCCCGGACTATTATGGAGAATACAAATGCCATTGTAAATGCAGGCATAACACTAAAAGTGAATAGAGGATTGGGAGCTGCTTTTGTTGATGCTTCTAATCTTGGCATTAGTCCGGGTACCGTTAATAATACCCCCGGCTATTATTTAACCAATGGATTGCTTAATTATGGGTATTCAGCAAATATTGATGCACTGGATACCTCAACTAATTTTAAAGCAGCACAAAAAGAATTTATTAAGAATACTTATTCATCGCTCGGCTTGAGTTTGGGGGCAGAATATATAGTACCTGATAATGGAGCTGGAATGGGAAATGGGTATGACTATAGTTTAAAGATCGGGTTGTCTTTACTCGATCTAAGTACCAACAAGTATAAATTGAGTAATTACAGCCGGTCTGCAATACTTAATAAAAACAATGTATCTGATTCGTTGATCGATGATTTTTTTATTAATGTAACTGATCCAGCAACATTAGCAGATAGTCTTGGTATCATAGCCGCTTCCAACAACCCGCTTACTGGAAAATTTAAAATATTTCAACCGACACGAATAGTGATCAATGTAGACAAACATATTGCAGGTAATTTTTTTATCAATGGGGAAGTAACTATTCCCTTGTATTCATTATTAGGTAAAAAACAAATGGTAGCAAATGATATGAATTTTATAAACCTGGCAGCCAGAATGGAAACAGAAAAATTTAGAATTTATTTACCGGTATCAATAAATAATAAAATGCATGTATGGGTTGGCGGGGCTTTCAGGGCTGGTCCTTTGTTGTTTGGACTACATAACTGGGCCAGTTTATTAGGTAAAAATAAAATTCAGGATAGTGGCGGATATATTGCTTTTACATTCCGATTCAAAGGAAAAAACGGAAGTAAAAGAGATCCCGATCAAAGAAATACGGATAAAATGTTACAACAATTATCCTGCCCACCTGCTTTACAATAAATACAAATTCATTTTTTTATTTTTTACTAATACGGTACATATTTCCGTTATCTGTAACAGTATAAAGCATTCCATTAAAATAGGCGATATCACGGAAACGTTCTCTTTTATCATCCAGCAATCTTTCTTCGCCAACTACTTTATTGTTTACAATAATTAAACGAACAATATGAGCACTACTAAGCCCACAAATAAACAAATTGTTTTTCCACTCTGGTATTTTATCTCCTATATAAAACACCATGCCACTGGGAGAAAGTACAGGATCCCAGTAATACACCGATTGTTCCATACCTGCCTGTTGCTGTATTCCATCACCAATTTTTGATCCACCATATTCCAGTCCATAGGTAATCGTTGGCCAACCATAATTTTTTCCGGGTTTGATAATATTTAATTCATCCCCGCCTCGTGGTCCAAATTCTGCTTCCCACAATTCACCTGTTACGGGATGAATGTCCAAACTTTGTGCATTTCGAATGCCATATGCATAAATCTCGGGCATAACATCTACTTGATTCAGAAATGGATTGCCTGGAGCAGGTTTTCCGTCTTTGGTAATTTTGAAAATCTTTCCCAGTCCGGAGTTCAGCCATTGTGCTTGTTTTCTTCCCTCAAGGTTTGATCTTTCTCCGGTGCTTACAAAAAGATTTCCATCTTTGTCAAAAACCAAACGGGAGCCCAAATGAAGACTGCTGTTCAATGTTGGGTTGGCCCGAAATATGACGACGGAATTTTGAAGCAGTCCTGCTAATTCATTCAATTGACCTTTGGCAACAGCCAAAAGATTACCATTCCCGCTTATTTCAGCATAAGACCAATAGATGGTTTTGTTATTAGAAAAATCGGGATCAAGTGCAACGTCATGCAAGCCAATTTGTCCCCTGTCCACAACTTCAGGTAAACCGGTTATTTTTTTAATCGGCTTACCGTTCGCATCATGTATTAACATGAAGCCGGATTTTTCAGTGATCAGTAACCGACCATCCGGTAATGGAATAATTGCCCATGGTCTTCCCAACTTTTCGGCAAGTAGTTCTGTTTTATAAGGCGTTGTAGTTTTTACTGATGCGATTCTTGTTTGTCCTGCAAATGCAGGTTTGTAATCTGTATTTGCGTTATTGGTTTCTACCGGTGGAAATTTTGTAGTATCAATAATCACAGTAGGGTACGGCGAAGTGTTCTCACTTCTACATCCAATTGCATTAAAAGTGAATAGCATGGCTGATAGTAATAACTTGTGTTTGATTTGCATGACTATTAATTTAATCATTTTCATATCTGTATAAATGTTTTTTAGTTAAACAATCTCTTGTTGCATACCGTTAATCTGGTTCAATATATGAGTATTGGTTTCGATGCCTTCCAGGTTGAAATCCATTTCGTAAAGCTGGATCAATTTTACCAGCAATGGAAGCTGATTTAAAGATATACAGATTTTTTCTGCATTGGTTATTCTGGCAATCAATCCGGCTTGCTCGAGCTATAAAAAAAATAGATTGTTCAATTTGATGATAATCTATAAATTCCATGAACGACCTGCTATTAATGAGTTGAGAATTTTTTTAAAGATAAGTTTTAATAGGCAAAAAGAAAGCAAGTTTTCAGAATAATCAGAGAATTTAAAAAAAGGAGTTCGAATTAAGTATGAAGCCCGGAAAACTATATTACTCATAACATTAGTTTTCATTAAGTTTGAGCACTAAAATTATTTCATGAAAAGACTAACTGTATTTGCTTCGCTGATAATGATTGTACATATTGCAATGGCAACTGTCAAAGATTCTGTCATCATGTATAGGTTTCCAGATATGTTGAAAGCCACGGGTTTCATGGCTCATGTAAATGTTAAACAAATCCATAGCAGGAAAGAAGCTTTTGCGGGTATTCAAACCGGCGACATTAAACTTTCTCTGGAGTCGGACAAAGGCAAAAAAGAAATTGTTTGAAAATAAATGGTTATCGTTTCCTTTTTTTGCATTTATAATTCTCTTATCCAGATATTCCTGAAACTGGTGGGATTGCCATGATCCTGTAAAGCGATTGATTCTTTGGCTCCATGTTTTACATAGGTGGGTAAACCAATATATTGAGTGCTTCCCCAGATCGTAACGTTGTTTTGAACCAACACTCCATTATGAATTACAGTAACTCTTGCAGGTTCCAGCAACGTGCCTTTGTCACTGAATCGTGGTGCTGTAAAAATGATATCATAGCTCTGCCATTCGCCGGGAGGCTTACAGGCATTCACAAGCGGAATATGCTGTTTGTAAATACTGCCGGCCTGCCCATTCGGGTAAGTTTTGTTATTGTAATTATCAAGTATCTGCACTTCATATAAACCCATTAAAAAGATACCGCTATTGCCCCGTCCCTGGCCTTCACCTTTTACTTCTGCAGGGGTTCTCCATTCAATGTGTAACTGACAATCGCCGAATTTTTGTTTGGTTTGTATATCACCTGTTCCGGCTTTTGCTGTTAATACATTGTCGGCCACTAACCATTTTGCATCGGCAGCATTTTTATGTTGCCAGGCTGATGCTGAAGTTCCATTGAAAAGAATGATGGCATCAGAGGGTGCTTCTGATGCAGCTTTGCCCGGAGTAATCACTTTGGGTTCTGGTGTCCATATTTCAGTTGTCTTAGGATCTTTTTGTGCAAATACGGATGAGACAAATAGACAGGATAAAACAAAACTGCTGATACTATAAAATTGCATGGTTTAGGTTTTAAAAAGGGAAGTTAATTGTTTTAAATTTTTCAAAGGTAAGCAGCTAGAGATTAACCGGTTGATTAAAGTTTAACCAGCCCGGATTAGTAATATGTGTTTTCACAAATTCAAATCCGGCTTTCTCCAGGGTTTTGTTGGGTTACGCTTTTCATGATAATAGGAAGTTCGAAGAATTAATTTATGCATGTCGTTGGCAGGCCAATCTCTAAGCCAGGCCTTATATCATCTACGACGTAAAGAGTTTCAAATGGGAGGATGAACAATACATAAATAAATGCAATTCAACATGAAAATAATTTAAGAATTGGCATAGAAATCCAATTTAAATATAATGGCATCAATGAATTTTTTTTAGATATTCAGTCCCTTCATATAAGCAGCATCGGCTTCTACAGCTTTAAGTGGGGTAGTACCATCATAGTGTTCCTGCTCAACAATATAATACTGCATGCCGTTTTTCTTTGCTGTCTTTAAAATTTTTGCAAAGTCAATACTGCCAGTACCAAGGTCGCAGCTGGCTTCTTTTACTGTAGTATTTTTTATTCTGTCTTTTACATGACAAAGCCTGAACCTGTTTTTATATTTTTTCATCCATGCTTCAGGATCAGCTTTGGCGGTTACTACCCAGTAAATATCCATTTCAAAATCTACCAGAGCCGGATCGGTATTATTCATCATCACATCTTGCGGCAATTGGCCATCGAGTGTTACAAAAGAATACTCATGATTATGGTAGGCAAAGCGGAGCCCGTTCTTTTTACAGATCTCGCCTTTTTGATTAAACTCATCTGCAAACCTTTTAAAGTCATCAATACTTTTCTGCGGGCCTTTCCAGGGGCAAATAAGATATTTCATGCCAATGGCTGCAGCTTCTTCAGCTTTCTTTTCAAAATCTTTACTTATATCACAATGGCTGGCAACAGTTGTCATGCCCAGTTCATCCATATAGGCCTTGTATTCTTTATTACTCATTCCCCAAAACATTCCTTTGGGCCCCTCATAACCTTCTATTTGTTTATAACCAAAAGATGCAACCTGCTTCAATACTCCTTTCGGATCTTTTGGCATATCAGCACGAAGAGTATAAAGTTGAAGCCCGAAATTTTTAATTCTTCCTTCTGCTTCATCATTTGCTAAAGCTGCGAATATTTTATTAGAAGCAAAACTTGTCAAGGCAAGGCCGCCACTTATTTTTAAAAAATCTTTTCTTTTCATGTTGTGGTTATTTTAAACGAACAATTTATCCCCTTTTTTATATGGATATGCTCCATCATATTTTCCGGGGGTCTGTTGATAATTGAAAGCTTCTGTTAAAGCCGGCTTGGAAGTGAAATAGCCAAGCATTGTTAATTGTTTCATCATGGTGAAATAATGATTGGGCGTATCCTTCTCTTTATTCTTATTGTAATCTTTTGCTTCCTTATCCAGCGTTTTCAATAATTCTGTGCGATGTTCCGCAGTAGCTTTCATAAAATCATGGCTATGCATTTTATTGCAGGCTTTATTTAGTTTTGCAAAACCTTCCCGGAAAACTTTCTGATCTGCTGCTTTATAACAATCAGCCACCATCACGGTCATAAACTTACCTACTTCAGCATCTTTGGCGCCGGGTGTATTTGTTCTGGGTAAAATGGTTTCAGCCACTTCATC
>JAYWEL010000004.1:0-2659 GCA_043779285.1 Chitinophagaceae bacterium | reverse complement strand
AAGTTTTTAAAATGTGGATATTATTTAACCGAAATTTGTGGAATGCATTTCAACTAATTGTTTATTTGCCTGATATAGATCTGGTCTTATCACTGACTAATTCTCTGTAATCAGAACAACAATACACAACCGATTTATTTTTTCGACATGCAGACAGCCCTTTAAAAATTACAACCAATAGATGAAATTTTCTCACTTACACGTACATACTCAATTTTCTCTTTTAGACGGGGCCGCTCCTATTCAAAGCCTGTATAAAAAAGCGATTGCTGATAATATGCCTGCGCTGGCTATTACCGATCATGGCAATATGTTTGGTGCATTTGGATTTGTGGCGGAAGCCTATAAACATAAAGATGAAAACGGAAACTTGAAAGTGAAACCGATTGTTGGTTGCGAATTCTATGTTACCAGCGACCGGCATCGTAAAACATTTACAAAAGAAGATAAGGATCGGCGATATCATCAGTTATTTCTGGCAAAAAACGAAACAGGTTATAAGAACCTCTCAAAGCTTTCCTCCTATGGCTTTCTGGAAGGCTATTACAGTAAATACCCACGTATTGACAAGGAATTAATTCTGCAATACCATGAAGGTCTGATAGCCACTACATGTTGTTTAGGAGCCATGGTTCCGCAGGCTATTTTAACGCAAAATGAAGCAGCAGCAGAAAAAGAATTCAAATGGTGGCTCGATTTGTTTGGCGAAGATTATTACGTAGAATTTCAACGGCATGGAATGGCCGATCAGGATAAGGTTAATCAGGTTTTGGTAAAATTTGCACGCAAATACAATGTAAAAATTATTGCTAGTAACGATTCGCATTATGTAGATCAGGCTGACTTCACCGCCCACGACATTTTATTATGCATCAATACCGGAGAAAAATTAGCAACCCCTGCTCTTCGTGAGTTTAATGATGATGACATCAACATGAAGGATAAACGTTTTGCTTTTCCCAACGATCAATTTTATTTTAAGAGTACACAAGAGATGAGCAAACTCTTTGCTGATTTGCCGGAGGCCATTGATAATACCAATGAAATAGTTGGCAAGGTTGATTTATTAGATTTAAAAAAAGATATTCTTTTACCGGCCTTTCCTATCCCAAAAGAATTTCAAATACACAAGGAAAGCAATCTGAATCAGTGGGAATATTTAAAACATATTACTTATGAAGGAGCCAAAGGACGATATAGTGAGATTACAGAAGAAATAAGAGAACGAATCGACTTTGAACTCTTCACAATTAAGACCATGGGTTTTGCCGGTTACTTTTTAATAGTAAGTGATTTTATAAAAGCCGGTCGTGACTTGAATGTTATGATTGGCCCTGGCCGTGGTTCTGCAGCTGGCAGTGTCGTTGCATTTTGTATTGCAATCACCAATATTGACCCGATTAAGTACAATTTACTTTTTGAAAGATTCCTGAATCCAGACCGAAAGTCCATGCCCGATATAGATACTGATTTTGATGATGAAGGTCGTCAGAAAGTGATTGACTATGTCGTTGAAAAATATGGGAAGAGCCAGGTAGCACAGATTATTACTTATGGTACAATGGCCGCCAAGATGAGTATCAAAGATGTGGCCCGTGTAATGGATCTACCATTATCTATTTCTAATGCGCTTACAAAAATGATTCCGGACAAACCGGGTATCGAATTAAGACGGGTTTTACATGCCCCATTAAATGCAAAGGAAGGAGAGAAATCGCTGGAAGAAAAAGACGGCGTAACTGCTGATGAATTAATAAATGTAAAAAGGATTCGGGAAATTTATGCATGCGATAGTTTGGAAAGTAAGGTATTACATGAAGCAGAACGTTTGGAAGGATCTGTTCGAAATACAGGTATCCATGCAGCTGGTATCATAATCGCCCCTCAGGATCTGACAGACCTTATACCGATTTGTATTGCCAAAGATTCTAATTTATGGGTAACACAGATTGAAGGAAGTATTATTGAAGATGCCGGCGTGTTAAAGATGGATTTTTTAGGACTTAAGACTTTAACTGTGATTAAAAATGCATTGGTATTAATCAAACAAAACCATGGCATTACAATAGATATCGATACAATTCCTTTAGATGATGAAAAAACATTTAAACTATATCAGCAGGCTGATACAATTGGAACTTTTCAGTTTGAAAGCCCGGGAATGCAAAAATATTTACGGGAATTAAAACCTGATAAATTTGGTGACCTCATTGCCATGAACGCATTATACCGGCCAGGGCCAATTGCTTATATTCCTAACTATATTGACCGTAAACATGGTCGAGAAAAAATTGAATATGACCTCCCTGATATGGTTGAATACCTCGAAGAAACCTATGGTATTACGGTCTATCAGGAACAGGTGATGTTGCTTGCCCAAAAATTGGCCGGATTCAGTAAAGGCGATGCCGATGTATTGAGAAAGGCCATGGGTAAAAAACAAATTGTGGTATTAAATAAAATGAAAGCCCAATTTATTGAGGGGGCAACTGCTAAAGGAAGTCCAAAAGACAAATTGGAAAAAATATGGAGTGACTGGGAAGCCTTTGCACAATATGCTTTCAATAAATCGCACTCAACCTGTTATGCCATGGTTGCTTATCAGACGGCTTATCTGAAAGCACACTATCCGGGGGAGTTTATGGCCGCAGTATTGAAC
>JAYWEL010000003.1:0-6282 GCA_043779285.1 Chitinophagaceae bacterium | reverse complement strand
CGTATTCCTAATATTCCCTGCTCGGGTCGCACCTTTGCAGATGGGTCATTATCATATCTAGGATGGCCAACCGCACCAAACAACACGGCATCACTATTCAAACAGATATCAATGGTTTCTACAGGTAATGCAGATCCTGTTTTATCAATGGCATCAGCACCTATCAATGCATGCTTATAAACAAAACTATGGCCAAATATTTCTGCAATAACATTCAGTACATTGATGGATTGTCTGGTCACTTCAGGACCAATTCCATCTCCATTTAATACAGCAATTTTCAGCTCCCTCACTCCACTTTGGGGGGATTTTGGAACAGCATCTTTTATATCATTTGTATTTGTCATAATTTTTTCAATAATAATAATTTATATAAAGGTTTCTCTAAATTTCCTCCACCTATCAGAGGAGATTTAGGAGGCCTCATAATGTTTAATTTCTTCTAAACAGTTTAATAAATAATCAATATCATCATAGCCATTCAACAAACAGGTTTTTTTGTAGCAGTTGATTTCGAAGTCCTCGGCCTCCCCTAAATCCCTTCCAATGGAGGGGACTTTCGAAGAGTCTACTATTTTGATAGTTTGTTTATTGAGATTCACTTCAATTTCCATTGACGGATTATTTTCTACTGCAGTAAAAAGTTTTTCCAGAAAAGATTCTGAAACAGTAACCGGTAATAAAAAATTATTCAGCGAATTGTTTTTAAAAATGTCGGCAAAAAAACTACTAACCACCACATCGAATCCATAATCCTTTATAGCCCATGCTGCATGCTCCCGCGATGATCCACAACCAAAATTTTTACCCGCAAGTAAAATTTTGCCGTTGAATTTATTATTGTTTAAAATAAAATCTTCTTTGGGTTGGCTTGTATCATCTTTCAGAAAACGCCAGTCTCGAAAAAGATTCTCGCCAAATCCATCCCGGCTGGTAGCTTTTAAAAACCGGGCAGGAATGATCTGGTCTGTATCCACGTTTTCAATTTTCAATGGAACAGCCGTTGATTTTAAACTCTCTGTTCCCTTGAAAGGGGAACTTAGATTAGAACTTTCTTTATTTAACCTTGTTAACATCTTTCAATTAATTGTTTTGTTCAAGTTTTGTTTGAGTGTTCACTAACTCCCCTTTAGTAGCTGGGGGCATCAATTCCCTGACATCACAAATTCTACCGGTGATGGCAGCAGCAGCGGCTGTTAAAGGACTTGCCAATAAAGTTCTTGCACCCTGTCCCTGCCTTCCTTCAAAATTTCTGTTGCTGGTACTCACACAATATTTACCAGCAGGAATTTTATCTTCATTCATACCCAGGCATGCACTGCAACCGGGTTGTCGCAACAAGAATCCTGCTTCTAAAAATATTAAATCAATCCCCTCTTCCATCGCTTGTTTTTCTACCTGCTTACTTCCAGGTACAATCCATACTTCCACATCCTCTGCTTTCTTTTTCCCTTTTACAAAACCTGCAACTATACGCAGATCTTCAATGCGGGAATTGGTACAGGATCCAATAAATACATAATGTATTTTCTGACCTTTGATTTCTGTATTGGCTTCCAGACCCATATATGCCAATGACTTGTTTAAACCGCTACGATCATTTTCATTAACTGATTCGATAGTAGGAATTTTTTCATTCACACGGATACCCATACCCGGATTTGTGCCATAGGTGATCATGGGTTCAATATCTGCTGCATCAAAATGAAATTCCTTATCGAATACAGCATCTGCATCACTGAATAAATTTTTCCAACCATCAACAGCCCGTACCCACTTTTCTGCCTTGGGTTCATTTTGTCTTCCTTTAATATATGCAAAAGTTGTTTCATCAGGTGCAATCAAACCACATCGAGCCCCCATTTCAATACTCATGTTGCAAATGGTCATCCGTGCTTCCATCGACAGGCTTGTGATGGCAGAACCTGCAAACTCTACTGCATAACCGGTAGCACCACTCGAAGAAATTTTGGATAAAATATACAGGACCAGGTCCTTACTTAAAACGCCTTTGCTTAATTCCCCATGCACATTAATCCGCATCATTTGCGGCTTGGTTTGTAACACACATTGTGTTGCCATCACCATTTCCACCTCACTGGTTCCAATGCCAAATGCAATGCAACCAAATGCACCATGTGTTGAAGTATGACTATCACCGCATACGATGGTCATACCGGGCTGGGTAATTCCTAATTCCGGACCTATCACATGCACAATGCCTTGTGAAGGATGGCCAAGCCCAAATAACTCGACTCCATGTTCTGCACAATTATTAATCAATGCCTCTACCTGCTTACGACTAAGCTCTTCCCTGATCGGCAAATGTTGATTCAGTGTAGGTACATTGTGATCGGCTGTAGCAATGGTTTGCAACGGACGAAAAACCCTGATGCCTCTTTTATTTAATCCATTAAAAGCCTGTGGGCTGGTTACTTCATGTATAAAATGCCGGTCGATATATAAAACGGATGGCCCATCATCTATTTTTTTTATGACATGTTTTTCCCAGATTTTATCAAATAATGTAACCCCACCACCTACTGTAGCAGGGATTTTGGAAAAGTCATTATATATTCTATTATCCATTTAATTCTAATTTATAAATTTTTCTTCATGTCTTTTGTAAGCTTGCCAAGTTTCTCATTTGAAATCCGTAAGCAATTATGATTGAGTAGCTGTTATACTATTGCTGCTACAGGATTGTATTGATTTGCCATGGTAAGCAGGTCTTTATCCTCTACTTCTTTTTTTGAATCTGCCACTAGTACAAATTGTTGATATAAAATATCAATATCATCTCGGGTAAATTCGAACCCCAGTTTATTAAATCGAAAGGCCAATGCACTTCGTCCGCTTCTTGCAGTTAATACAATCTTGGATGCATCGGCTCCAACTTCTTCCGGATTAATGATCTCATAAGTTAATGCATCTTTCAAAAACCCATCCTGATGTATACCGGAAGAATGTGCAAACGCATTACTGCCTACGATGGCTTTATTGGGTTGAACCGGCATACGCATGGTATCCGCAACCAAACGGCTTATCGGATTCAGTTTTTTAGTTTTGACATTTGTAAAATAGCCCAAAGATTGATGCTGCTTCAATATCATGACCACTTCTTCCAATGATGTATTGCCTGCCCTTTCTCCTAATCCATTGATGGTACATTCTATCTGTCGAGCTCCGTTCAATACTCCCGAAATGGAATTAGCAGTAGCCAACCCCAGATCATTATGGCAATGACAGGAGATTATAGCTTTGTCAATATTCGGTACATGATTCATCAGGTAAGCGATTTTTTCGCCGTATTGATGTGGCAGACAATAGCCGGTTGTATCAGGAATATTGACAGTCGTTGCTCCAGCCTTAATCACTGCTTCAATAACCCTTGCCAGATATTCATTATCTGTACGGCCTGCATCTTCTGCATAAAATTCTACGTTGTCGGTAAAATTTCTAGCCCACTTTACACATTGAATGGCTCTTTCCAAGATCTCTTTCTGCGTTGAATTGAATTTTGCTTTTATATGCAGATCGGATGTTCCGATACCCGTATGAATACGTGGCCGTCTGGCATATTTCAATGCCTGAGCAGCCGTTTCAATATCTTTCAATACTGCTCGGCTTAATCCACAAACCACTGCATCTTTTATTACCGCAGATATTTTTTGTACACTTTCAAAATCACCGGGACTGGATTCTGGAAATCCTGCTTCAATAATATCAACACCCAAGTCTTCGAGCTGAAGAGCCAGTTCCACTTTTTCATTTACATTAAGTTTACAACCCGGTACCTGTTCCCCATCACGAAGTGTCGTATCAAAAATAAAAACCTTATTATCAGCCATAATAAAAGAGATAAGTTAAAAAATAAACAGGCCAATAAATTTTTGAAATACCTACTTCAAGCAATTTTTACACACCCGTTTACCGAAAATATTTTTATTTACCTTTATAATATAGTCGAATTTGCCTTTATATTACAACTTGTAGCAAGGGTTCATTCCGCTACAACTACCGTAAATAAAGGATTTTATTAAAAAGATTATACCATGTCCAACCGATCCGCAGATGCCCTTTTTCAACTGATAAAATCCCTGGGAAAAGGAGAAAAGAGGAATTTCAAGTTGTTTGTCAACCGAAACTCCGTACATGCCGACCTAAAAGTCATTCAGGTTTTTGATGCTATGGATAAAATGAAAGACTATAATGACGCACAATTATTAAAAAAGAACAGTTCGATAAAAAAACAACAGCTGTCGAATATCAAAGCCCAATTATACAAGCAGATTCTTGCAAGTCTTCGTTTAATCAGTGATGAAAATAATATAGATATTCAATTACATGACCAAATGGCTCATGCCCGGATATTGTACAATAAAGGGCTTTACCTGCAGTGCCTGAAAATTTTAGATAAGATGAAGGAGACGGCAAAAACGCATCATCAGTTGACCAACCTGCAGCAGGTTTTATTTTTCGAGAAAAAAATCGAGGCCTTGTTTATTACCAGAAGTATGAAGAATAGAGCCGACCAATTAAAACAACAAAGTGAAAAAGTAAATCAACAACTCATTGCGGTTAACCGGCTTTCCAATCTTTCGCTGCAATTGTACAGTTTATTTATTCAGAGAGGTCATGTTCGGAATGAAAAAGAAATGGATGACCTGAAACTATTTTTTGAAAAAAACTTACCGGTAAACCCAATACCCGAAAGTTCTTTTTATGAAAAACTTTATTTGTATCAGAGTTATTGCTGGTATGCTTTTATTCGTTTGGATTTTTTAATGTATTACCGGTATGCACAAAAATGGGTGGATCTTTTTGATGAAGAACCGGTGATGATTTCTGTAGAAACTGCTTCTTACATTAAAGGAGTACATAACCTGATGGGGGCTCATTTTAATTTATTGAACCATGACAAACTGAATGAAACCATTGAAAAATTTGAAGAGTTTACCCATACTAAAATCATTACCGATAATGAAAATAATCGGATCCTCACATCTGTTTATTTATATACAGCCAAACTAAACCTAAGTTTCCTGCAGGGTGAGTTTACAGAAGGACTGAAGCTATTGCCTTTACTGGAAAACATGCTGAAAGAGAATGATCTTTATTTAGACTCGCACCGTGTATTGATCTTCTATTATAAAATTGCCTGTCTCTATTTTGGCAGCGGAGACAACGAACGGGCTATTGATTATTTACATAAGATCATCAATCAAAAATCGAATCTGAGAACCGACCTGCAATGCTATGCCCGTTTATTACAGTTGATTGCCCATTATGAACTCGGCAATTTTGAATTGTTGGAATACTTAACTAAATCGGTTTATCGCTTTATGGCAAAAATGGAAAACCTGAGTAAAGTGGAAGAAGCCATTTTTAAATTTTTGCAAAAAACTTTCCGGGTGGGAGCACATGCTTTAAAACCCGAGTTTGTAAATCTATTAGACAAGTTGAAAATCTATAAAAACAATCCACTCGAAACACGGTCATTCACTTACCTGGATGTCATCTCCTGGCTGGAAAGTAAGATTGATCAAGTCCATGTACAGGACATTATCAAAGACAAATTTTTACTGAAGAAAAAAAGAAACTAGGGTCAGGAATGATGAGTTAAGAATTAAGAGTTCTGTGTTTTTTAGTTTTGAGTTCTGAGTTTTTTATACCTAATTCTTAATTCATAATTTTTAATTCGTAATTGAAAAACGAATCTTACTCAAAAATGTTTCAATTAGTAGTACCTTAATAACCCATAATCTGATGCATGATAATTCTGGGACCGGCATAAAACCGGCTTACTAATGCAATCATTTTCAAAAATTGGCAACACAGAATAAAAAAACTAATTTCCGACAAATACAACATTCATATGCAGATACTGGAGATCAAAGTGTTAAGAGGACCTAATTACTGGAGTGTACGTCGTCCAAAATTGATTCAGATGAAACTGGATCTGGAAGAACTGGAACAAAGACCAACCAATAAAATTGATGGCTTTCGTGAACGATTGGAAAAAATGTTTCCGACGATGTTTGCACATCGCTGCAGTGTTGGCACACCCGGTGGTTTTTTTCAACGGGTGGATGAAGGAACCTGGATGGGACATGTTATTGAACATATTGCATTGGAAATTCAAACACTGGCAGGCATGTTTTGCGGGTTTGGAAGAACCCGTGGTGCAGGTGAAAAAGAAGGAGTCTATTTTGTGGTGTTTAATTATATGGAAGAAGATGCGGGTGTATATGCAGCAAAAGCAGCTGTACGAATTTCCGA
>JAYWEL010000002.1:0-6297 GCA_043779285.1 Chitinophagaceae bacterium | reverse complement strand
CTGACAGAATCCGAACTTGATATCAGCTGACTTTGGTTCTGAAAAGAAAAACTTAATGGATTGGTAGTTGAAGCCTGTGCGGAAAAATTGGCTTCCAGATTACATGTAGGATTTGTAATGCTTATTTGCTTAGTAAAAGACTGACTGCAAACCGAAACGCCATTTAAATTAATTCTGCTAACCCTATGTACCACGGTATAAGTGCCGGGCAGGTTATAGTTATATGTTGGCGAAACCATATTGCTTTCTGCGCTGCCGTCTCCAAAGATCCAGTGATGTTTTACCTGGATTGAATCCGTATTACTGCCGGGATTGAACTTTACTGCGTTATAACTGATCATCTGAATGCCAAACTCAGCATTGCAGGTTTGTGTTGTCTGTGCTGATGCCTTAAAACTAAAAGCAAGCATCGCAAGCCAAATTAAAGAGTAGATTTTTTTCATAAAAGGGTAGATTTTTTGGGATTTGAAATTTTTATTTGTTTCATATACCGACATATGACCAACCTTTTGTTTTGAGGTTTAAAAAAAATTAATAATTATTTATGATTCCCTAATCAAGAGTTGGAGTTGATAGAAAACCCCGGTTGTTCCATTATTGGGTTGTTCCATTGTTGGGTTGTTCCATTGTTGGTGTTTTCACCAACAACCTACTTTTTCAACATGACTCGTCCTAAAAACTAAACTCAATTATTCGTAATTCTGCTAAAGGTTTACAAATGAAAAATGTTAGTGAAAACACCAAATAACCATTTAATTTTTAAAGAATATTTTTACCAGATAAATTTACCCAATTGACAGCACCTGTTTTTTTATTTACACCTCCTTTTACACAGCTTAATACGCCCTACCCTGCTACGGCCTACCTGAAAGGTTTTTTAAATACAAAAAACATCAGCAGTCATCAGGCCGACCTGGGAATTGAAGTGACGATTGCACTTTTTTGTAAAACAGGTTTGCAGCAATTGTTTGCCGATATAGAAACACAGAAAAAAACGCATTCCGCCAATGCCGAAAGAATCATTGCATTGCAGGAAGACTATATCAATACCATAGATGAAGTGATGCTTTTTTTACAAGGCAAGCGACCAACATTGGCAAACCTGATCAGCAAAAGGGATTTTTTACCCGAGGCAGAACGGTTTGCTCAACTCGATGATTTGAAATGGGCTTTTGGCAGTATGGGAATACAAGATATGGCCAAGCATCTTGCCACGATGTATCTAGAAGATCTGGGCGACCTGGTGAAAGAAGCAGTGGATGAACATTTTGGATTTAGTCGGTATGCCGAAAAACTTGGTCGCTCGGCAAATAGTTTTGATGAATTATATACTTCTCTGCAACAGGTCTATACGTATTTGGATAAGATATTGATTGAACTGTTGCAAAAAAAAATGGAAGCCATAAAACCTAGTCTGGTAGCTATCTCTGTACCTTTCCCAGGAAATTTATATACTTCATTACGTTGTGGACAATGGATTAAAAAAAAATATCCCCATATAAAAGTAGTAATGGGTGGAGGCTTTGCAAATACCGAATTGCGGTCATTAAGCGATACCCGTGTGTTTGAGTTTTTTGACTTCATTACACTCGATGATGGTGAGGCACCAATTGAAATACTTATTGATTACCTGGATGGAAAAATATCTATAACGGAGTTAAAACGAACCTTTACTTTGGTGAATAGTTCGGTAACATATATCAACAACAGCTCCTGCACTGATTATAAACAAGGACAGGTTGGAACTCCCGATTACAGCGATTTTTTTCTGGATAAATATATATCAGCCATCGAAGTCATTAACCCCATGCACAGTCTTTGGAGTGATGGCCGGTGGAATAAACTCACGATGGCGCATGGTTGTTATTGGGGCAAGTGCACTTTCTGTGATATTTCCCTGGACTATATAAAAAATTACGAACCATTAACTGCATCTCTTCTTTGTGACCGGATGGAAGAAATGATTACACAAACGGGGCAAAACGGATTTCACTTTGTAGATGAAGCCGCACCACCAGCATTGATGAGATCATTGGCCATGGAAATCATCCGACGAAAGTTGGTAATAAGTTGGTGGGCCAATGTTCGTTTCGAGAAAAGTTTTACCCGTGATCTATGTTTGCTTTTAAAAGCTTCGGGTTGTATTGCCATCAGTGGTGGTTTGGAAGTAGCATCGGACCGATTATTGCAATTGATAGAAAAAGGCATTACCGTAGCACAGGTTGCTAGGGTGAACAAACATTTTACCGAGGCCGGCATCATGGTACATGCATACCTGATGTATGGCTTCCCTACACAAACCGAACAAGAAACCATCGATTCTTTAGAGATGGTGCGTCAGCTTTTTGAAGCCGGCATTTTGCAATCGGCTTTCTGGCACCTATTTACTATGACAGCTCATAGCCCGGTAGGTATGCAACCTAAAAAATATAAAGTAAAAAAAGTATCCGAAGTTGTTGGGAGTTTTGCCAATAATGATATTGCACATATTGATCCAACGGGTGCCGATCATGAAAAATTCGGTTTTGGATTGAAAAAATCGTTGCTGAATTATATGCATGGTACCTGTTTTGATTTCCCTTTAAACAAATGGTTTAATTTTAAAACCCCCAAGACAAGCATTGATGCAGACTATATTTTACAAGCCATCGAGGAACCTGAATTAGTAAGTACGGCAAACAGTAAGTTAGTTTGGCTTGGTAAAAACCCAAAAATCGAATCGATAACTAAATCGAAAAAAGGAAATCGTTGGGAAGTAATGACCTTAACTTTTCAGACTAAAAAATCCATCTACTCAATAACGGTAGATCAAGAAAAAGGTACATGGCTGGTTAACCAGTTGCCCAAGCTAAGCGTTAACAATCCGGTACCACTTACACTTCAACAGGTAAAAACCGATTACGAGGCTGCCGGCATGACAGACTTTGAATTATTTTGGGATAATAAACCGGTTAATACACTTTATAAAGCAGGTCTTTTGCATCTGTAAATTTCGAAAAACTACATCAAACAAAATTCATATATTCATTGTTTAAAATATTAATGACGGTTATCATCAACTTTAAATAAAATGATTACAGAGCCATCTAATTTAAAATTTTTAATCTCACTACTGTTATTCTTAACAATAACTCTTGTTTTTGCGAATATTCAAATCAAAAAGAAAGAAGATAAAAAGATCGCCAATAAATCTGCCACTTTTTATAACCTGATTGGTTATGCAGGGATTGTTTGCGTTCTGATTCTGATTGCTGACAATTTGTTGAAATGGAATTTTTAATGAAAGCTGCGATTTATACAAATTACGGTCCGCCGCAAGTTGTTAAGGTTATCGATTTACCAAAACCGATACCGGGAGATCATGAAGTATTAATTAAAGTGCATGCAACAACTGTAAATAGAACTGATTGCGGATTCAGGAGTGCAGCGTATTTCATTGTCCGTTTTTTCAGTGGTCTACTCAGACCTAAAAATCAAATACTCGGAAACGAATTTGCCGGAGAAATTGAAGCACTGGGAAAAAATGTAACCTCATTTAAAATTGGTGATCGGGTATTTGGTTATAATGACAAAACTTTTGGTGCCCATGCGGAGTATATGACGATGGCAGAAAATGAATCCATAACCACTATGCCTGCTGATTTTACTTACGAAGAAGCTGCTCCTTTAACCGAAGGCGGACACTATGCATTGTGCGATATCAGAGCAGCAAAAATTAAAAAAGGACAATCCATATTAATAAATGGAGCTACAGGGGCAATTGGTTCAGCAGCCGTGCAACTTATAAAAAACCTGGGCGCAGAAGTTACAGCCGTTTGCAATACAGCTCATATAGAATTAGTAAAATCTTTAGGCGCAGACGAAGTCATTGATTACAGCAAACAGGACTTTACAAAACTCCATAAGACTTTTGATTTGGTCTTCGATGCAGTTGGCAAAAGCTCGTTTGGCAAATGCAAATCCTTGCTCAAACAAAAGGGAATCTATATTTCAACAGAGTTGGGTTATATGTCGCAAAACCCTTTTTTGGCTTTACTAACGCCCCTGTTCGGTGGCAAAAAACTTCTTTTCCCTATTCCTTCAATTACAAAAGTAGATGTCATTTACTTAAAAGAAATGGCGGAAGCTGGGAAGTACAAACCAGTTATTGATAGACGATATAGATTACAGCAAATTGTTGATGCGTACAAGTATGTGGAAACCGGGCAAAAAATTGGGAATGTAGTTATTACTTTTAATGATAAAGTTTAACACAAACGAATAAACAACCGCAAAACCATGAATGCTTAATTAAAATTGCTGATGATAATTTTGATTTAATGCAAAACCTTATATTCATTGTTTGAAATATTTTATTAACTCATCAATTTAATTCTTTGCAGTTCACTGAGTTTCTGAATCAATATTTAACTGAGTTTACCCCCTTCCGTCAGTTTGACATTTCTCACTTGGTAGCGGTAATGGTAATGCTTTTGTTTTGTACCCTACTGCCCTATTTCGCAAAAAAACATTTGACAATTACACATCAGCATTTGCTGGGTACCATATTAGGGGCGTTCGTTTTAGCCAATTTTATTTTTTGGTATTTGCTCCTTATTTCTAGCGGCACATTTATTCTGAAAAACGATCTGCCCCTTCAGGCATGTCATTTCGCAAATATATTTTTGCTCATGGTCATGTGGAGAAAAAATGAAAGCTGGTTTCGTATATTTTATTTTTGGATATTGGCAGGCACCATGCAGGCTATTATTACTCCCGATATTCAGGCAAATTTTCCGCATTACTGGTATTGGCGTTATTGGATTGTTCATGCAGGGCCTGTGGTATGTATTGTTTATGCTGCTTATGTTTATGAGTTCAGACCCCGGGCTTCTTCCATCCTAAAATCCTTTCTTGCAATTAATTTAATGTTGCTTTTTATTGGCATACTAAATTACTATTTGAATTCAAACTATGCTTTTCTAAATTCGAAACCGGCCGTGAAATCCTTATTCAACTATTTAGGCCCATGGCCCTGGTATTTACTAGTAGCGGATTTGGCTGCATTCATTTTATTTGCAGTAGTGTATCTTCCTTATTGGTTTATGGATTTAAGAAAGAAAAAAATTACGATAAAAACTATTAATTAATTTGTGCAATCAAATAACGTTTTTATTTTACTACAATAGATTTTTCAGTTAATACTCATTTCATGTCAATTGACGAAAAATTAGACAACCCGGTTTGGCATTCATTAACAGAGACTCATCAGGCTTTTGCTATGGTTTATGACCATATTAAATTCTATCATCCCGATTATTGTCCTTTTGGAGGATTTATTAACCCTGAAAATATTGCAGAACCTATTGATGAATATGCTCAACTAACTGGCAATTTTTTTATTATAGGGCAAAAACCAACGATCTCTGATAAAGTGATATTGAAGAATGAATTGATCTGTTTGCAAATGATCATCCGTGAAAAAATAGATTACAATGTTCAGGATGAAATCGTAGAATTAAAAGAGGAGCATCTAGATGATTTGCTTGCTTTGGTTAAACTGGTTTATCCCGAATACTTTAAAAAGAAAACTGCATCGTTGGGTAATTATTTTGGCATTTACAAGCACAATCAATTGGTTGCAATTACCGGTGAACGGATGCAGATGAATGATTGCATTGAAGTTAGTGCGGTTATTACACACCCGGATCATACGGGCAAGGGATACGCAAAACAATTGGTGACTCATACTGTAAATAAAATTATTTCGCAAAACAAAATAGCCTTTCTGCATGTAGCAGAATCGAATACCGGTGCAATCGGTTTATATAAGAAATTAGATTTTTACACAAGAAAGAAGATTAGTGTATGGACTTTACAAAAAAGAATGGAATAAAATATTGGTGCATAAAGTCTTCCGATTTTTGATTTACCATGGAAATAATTATCTCCTTTTCCACAACATTAAATTCTATATTTAATTGTAGTAATAAACCGTTGGAATAAATGACATTCTCCCAAAGGATTTAAATGCTATTTCAATTTTTTAATAATAAAGATCAAATTCAACATGCAAATAAAATTATTATTCATTGGTATTTTTTTTACACAACAGATCTGTGCACAATCCTATCAAAAAATTCATCGCAAAGCAATCGTAGTAGATACACACAATGATATTCTGATGCAAGCAGCAGATATTGGTATTGTATTTGACCAGGACCTCACGGGAAAAACACATACTGATTTGGCCCGTTGGAAAAAAGGCGGATTGGATGTACAAATTTTTTCGGTGTATTGTGATGGTGATCAAAAAAA
>JAYWEL010000001.1:0-31423 GCA_043779285.1 Chitinophagaceae bacterium | reverse complement strand
TAAAAATTATGAATACAAATGGGATGAGGCATTGAAGAATTATGCAAAAGCAATTCAGTACGATTCATCCAATGCAAGCAATTATGCATCATATGGCGAAACGCTTGCATTAATGGGAAAGTGGGATGAAGCTAAACAATGGATTGACAAAGCAAATAGAATGGCACCGAACGATGGTCGTGTGCTACTGACTACGGGGATATATTATTACTGGAAACGGGATTATGAGAACGCAAGTAAAAGTCTCACTCAAATTACACCACAAACCGATAATAGTAAATTTTTCGCTGGCTTAGCCTATGTTGCTCAAAACGAACCCACCAAAGCTATTGCGGAATTGAAGACACAAAACCCAATGAATAGCAATGGCGGAGGCAAAGCTTTATTGGCTTATGCATTAATAAAAAGTGGTAAGATTGATGAAGCAAGAAAAATACTAAAGCAAATTGAAGAATTGAATCAAGTCGTTGAATACCGTTCGGCCGTTTGTTATGCTGCATTAGGTGATTTTGATAAAGCATTTGAATTACTCAATCAATATTATAAACGACAAGGAAATTGGATGACCTGGTTTAAGTATGACAAGGTTTGGGATCCGATACGTAATGATAAAAGATATGTTGAATTACTAAAGAAAATGCCGTTTGACAGGTAACGATTTTTTCCGCAGCAGTCGGTTTAAGGGGAACTTAAAAAAATATAATCATGAAAAATATATCGCTGCTTTTTTTAATGCTGTTTTTTCAACAATGCAATAATAAATCTGAAACAACAGCATCGAACCCATTAATCGGCACCTGGCGGTTAATTGAATTTACTGACAAGGATACTGTTACCGGCCAATGGGGGTACCGTTATGGAAAAAATCCAAGAGGTTATTTTACCTATACCAAATCCAATATAGTCAACCTGAATATTTCTACCGATGCCCCGCTGAAAATTTCAGAAGAAGATTCAAAAAAACATATGGTTAATTTGTATGATTATGTAATGCAGGTTGCTATTGGATATTTTGGAACCTACACACTGGATGCAGAAAAATCTATCGTAACGCATCATGTAAAAGGAGGCGGCCTTCCCTGGTATATTGATACCGACCAGCCCCGGCAATTTCAAATGAAGGGAGATACCCTGATAATCGGAGATAATATAAAAACGAGAAGGGTGCTGGTAAGGGTAGATTAATTTGTTGCACATTAAAAAAATAACAATGAAAAAAATATTAGTTCTGTGGACAATTACAATTGTTGCATTTGCTAACAGTTCAACCGCACAAAAAACTGCACTGCTTGCCAAATCATTAATTGATGGAACAGGGAAAGTAATTTCAAATCCTGCGGTAATTATCGACAGCAATAAAATTGTTGCTGTTACTATCAAAGAAAATATTCCTAAAGGTTCGACAATCATTGACCTTGGCGATTATACTTTATTGCCCGGATTGATTGATATGCATGTGCACCCCAACATCAGTGTAAGTGATTACCAGGTACATCACCTGAAAGGTTCATCAGCATATAAAACATTATTGGGATTAAGGGTGGTACAGGATTTACTGGCTGCCGGGTGGACAACCTTACGTGTAGCCGGAGATGCTGATGTGGGCTATGCCAACCTGGAAATACGCAATGCTATTAATAAAGGTATGTTTGTGGGCCCAAGAATTTATGGCGCCGCACATTATATTTCTGTTACGGGTGGTGGCGGAGATATTAATTTTCTTTCTTACGAACAACCAGTTACTGCTGATGGCCTCATTGCTGATGGCCCTGATGAAATAAGAAAAGCCATTCGCAATGAAATTAAATTTGGAAGCGACTGGATTAAAATACTGGTAACCGGCGCTTTTATGAGTGCCGGCGATAATCCGAACAATGTACACTTCAGTCCTGAAGAACTAAAAGCAGCAGTGGAAGAAGCAGCACGGAGAGATGTGCCGGTGATGGCGCATGCACATTCGGCTGAAGGGATAAAAATGGCGGCGAAAGCAGGTGTACGTACCATAGAGCATGGTTCTTTTCTTGATGAAGAAGCAATGGATTTGATGATAAAGCATGGAACATGGTTCATTCCCACATTATCTGTCGGCACCTATTATGCAATGGAAGCAACAGGAGACAAAAGCATGCAAAAGGCCATTGACTTTAACAGGAAAATAAAAGAGGAAAAGTATAAAAACTTTCAACTTGCTGTAAAAAAGGGGGTAAAGTTTGGTTTGGGAACTGATATTGTTGGCTGGCCTGCTGCTTATTCTGCCAACGAGTTTATTGAATATTTAAAACTGGGTTTCACACCCATGCAGGCCATTATGTGTGCCACAAAAGTAAATGCCGAAATACTTAAAAAAGAAAATGAAATAGGAACTGTAGAAACAGGCAAGCTGGCGGATATCATTGCTGTAAAAGGCGATCCTTTAAAAGATATTTCTGAATTACAAAGAGTAAAGTTTGTGATGATTGGGGGAAAGATTGTAAAGAATGAAAAATAACCAACTGATAAATAAAAGAAAATGAAAATTATACTGACAATGCTGTTGCTGGCATTTGTTTATACTGGGAGTAACGCACAAAAGCCCCGTGCAAGGGATATTGGAATTCCATTTGAAGGAACTATAGGAAAATTCAATGCCATCACCGATGTGAAAGGAGTGGAAGTTGGTTATAGCACTGTCATCTCTGGTGAGGGAAAAAATATCCGTGGCAAAGGCCCGGTACGGACTGGTGTTACTGCTATTTTACCAAGAGGAAAAAACAATAATCCTGTTTATGCAAATTGGTACACACTCAATGGCAATGGTGAAATGACCGGTACTACATGGATCACTGAGTCTGGTTTTTTGGAAGGACCTGTGATGATTACCAATACCAACAGTGTGGGTGTGGTAAGAGATGCGGTGTTGAAATGGTTTGTAAAAACAGGATGGTACAAGGAAGATTTCTGGTACACTTATCCTGTTGTTGCAGAAACCTATGATGGCTTCTTAAATGACATCTATGGATTTCATGTAAAAGAAGAAAATGCATACGAAGCATTGGACAATGCAAAATCGGGATTAATTAAAGAAGGAAATGTAGGTGGCGGTACCGGTATGATGTGTTTGGGATTTAAAGGCGGATCGGGCACTTCATCAAGAGTGGTTAAAATAAAAGATTCCACTTATACGCTGGGGGTGTTTGTGCAATCCAATTTTGGAAGAAAAGGAAATCTCAGCATTGCCGGTGTGCCGGTTGGTAAAGAATTAATAGATACGTTGAACAATGAATTCAAAGCTCCGCCATCTTATCAGCCGGGTGATGGCTCCATAATTGTTGTTGTTGCAACAGATGCACCTTTATTACCACACCAGTTAAAAAGAATTGTGCAACGGGTTTCATTAGGTATCGGGCAAGTTGGCGGACAAGGAACCAATGGCTCCGGAGATATTTTTATTGCTTTTTCTACTGCTAATCCAACAGCTTTTCAAAGAGTAAATTTTACAAAAGTTGATGCATTACCCAATGACGAGATCAATCCTTTATTTGAAGCCACTATACAGGCCACGGAAGAAGCCATCATCAATGCCATGGTTGCTGCCGAAACCATGGAAGGCATCAATGGGAATAAATCCTATGCCATGCCGCATAAACTGGTGATAGATATTTTAAAAAAATATAACCGGGTAAAATAAATTGTTTTTTTAAAACAGTCTGCCTGAAAAGGCTGACGATAATAAAACAGAATTAACTATGCAACGCAAAACCTTTATTAAAGAATCATCACTTACTGTTCTCGGGATGGGTTTGTTTGGTTCCTTGCTTTCCAATACTAAAAAAACAGGAATCGGTTTAAGTGTCAATGGCAAGCGCATTGAAAGCCGGATTTTTGAATTGGCAAAATTTGGCAAAGATGCCAGTGGTCGTGGTTACCGGGTTGCCTATACAAAAGGTGATATTGAAGGACGGGCCTGGTTTATGGACCTGATGAAAAAAGCAGGCCTTGATCCAACTATTGATGCAGCCGGAAATATCATCGGCAAACGAAAGGGAAAAAACCCATCACTCAAGCCCATTGGCTTTGGATCGCATATTGATATGGTACCCGATGGTGGTGATTACGATGGTACACTGGGATCACTAAGTGCATTGGAAATAATTGAGATACTGAATGAAAACAACGTTATTACCGAACATCCTTTAGAAGTAATCATTTTTGCTAATGAAGAAGGAGGAACTATTGGAAGTAAGGCGATGATAAGTGGTTTAAACAATGAAGGCTTACAGCAAATAAGCCAGAGTGGACAATCACGTGCAATAGGAATAAAGGCTATTGGTGGCAACCCCGACAATATTCAATCCTGCATCCGTGGAAAAGGCGATTTTCATGCATGGGTTGAATTGCACATTGAACAGGGTGGTATCCTGGAAAAAGAAAATATTCAAATTGGGGTGGTAGAAGGCATTGTGGGGATTGTTCGTTGGGATGTAAGCATAGAAGGTTTTGCCAATCATTCAGGCTCCACGCCCATGGACATGCGGCAGGATGCATTGCTGGCAGCTGCCAAATTTATCACTGCTGTAAACGAAGTCATCAACAGTGTAAAAGGTGGTCAGGTAGGAACTGTAGGAAAAATTGCAGTACAACCCGGAGCTTATAATGTTATACCCGGCAAAGTGGTTTTGGGTTTGGAGATTCGGGATTTATCGTCAGAAAAAATTGAAATGCTTTTTGGCGAAATGGAAAAACGGGCAGCAATGATTGCAAAAGATTTTAAGACAAGTTTCAGTTTTGTTCGTCAGCCAAATGAATCAAAGCCGGCATTAACCCATAAGGCATTGCAGCAAATCATCAACAGCTCTGCCAAAACTTTGGGTTTTTCTACAAGATTTATGCAAAGTGGTGCCGGCCACGATTCGCAGAATATGGCGACGATCTCACCAGCAGCCATGATCTTTATTCCCAGTGTGGGCGGCATCAGTCATTCGCCCAAAGAATTTTCTACTGCGACTGATATGGCTAACGGGGCAAATGTTTTATTGCAAACAATACTGGCGATAGATAAGGAATAAAATAAAGTTGGCCGCAGCGAAGAAAACGATTGAAGAACTGGAAAAGGAACAAGGCTAAAAGTGTATTCTACTAATTTTTAGGAAACATCCGAAAAAAAGGTATTAATTTTACGGATAAAGCCGAAATAATGATAAAAAGAAGCCTTGAAGGCATTATTGCCGCAAAACTGAAGGACAATAAAGCTATCATCCTGCTTGGCCCAAGACAAGCAGGCAAAAGCACCCTGCTGCAACTGATACGGCCACAATTAAAACAACCCATTGCCTGGTGGAATGGGGATGAAATAGATATCAGAAGTTTGTTAGAAAAGCCCAGCTCCACACAAATAAAATCTTTAATTGGTAACAACAAAACAGTGGTAATAGATGAAGCGCAGCGAATTGAAAATATCGGCATTTGTATAAAACTGATAACCGATAATATTAAAGATGTAAAAGTAATTGCCACTGGTTCATCTGCTTTTGAACTGGCCAATAAAATAAATGAACCCCTCACCGGCCGTAAATGGGAATATTATTTATATCCCCTATCATTTGGTGAAATGGTGGCGCATACAAATTTGCTGGAAGAAAAAAGATTGTTACATCATCGTCTACTCTATGGCTATTATCCCGAAATAATAACATCGCCGGGTAATGAGCAACCGCTGTTAAAACAATTAGCCAATAGTTACCTGTATAAAGACATACTTACCTGGGAGCGGATACAAAAGCCGGATAAATTAGAAAAGCTGGTACAGGCTTTGGCATTTCAAATGGCACAATTAATAAGTTATAATGAGTTAGGTCAGCTTTGCGGATTAAATGCAGAAACAGTTGAAAAATATATCAACCTGCTGGAAAAAGCCTTTATTGTTTTTCGCTTACCGGCCTTTAGCCGCAACCTGCGGAATGAACTGAAGAAAAGTTATAAAATTTATTTTTACGATAATGGTTTGCGCAATGCAGTGATCAATCAATTTAATCCTGCAAATATGCGGCAGGATATTGGTCAACTTTGGGAGAACTGGTTCATCAGCGAACGGATGAAATATTTGAACAATACCAAACAACATGCCTCCCGTTTCTTCTGGCGAACACTGGCGCAGCAGGAAGTGGATTATATTGAAGATGCCAATGGAAAAATAACGGCGTATGAATGTAAATGGAATGCCAGGGCAAAAGGTGGGGTGAGCAGGGCATTCAGCAATGCTTATCCAACAGCTGCCACACATATTGTTCATCCTGAAAATGCAGATGAGTTCTTGTTGTAACCAAACTAATTACCTGAACATGAAATCGAAGATTCGCAAATACAAAAAATAGAATAAAAATATGATTTGTAAAAAAATAATAACCCTCTTTTGTTTGATTGCAATCCTTATGTTTATCGGGAAAACTATTTTTGCACAAAACAAGAACCCTGATAGCGCAAAAGCTGCTTTAGTTAGTTACACCAATCCCATTGAGCGTTTCAGTGCCACCATAAAATATTTAGAAACCATAGATTCTTATGCCAGCAACAATATTGACTCTGCCATTTGCATTGATTTGCTTCAGATAGCACAGCAATTAAAAAATGACTCGCTGTTTGCCACCAGTTATAACTGGATAGGATATTATTTTTTCCAAAACAAAGGAGATAACACCGCTGCACTTGAATATTATTTTAAAGCCTTGCCATTCGCTGAAAAGTTTAATGACAGGCGAAGGATAAGTTCGCTCTATTTTGACATAGGGGGTGTGTATTACTCACTTAAAAATATTGATGAATTTTTTAAATTCACAAAGAAGGGGGGAGAAAACCTGCCTGATAAATCTTCACCCAAGTACGATTACATGCTGGTGCAGTATCAAAGAAATATGGGGATTGCATACATGGAGAAAAACCAATTTGACTCTGCTTTATACTATGCACAGGCAGCAGTACAAACAGGCGAAAGGTTACAACTCAGTACTTTTAAATTGCAGGCATTGCACTTACTGGGTACTGTCAATGCAAAAATGAATGAGAATGAGCTGGCCGATGTATATTTTAACAAGGCGCTTGCCTTATCCGATTCAATAAAAAGTGAATTCAAGGTTGATTTATTTCAAGGGTATATTCCATTTCTTATTAAGAATAACAGAATGAATGAGGCCAAAGTGCAGACTGAAAAATTGTGGACGATGTCAGGTAAAACCCAGAATTTAAATTTTAAATTAGTGGCAGCCGGCTATAAAAAAGAATTGTCGGATAAATTAAATCAAACCGACAGCGCCTGGTATTATTCAAAGGTGGAATCAGAAATAAGGGAATTGGTTTTTAACCAGAATAATCAAAATACCATACAGGCATTAGCTTTTAAAGAACAGCTTCGCATTATAGAGGATAAAGCCAAAAAATCAGAAGAAGCTCAACAACGAAAACAAAATATCCAGTACTCCTTAATTGCTCTCGGCATTATTACTTTCATTATTTTATTTTTAGCACAAAGCCGCAGACATATCACCAACACAAAACTCATCCAGTTTCTTGGAGTAGTAGCATTGCTTGTAGTATTTGAATTTTTAAATTTATTACTTCATCCGTTTTTAGAAAGAATAACCAATCACTCTCCTTTACTTATGTTATTGGCATTGGTTTGCATTGCAGCATTGCTTGTTCCGCTTCATCATAAACTAGAAAAATGGGCCACACATAAATTGGTGGAGAAGAATAAACAGGTACGGCTGGCGGTGGCGAAGAAAACAATTGAGGAATTGGAAAAGGAGTAAAAACATGGTAAACAAGTAGTATTAGTGTTTGTATTCACCAATTATTAGTATATTTGGTGAACACAATATCTAAAAATATGATTTCGCGGTTATTAAGCCAGAAAATAGAGGCCCGGCTGGGCAGCGGAAAAGCCATCATTATAGTTGGCCCCCGCCAGGTGGGAAAAACTACACTGATAAAAAGTATCCTTGAAAACAAAGCCCATTTATTTTTAGATGCGGATGACCCAACGATAAGAACCCTTTTAACCAACCCCAATACCGAGCAACTCAAAAACATCATTGGTAAAAATAAACTGCTGTTTATAGACGAAGCACAACGCATAACAAATATTGGTATTACCCTAAAAATAATTACCGACCAGTTTAAAGATGTACAACTTATTGTAAGCGGCTCTTCGGCATTTGATCTGAACAACCAGCTAAACGAACCGCTTACTGGTCGTAAATGGGAATACCAGTTATTTCCCATCTCTTGGAAAGAATTTGAAGATACTGTTGGGTTTGTAAAAGCAGAACAGCAACTGGAAATACGGATGATTTATGGAATGTATCCTGATGTGATTAATAGAATGGGAGAAGAAACAGAAGTGCTGAAACAATTGGCCGATAGTTATTTATACAAAGATATTTTAGCCTATGGCGGAATCAGAAAACCGGAGATTTTAGAAAAACTGTTACAAGCCCTGGCATTGCAAATTGGAAATGAAGTAAGCTACAATGAGCTTTCGCAATTAGTAAGCATAGATAAAAATACCGTAAGCAATTATATTGATATACTGGAAAAGACTTTTGTAATTTTTAAGCTGAAGAGTTTTAGCCGCAATTTGAGAAATGAAATAAAGACTAATCAGAAAATTTATTTCTACGATACCGGTATCAGGAATATGGTTATTGGAAATTTTAATGCATTAGAGTTACGACAAGACAAGGGCGCAGTCTGGGAGAATTTTTTGATAAGCGAAAGAATGAAAAAGAATACCTATGAAGGCAGTTTAGCAAAGCCTTACTTCTGGAGAACAGTGCAACAGCAGGAAATAGACTATGTAGAAGAAACAGCAGGACAGGTTACCGGTTATGAAATAAAATGGAATACAAATGCTAAAGTGAAACTTCCTAAACTGTTTAAAGAAACCTATACTGCTGAAATAGAAGTTTTGACCCGTGAAAATTTTAGAACGTTCTTATAAATCTGAATTATGAAAAAAATAATAACCTTCTTTTGTTTTATTGTAAGTATGCAATCTGCTTTTGCACAAAAACCAAACGTAGATTCAATAGTTCAATTAATTGCAGTTGAAAAAGATGAAAATAAAAAGGTTGATTTAATATTCAGCTTTTACTCGCCGGGATATGATGCAAATCCCGGTACGACGATGGAAGTAGGGCAAGCTTTGCTAAAGCAATCAGATAAGAATAAAGACATTTTAACAGAGGCTTCAGCTTATTGTTTTATCGGCTTCGGGTACCGTATGGCAGGAAACTTTATTAAAGGATTAGAATATCATCAAAAAGCATTGGCGCTGGCCGAAAAAGGCGGAAACTTTTCCATACTGGCCATGGCAAAAAATCAAATGGGTCATATTTACAGAGACCGGGAGGAATACGATGAGGGGCTAAAGTTATATTCATCGGCATTGTTTGATGCAGAAAGGGGCAAAAATGACATGGTTAAAGCCTGGCCATTAATGAATATAGGTTCTATGTATCTCAGGATGTCTAAACCGGATTCGGCATTATCCTATTTACAAAGAAGTTATGAGTTGGCTTTAAAAGTTGATACACTTGATTTGGCATATGTACTTTGGAATTTAGGCGGGGTTCATAGTTTGATGGGTAATGCTGCATTAGCCATTACCTATTATAACATGTCCATTCAAAAGTCTATAGCAAGTAACAGAATAAGACAATTAAATTGGGCTTACGTTGGTCTTGCTGAACATTATCAAAGAATGAATCAAACCGATAGTTGTTTATTTTATGCAAAAAAATCGGTAGATGCTGTTCAAAATACTGCTTACTCTTATATGAGTATTAAACCTGCCAAGTTGCTAACTGATATATATGAAAAAAGTAATTGCGACAGTACATTAAAATATGCCGCTATCTATAAAATCGCCAATGATTCGCTTTACAGTACAAAAGCAATTCAGCAAATACAATTAATGACATTTGATGAAGATCTGAGGCAGCAGGAAGTAGCAGCAGAAAAGATTAAAACCGAAGAACAACGCAAACAAAACATTCAATATGCTTTATTGGGCTTCGGCATTATCAGTTTTATCATTTTGTTCTTAGCCCTCAGCCGCCGCCATATCACCAATACAAAACTCATTCAGTTTCTCGGTATTGTTGCTTTGTTATTGGTATTTGAATTTCTCAATTTACTCCTGCATCCTTTTTTGGAAAGGGTTACAAATCATTCACCAGTGCTCATGCTGCTGGCATTGGTTTGCATTGCTGCTTTGCTGGTGCCGCTTCATCATAAATTAGAAAAATGGGCTACACATAAATTAGTGGAGAAGAATAAAGCGATACGGCTGGCGGCGGCGAAGAAAACAATTGAGGAATTGGAGAAAAGCAACTAAAATATGAACCCTCTATTTGTACATTTACTACAAAACGAATTTGGACAAATTCGGAATTCAATTCCGGATTTGTCCAATATTGTTTTATCTTTAGACCATGATAAATCGTACAGCAGCAGCAAGATTAACCAAACTGGCTAAATCTTTTAGAAGCGTAGCCGTAGTAGGCCCAAGACAAAGTGGAAAAACTACGCTTTGCAAAACGGTGTTCCCCAGCAAGCCCTATATCTCTTTAGAAAACCCTGACGTGTTAGAATTTGCCAAAACCGACCCAAGGGGGTTTTTAGCTCAATATAAAAAAGGAGCAATACTGGACGAAATACAAAGAGCCCCTCAGTTATTTTCCTATTTGCAACAAGTGCTGGATGAAACAAAAAAGAAAGGATTGTTTATTCTTACAGGGTCAAACAATTTTTTATTGCAAGAAAACATTTCGCAATCATTAGCTGGTAGAATTGCTTATTTGCAGTTGCTTCCATTGTCGCTACAGGAGCTGAAAGAGAACAAAAAACTAAAACCAGATTACAGTTGGCATATTTTACATGGCGGTTATCCCGAAGTAATTACGAAAAAAATAAATGCTGCCGATTGGTTTGCCGGTTACATAAATACTTATGTTGAAAGAGATGTGCGGCAATTAAAAAACATCAGCAACTTATCGCAGTTTACAAAACTATTGAAGTTGTGTGCAGGCAGAACCGGGCAAATACTTAATCTTACTTCAATTTCCAACGATTGTGGTATTGACCAGAAAACAGTAGCCGCCTGGCTGAGTGTTTTGCAAAGCAGTTATATAGTTTATTTATTAAAGCCCTATCATGGCAATTTTAATAAACGGGTTATTAAAACACCCAAGCTTTATTTTTATGATACTGGTGTTGCCTGTTCGTTATTGGGCATTAACTCGGCAAATCAAATTACCACACATGCTGCAAAAGGTGGGTTATTTGAAAATATGATAGTAAGCGAATTATTGAAAAAACGGTTTAATTCAGGCATTGCAGATAACCTATACTTCTGGAGAGATAAAACTGGCAACGAAGTGGATATTGTATTGGACAATGCGGGTAAATTGACTGCGATGGAATTAAAAGCCGGAGAAACCATATCACAAGATTTTTTTAAGGGCATTGAATATTTTGCCGCATTAAATAAAAAACCAATTGAAAAAATATTGGTTTATGGCGGAAAGGAAGAACAGAAAAGAAGTAACGGCCTTGTTGTAAAGCCCTGGAATAAATTAATTGAATTATGAAATCGAAGATTCGCAAATACAAAAAATAGAATAAAAATATGATTTGTAAAAAAATAATAACCCTCTTTTGTTTTCTAACAAGTACCCAATCTGCTTTTGCCCAAATCAATAATGCTGATTCTGCAAAACCCGGTTTCGTTAGTTACACCATTCCCATTGAACGTTTCACCGCTACAATAAAATATTTAGAAAATATAGACTCTTATCAAGGCAACATTGTTGACTCAGCAATATGCATTGATTTACTTCAGATTGCCCGGCAATTAAAAAATGACTCGCTGTTTGCCATCAGTTATAACTGGATAGGATATTATTTTTTTCAAAACAAAGGAGATAACACCGCTGCACTTGAATATTTTTTTAAAGCCTTGCCATTTGCTGAAAAGGTTAATGACAAGCGAAGGATAAGTTCGCTCTATTTCGATATCGGTAGCGTTTATCTATTGCTTAAAAATGTTGACGAGTTTTTTGATTTCTCAAAGAAAGGCGGAGAAAACCGGCCTGCTAAAACTTCGCCCATGTATGATTACATGCTAATACAGTACCAAAGAAATATGGGATCTGCTTATCTGGAGAAAAACGAATTGGACTCCGCTTTATATTATACACAAGAAGCAGTACAAACAAGCGATCGGCTAAAACTCAAGCTATTTAAATTTCAGGCACTGCACTTACTCGGAATTGTAAATGCAAAAATCAACGAGGTTGAATTGGCAGATATTTATTTTTACAAAGCACTTGCGCTTTCCGATTCAATAAAAAGTGAAGTCAGAAAGATGGCTTTTTTTCAAAGGTATATCCCGTTTCTTATTAAAAACAACAGAATGGATGAGGCTAAATTGCAGACTGATAAAGTATGGAGTATGTCAAAAGGGACACAAAATTTTAATTTTAAATTAGCTGCTGCGGGTATTAAAAGAGAATTATTTGATAAGCTAAATAATACCGACAGCGCTTATTATTATTCAAAAGCGGAATCTGAAATAAGAGAATTAATTTTTAATCAGAATAACCTAAATACCATTCAGGCAATGGCATTTAAAGAGCAATTACGCATTATAGAAGATACCGCAAAAAAATCAGAAGTAGAAAACCGGCGCAAACAAAACATCCAATACGCTTTATTGGCTCTTGGCATCATCAGCTTCGTCATTTTGTTCTTAGCACTCAGCCGCCGCCATATCACCAATACAAAAGTCATCCAGTTTCTTGGAGTAGTAGCTTTATTGTTGGTGTTTGAATTTCTCAATTTATTACTACATCCGTTTTTAGAAAGGATTACAAGTCATTCACCAGTGCTCATGTTGCTGGCATTGGTTTGTATTGCGGCATTGCTTGTTCCGCTTCATCATAAATTAGAAAAATGGGCTACGCATAAACTGGTGGAGAAGAATAAACAGATACGGCTGGCCGCAGCGAAAAAAACGATTGAGGAATTGGAGAAAGGGTAATGCCAGGGAAAACCGCCAATTCCATATTTTACATTTTTTGACAAATCTGGAATTGGATTCCATATTTTACATATTTTTACAAAAATGGAATTGATATGGTTACCCGTTTAATACTGCCTGAAGCCAAACAGGCACTTACCCAATTCAGGGCATTGTGTATTACAGGCCCGCGGCAAAGCGGCAAAACCACCCTGAGCAAACAATTATTTAAAGACAAGCCTTATGTAAATTTTGAAAACCCCTCCGTGCAGCATGAGGCAGAATTAAACACAGAAACATTTTTAAAACAATACCGTAATGGCGCCGTGTTTGATGAGGTACAACGGGTGCCGGATGTATTCCGTTATCTGCAGGAAATTTTAGATAATAATACTAAACGGGGTCAATTCATTCTTACAGGTTCCAATAATTTCTTGTTGCAGGAACAGGTATTGCAATCACTGGCGGGCAGGGCAGGCTATTTATCCTTATTGCCTTTTAGCTATGCAGAACTGGTAAATGCAAAACTGGCGGTTAAAGATGTAAACAAACATATTCTTACTGGCGGTTACCCGGAAATCTGGAATGAAAAATTAATCCCTGACACCTGGCTCAACAGTTATGTACAAACTTATGTGCAAAGAGATGTGAGGCTGTTACGTAACATTACCAACCTTGCTGCATTTAACCGCTTTATTTATTTGTGTGCCAATTATGCCGGGCAAATCCTTAACCGGGATGAACTGGCAAAGCAAACCGGTGTTGACACTAAAACCATCTTAGCATGGTTGGGCTTACTGGAAAACAGCTACATTATTTACCTGCTGCAACCCTGGCATAATAATATGAACAAGCGGATTGTAAAAAGCCCCAAACTTTATTTTTGTGATACGGGATTGCTTTGTCACTTGCTGGGCATAAAAAGTAGTACGGCCTTACAAAAACATACTGCTTATGGAAGCATTTTTGAAAACTGGATAATTTCAGAAATAAGAAAAAATAATTTCAATGAGGGTTTACATGATGGTATGTATTTTTTCAGGGATAGTATTGGCAACGAAGTTGATTTAATTACTGAACGGAATGGAGAGCCCATGGCAATAGAAATAAAAGCAGGCAAAAAAGCAGATAACAATATGTTCCGCGGGATAAAATATTGGCAAAAATTACAACCAAAAAGTAATTGCATTTTAATAAATGGCGGCAACAGCAATAAAATGATCACCGAAACCATGAGCATTGCTCCATGGACAGAAGTAATGAATTTATAAAAGCCAATTAACTCAAGTATAAAAAAACCATAACCCACTGTTGTATTTATCTTCATTCTGCTGCTTTTTATCATCACTTACAAAAATGGGCTACGCATAAATTAGTGGAGAAGAACAAAGCGATTCGGCTGGCAGCGGCAAAGAAAACAATTGAGGAATTGGAAGGGTAGAATCTTTTCGGGTAAAAGATCTTATGGAATCTTGAATGAATATTTTCATGGCTGACAAATAATTCGTAATCTCGATAATGATTGTATTGAGAAAAATAATGTTTATTGGTACACTGTTTTTATCCATCTCGGCAAGTGCTTCTGCAACTCTATTAAGTTTTCCGGTCCAAACTTTGCAAGCATCTGATGCAAAGGCTTTAAGTGAAAATGCCTTTCCCAGATTGGATATTTCAAATTTGGGCATCCGGGAATTTGAAAGATTAAGCTTACTACAACTCTGTCTAAAGGGAAAAATCGGGTACAAAATTCTACAACATAAATTAAAAAAGGAACAAGGACCGGGTAAGGAAATTAAAAAAGATAGAAAAAGAAATAAAGGGGATTTGGCATTGATACTTGGCATACTTGGTTTGGGTGTTTTATTTATTTCAGTTATTTATTATTTATCTATTCCTTTAGCTGTGATGGCAATAGTAATGGGTAATCAGGCATCTAAAGAAAATCCCAAAAGCAGAAAAGGAAAAACGGCAAGCATTTTGGGGTGGACTACGATTGGTTTGCTTACCGTAATTATAGCATTGGCATTACTGCTTTTATGGGGAGTACAATTGTTTTGATTGCAATTCGTGTTAGTATATTCAATAAATTTAGAATATGCTAACACGAATAAGAGAAATTTCTAGCAGATTTCTTGATCATGAATATATAATGTATCAGCCTGCAAGGGTTTGCCTACTTTTGCAGCTATGCTATTGAAAAATAATTCAGTAAAAAAAATACTCGGGCATTTAAAAATCGATGCATTAAATAAAATGCAACTGGCTTCTATTGATGCTATTGAAAAACAGGATAATGTGGTTTTGTTGTCGGATACCGGATCGGGTAAAACATTGGCTTTTTTATTGCCCTTGCTGCAATTGCTGGATGCAGATAAAAAGAATACTACACAGGCTTTGATTGTTGTTCCATCCCGAGAATTGGCGTTACAGATTGAAAAAGTTTTTAAAGACATGGCTACGGGTTTTAAAGTAACTTGTTGCTATGGTGGCCACAAAAGGGAGATAGAAGAGAATAATTTATTGGAAGCTCCGGCCTTGGTAATCGGTACCCCGGGACGACTAGGCGATCACTTTCGACGTGGAAATATTAAAACCGATGGCATTGAAACGCTGGTGATGGATGAGTTTGATAAGTCACTGGAATTAGGGTTTCAGGGTGAGATGACCTTCCTACTCGAGTCGATGAAAAATATCAATAAACGCATTCTAACTTCCGCTACCGGTAATGTGGAGATCCCGGATTTTATTGGAATGAAAGATCCACAAAAAGTTGATTTTTTAAGTGGAGAAGTTTCGGAAGCCCTGGCTATTCAGGTATTAAAATCGAATGTCAGTGATAAGATTGATTCCTTGTTTCGATTAATTTGTATGTTGGGCGGTCGTTCTACTATTGTATTTTGCAATCATCGGGATGCCGTGGAAAGAACCAGCCGTTTGTTAACGGACAGAGGTTTGACCAATGTATACTATCATGGCGCATTGGAACAAAAAGACCGGGATAAGGCATTATGCAAATTTAGAAACGGCACATCAGATATTTTGATAACAACCGATCTTGCTTCAAGAGGTTTGGATATTGCCTATCTCCGATACATCATTCATTTTCATTTACCATCCAGTGAAGAAGTGTTCACCCACCGTAACGGACGAACCGCCCGGATGGATGCAACCGGGACAGCTATTTTGATCATTGCACCCGATGAAAAATTACCGTCTTATGTGCAGGATAAAACAATGATTGAATTGCCCGAAACCACTACACTTCCAGATAAACCCAAGTGGAGCACTTTGTTTGTAGCTGCCGGAAAAAAAGATAAGATCAACAAAATGGATATTGTCGGGTTTTTCACCAACCGTGGAAATTTGAAAAAAGAAGAGATTGGATTGATTGAAGTAAAGGATTTTTTCTCGTATGTGGCTATCCGTAAATCAAAAGTAAACCCGGTTTTACAGTTGATCAAAGAAGCAAAAATAAAAAACAAGAAAATTAAAATTGGGATAGAAAAATAAGCTTGTGCTATAAATACTATTGAAATACATTGATGATTTTAAAGTAATATTGAATAATAGTTTCGGCAAGTGCGGTCAGCTATTCTTTATTCATTTTTAAAATACATCCATGAAATTTATCTATCAATTCATCCTGCAATTAATTATTTCAGGTTCCTTGTTTGCACAATTCAGTATGGAGTCTGTTTTATCAGTTCCTTTTCCCACCGATTTGAAAAGTTCTGCCGATGGTAAAAACATTGCCTTGGTTTTTAATAATAAAGGTGAACGAAATATTTTTCTGGCAGAAGCTCCATCATTTACAGTAAAACAAATAACCAGCTATAAAGGAGATGAAGGCGTTGAAATAAACAGCCTCGCATTTACACCCGACGGCAACCGCATCGTATTCATCCGGGGCAATAGTAATAACATTAAGGGTGAGTCAGCCAATCCTGCACTGTTGCAGGTTTCTACAGAAAGGGTCTTATATATCATCAATCGGGATGGAACAGCTTTGCAAAAAATCGGGCAGGGGTCTTATCCAAAAATTTCGCCGGATGGAAAAATATTGGCTTATCTGAATGGGGGTCAGGTCTGGACCATATCACTTTCTGATACTGCTTTCAAAACACAAAAACTTTTTCAATCAAGAGGAACTCAATCCCAGATTCGCTGGTCACCGGATGGTAACAAAATAGTATTTACAAGTAACCGTGGCGATCATTCATTCATTGGCATCTACAGTTTTTTAAATAAGTCTTTCGATTTCATCAATCCATCCATCGACCTGGATGATGCGCCGGCATGGAGTCCTGACGGGCAGCAGTTGGTTTTCAGAAGAAGCCCGGCTGTAAAAAATAATTTACCTTTTACGCCCAGAAGAGAAGGTTATCCGTGGTCAATTCATTTGCATAATTTTAAAAGCGGCATTACAAAAGAAGTTTGGAAAGCCGATGAAGGGAAAGGAAGTGTAGCCAACAATGAAGTACCTGTGGTAGACAATCAATTGATATGGGCAGCCGGCAACCAGCTTATTTTTCCCTGGGAAAAAACAGGATGGCAATTATTATATGCACTGGATTTATCTACTGGCAAAACCAGGCTTCTGACTCCCGGTGAAGGCGAAGTGGAAAATGTAACCATGAGCAAAAATTTACAAACCGTTTTTTATACAACGAATATTGGAGATATAGACCGGAGACATATCTGGCAGGCAGATGTAAAAACTGGTTTAGCAATTCAGGTTTCAAAAACAAAAAATGCAGAATGGTCGCCGGTGCAAACAGAAAATGGATTGGCAGTTTTATATGCCACTGCACAAAAACCTGCATGGCCTGCATTGCTTTCTAATGCTGGAGCTTTTACAGATTTGGCCAAAGAAATTTTTCCCGTAGCATTTCCTCAAACCTCCATGGTAATTCCTCAAGCCATTATGATTACTGCCACAGACGGCATGAAAATACCGGCACAGATTTTTTTACCGGCCAATCATAAACCTGGTGACAAACATCCTGCGTTGATATTTACGCATGGTGGCTCAAGACGACAAATGTTATTGACGTTTAATTATGGCCAGTATTACTCCAATGC
The DNA here is from genome assembly GCA_043779285.1 of Chitinophagaceae bacterium. Taxonomy (GTDB): domain Bacteria; phylum Bacteroidota; class Bacteroidia; order Chitinophagales; family Chitinophagaceae; genus MGR-bin208. The sequence goes on along the minus strand of JAYWEL010000001.1, from coordinate 13,287 downwards.
ATTTGCCCTCAATCAATATTTTGCAAACAAAGGTTATGTAGTCATTTCCTTAAACTACCGGAGTGGAATTGGTTATGGGATGGAATTCAGGGAAGCGTTGAACTATGGCGCACAAGGAGCCAGCGAATATTTTGATCTGGCAGGAGCAGGATTGTATTTAAAAAGCAGGGAGGATGTGGATGGAACTAAGATAGCTTTATGGGGCGGAAGTTATGGTGGGTATTTGACGGCACATGGATTGGCCCGTGCTTCTGATTTATTTGCTGCCGGTGTGGATATTCATGGAGTACATGATTGGAACGAGGGCATAAGAAATTTTGTAAGTTCATATAATCCGGAGAAATTAAAAGCCTTTGCAGAGCTGGCTTATCAATCTTCTCCCGAATATTATATTGACGGGTGGAAATCACCGGTACTGTTTATTCATGGGGATGATGACCGCAATGTAAACTTTACAGAAACGGTTCGGTTGGCAGAAATGTTGCGGAAACGAAATGTATATTTTGAACAATTGGTTTTTCCGGATGAAGTACATAGTTTTTTACTGCACCGCAATTGGGTAAAAGCCTATGAAGCATCTTTTGAATTTATTAACCGGCAATTCAGTAAAAAATAAAAATTGATGTTGAATAAAAAAAAGAGACTGTAAAAACAGCCTCTTTTTTTATACCAAACTTTGCTATTTTTAGTGCAATTATTCAAATAGCAAAATACCTTATGAGAATTACGATAATAGCATTTTTGTTTTTGATTTCTTTTTGCAAGAATGCAAATGCACAAGAAGTTATTGTATTATATCAAGGGTTGGCACTCGGGTCATTACCCGTTGCAGATAAAGAAGTTTTTACAAAACCCGATAAAGGCAGGCCGTTTGTCAGCCATGTTACCAATCCGACACTGACTGTTTTTGAATCAAAAAAACCCAACTCAGACAGAACCTCAATTATTATTTGCCCCGGGGGTGGTTATTCCAGATTATCTATAGAAGATGGCGGCTATGAAGCGGCAAAAGTTTTTGCAGAATACGGTATCACTGCATTTGTTTTGAAGTACCGTACCTGGCGTGATTCAGCCTATATTGATTACAAAACAGCACCCATGCTGGATCTTCAGCAAGCAATAAATATTGTTTATCAGGGAGCAGCTAAATGGAATCTTGATACGACCCGAATTGGAATTCTTGGTTTTTCTGCCGGAGGTCATTTGGCAGCCATGGCATCTACCGGATTAACATTCAGAAAACCGGCATTTTCATTATTGATATATCCTGTAATAAGTTTTACAGATTCGTTGACCTCTAAAACATCAACCTCCCGAAGTGTATTGCTGGGAGCCAATATTACCAATCATTTGAAAAATCAATATTCTCCGGAATTGTATATAAATAAAGTTACCCCTCCGGCATTTCTGATTCATGCTGCTGATGACAGTACGGCTTTGGTTGGAAATAGTATTGCCTATTTTAATGGATTATCAGCAAATAGAATTCCTGCTCAATTGCACATTTATCAAAAAGGGGAGCATGGTTTTGCATTGTATAATAAGATGCAGGATGAATACTGGATGCCTTCTTCGATTAAATGGCTCGTCTTAAATGGATTTTTAAAACAATAAAATTAATCAGTGAAAAAACTTTTGAAAAGCCTGTATTTCCAGGTAATTATTGCCATTTTGATTGGAATTGCAGCCGGACATTTTTATCCTTCATTTGCGATAGAATTAAAACCATTAGGGGATGGGTTTATAAAATTGATAAAGATGATGATCGCCCCGATTATTTTTTGCACCATCGTAACCGGAATTGCCGGAATGCAGAATACAAAAAAAGTAGGACGTGTTGGATTAAAAGCAATCCTGTATTTTGAAGTTGTTACCACATTTGCATTGATAATCGGTTTGCTTGTCATCAATTTATTAAAGCCTGGTGTTGGAATGAATATTGATCCGGCAACATTGGATACTAAAGCGGTCGAAAATTTTATTACCCAGGGTGAAAGTCAGTCTCTAAAGGATTTTATTATTAATATCATTCCGGAGAATATTGTGAATTCATTATCTACCAGCAATATTCTGCAGGTCTTGTTTTTTTCTGTCCTGTTGGGGTTTGCATTGTCAAAAATTGGCGAAAAAGCTGCACCATTGATCAGGGTTATTCAATCATTTGAGGATGGACTGTTTGCAATCATCAAGATGATCATGAAACTTGCGCCATTAGGGGCTTTGGGTGCCATGGCATTTACCATCGGCAAATATGGACTGGGATCTTTAGCTGCCCTTGGCCAACTCATGGGGTCATTTTACATTACTTGTATTTTATTTATAGTCATTATTCTTGGGGGCATTCTGAAGTATACAGGTTTCAATTTATTTAAGTTGTTAGCTTTTATTAAGGAAGAATTATTGGTTGTATTAGGAACATCATCATCTGAAGCTGCCATGCCAAGCCTTATCAATAAATTGGAAAAAGTAGGATGTTCAGAACCAGTAGTAGGACTTGTAATTCCAACAGGCTATTCATTTAATCTTGATGGAACATCAATTTATCTGACCATGGCTGCAATATTTCTTGCACAGGCAACCAATACTCCCATGGATATAGGGCAGCAGATTACATTGCTTTTGGTATTACTGCTTACTTCAAAAGGTGCAGCGGGAGTGACGGGTAGTGGGTTTATAGTACTTGCTGCTACACTTCCTACGGTAGGGCATATTCCGGTGGCAGCCATTGCCTTGATTTTTGGCATTGATCGTTTTATGAGTGAAGGAAGGGCTTTGACAAATATCATTGGCAATGCAGTTGCAACCATTGTCATAGCAAAATGGGAAAAAGAAATTGATCTGCCAACAGCAAAAGCATTAATAGGGTAAAAAACTATTTGCTGTCATAAAAAAAAGTCGGCCACTGTACTGTGACCGACTTTTTTTATATCAATAAGCCAGATTATAATCAGGGAGTTTGTGCAATCTGAATACCTAAAAATTTATAATTTGTACTCGCTTTTATGTTTGCATTTCCTTCCAATTCAAGAACCAAATAACGTGCAACAGTTGAAGCTGGCAATCCTGTATTTAATACATTTATTTCCACTTCACCAAAACTGGTATTTGCAGGTATGGTAAAAATTCCTGTTGTATTAAAATGAGTTCCTGCTGATGCCGAAAGTCGCTGACTTGTACCACTGGTAACGTCTAATACGGCTGAATAGTCTGCAGTTGCAATTCTGAATTTAATCACCTGATCAACGGTGGATTGTTTACCTACCAGGTTTACACGAAATTTAATCGAGGATGATGCCCTGGTGATGCTTGGATTGGCAGTTGCTGCTGCGAATCCATATACAGGTACTCTTACAAGAATTGGGAAATTTACACCAGCTGCAACTGCATTAAGAGCAGCCGCATCAAACTCTACAAAATCCACACCGGTGTAATGCTTTACCTCCTCTTTAATGCAAGAGCTAAACAGTAAAGAAGTTATCATCATTATAGAAAGAATCTTTTTCATTATATATTTTTTATGGATTAAAAACCAAAATTCTGAACCATATTAGGATTACCATCAACCTCTGTTGTTGGAATGATGTTCAAATACCTGAAGTAAGTATTAGGAAAACTAACTACAGGTGTTGTTTTTACAATTGGTAATCCCCATCTTTTCATGTCAAACCAACGATGTCCCTCAAACGCAAATTCTATGGCTCTGTGTCTTGAAATGCTATCCATTAAAGCCGGACCTGTTATGTCTGCAGGCGTTGTAAAACCCATAATTCGATTGGAACGAATAATATTCAAATCCGCATTTGCTCCAGCCGTATTGGGTGTTGCCATTCTTGCCCTGGCTTCAGCCCTGTTTAAATATAATTCGGCCCAACGTACTACAGGAACATTGTCAACTCCGGGTGTTCCGTTTTTCCCCAGAAACTTTGTGCATTCTATATGACGTCCACTAACATTCGGTCCGATATCGTATAATTGACTTCTTACGTCTTCTCTTCTGGTAATGGTTGGTATTGTAGTGCCAAAACTAAGTGTAGATGTATTGGGGCTTGGTGAAAATGACATCCTTAATTCGGTCATTAAAGCCATATTCGGAACTAATGGACCAAAACCACCATTTGATGAAGATGTATTTCCAATTGCTACAATATTGGTCAATGCGCCTTGTAATTGATTGGCAATACCTGAAGGGACTTCAGGTAGAGTAGCTATTCGTACTTCAAAAATCGATTCAGGATTCAGGGCCAATCTCCAACCCGAAACGTGATTGGTAGTATTTGTCATTGTACCAATACCTCCTGCAGCAATTGCTGCAGTTGCAAATGAGTCTGCCCTGTTATAATTACCCATGTATAAAGCAACTCTTGAGCCAAGAGCTAGACTGGAAAGTTTACTTGCATAATAAGCACCACGGTTAGCATTGCTTAAAAAAGAAAGAGACTTATACAAATCAGCCATGATGAAATCATACGTTTCATTAATGGAGGCACGTTTTGGTTTCCAATCAGCAGCTTGTTGAATCGTAGAGACTCCGGTATTTTTAATTACAATGCCTCCTTTGTCCTGCGCCGATACTACATAAGTTGGAATATAAGCATAGGTTTTAGCTAATGAAAAATGAAGAAGAGCTCTTAAAAAAAGCAGTTCTCCTTCCCATCTCGCTTTTGTGGCTGCATCTCCCTGCGATGTCGGAATTACTTCAAGAATCAGGTTGGCTTCATTGATGGCACTATAAGCTGCTGTCCAAAAGCCAAATGGTGCGTTTGTGGCATTCTGATTATCTGTTACAAAACGGGCACCCTTACCATTTGAAAAAGCCCGGTCACTTAATGCGTCCGCTAAAACGAGCATATCCCTTCCATAAAGACTCGATGCTTTTAAAGCTGCATAAGTGGAATTCAAAGCGTTATTAATATCCTGAACAGAAACAAGTGCCTTATTGACGTCAATGTTTTGCTGAGGTTCTAAATCCAATTTCTTGTTGCAGGAATTAAGTATAATTCCTATAAGAATCAATGGAACTGATATATTAAAGATTATTTTTTTCATTTTTTTCATTTTAGATTTAAAACCCAATCATGGTTCCAAAAGTTAAGTTTTTGGACTGGGGAATGATAGTTGATGAACTTCCTGTGAATTCAGGATCAACACCCGGGAATTTGGTTAGTGTCCATAGATTTATCCCCTGAGCATATATACGAACATTCGACAATCCAAGTTTTTTCAATGTTTTAGGCTGAAGATTGTACGAGAAGGACAATTGTTTTAATCGGATATAATCGGTTTTATAAAGCCAACGGTCTCCATTATTCCAACTAACAGATCCGGTTTCAGTTTGTGTATTTAATAATGGACGGGGCATAATTGCAAACTGACCAGGAGTAGTCCATCTATTATTAAATACATAATAAAGAGAATTGATTTGTGAGCCTCCAATTCTTGCTTCCTGTTGTAATTGATCATCTTGTCTTCTTCTTCCATATTCATATTGAAAAAATACTTCTAATTCAAATCCTTTGTAGCTAAAATTGTTGGTTAATCCCCCAAAATGTGTCGGATAGATATTTCCAAGAAATTTTCTATCGGCAACTAATGGCTGATACGTGTAATTACCATCCTTATCATACCACATCGATCTTCCGGTAGCCGGATTTACACCTGCCCACTGAGCAAGGAAATAAGAACCTAAGGATTCCCCAACTTTAATGGATGGGTCTCCGGGGAATACTTCCAATCCATCATAAAGTTTTAATACCTCATTTTTCTGGAAGGAAATATTAAAAGAACCGGTCCACTTGAATGCTTTTTCAAATGGGCTTACCCTCAATAAAAACTCAAGGCCCTTGTTAAGAACGGCTCCTGTGTTCTGTGAATAACTTGTCCATCCAGAAGATGGGAAAACCGATCTGTCTAATAACAGATCATTATTTACCCTTCGGTATGCATCTGCACTAAGTGTGATCTTTCCATTATACATGCCAAAGTCAAGACCAAGATTATGCTCTGTTCTTGTTTCCCAACTTAGTTCTGGATTTGCCAAACTGATTGGATTTGTAGCTGCCTGGGCATTATAAATTCTGGAAGCCCCATAAAGACCTCGTGAATCAAAATTGCCAATCTGATCGTTTCCAGATTCGCCATAAGAATATCTCAGTTTCAGCTCAGAAACATTTTTCAATCCGGAAAGGAAATTTTCTTCAAGAGCATTCCATGCCACTTGTCCTGACGGGAATATACCAAAACGGGTGTCCGATCCAAAACGACTAGAACCATCCCTTCTTAAGATAAAACCCAAAATATAACGGCCATCATAATTGTAGCCTAAACGGCCAAATTGAGAGAATGTTTTAAATCCAGTCCAGCTTTCACCCACTAATACTGGTACTGATGCATTAGTCAGGTTTTGAAAACTAGACGATGGAAATGAATTTCCTTCGGCATTGATTGAATTGTCTTCATCACTTCTAAACTCGATACCCACCATTCCGGAAATATTATGTACTCCCGAAATTGTTTTTTTATAGTTCATCACCGTGTTGGTTATGAAGTTGGTGGTCCAATTACTGCCAACTTCACCACGGCCACCAACGGCATCGTAGAATCCTCCAATCAATCTCGGATCGTGATAAGCCTTTATTTGTGAAAGACGATAATCAAGCCCTACCATGGATTTCAACGTTAGGTCTTGATTGAATTTGTAAGTACCTGAAAATGATCCAACCAATTGATTTGTACGTACAAATATTTTCTGTAAAACCTGGGCTGCTAAAGGGTTGTTGGCAAAACTCCCATACCATACATCGCCACTTCCAGACAAATTATAAAATTTTCCATCTGGTCTGTAAATTGGGTTTATAGTTAACATCTGTGTAGAAGCATAGGCAGCATTAATGGTATTATTGCCAGCTCCACCAGTTCCATGATTTGCATTTTGTTTGAATGTGCTGAGGTTTATTTGAGCATCCAGGGTTATTTTTTCAGAAGCTTTTTGAGAACCTTTCATCATAAAGGTTCCTCTTTCAAAATCGGATGGTCTAATATGGGAAATCTGTTTATTATATGACCCCGACATGTATAGAGATGTGTTTTGTGTACCGGCCTGCATCGACATTTCAGCAGTTCTTACGATACCGGTACGCCAACTTGCCCCCATCCAATCTGATGAAGTAAGATCTTGAATTTCTTTTGTTGATAAAGTGGGTAACTGACCTACACTGATCAATGCAGCTCGTAGTGCTGAATCTTTGGTTACTCCAACACTTCTGTGCATAATTCCCTCTGCCTGTGCTGTAAGCCAGTCTTGCGTATTCAATGGCTTTTGAAGATTTATAGCATCCAGGGTTCCGGTGGATAGATTTGCAGTAAACTTAGGTTTGCCAGAAGCTCCTTTTTTTGTTGTAATTAATACCACACCACCGGCTGCTTTTGCACCATAGATGGCTGATGAAGCTGCATCTTTCAATATTTCAATGGATTCAATATCATTTGCATTTAAAAAAGACAGCGGATTGTTCTGTGTTTTTACGGCGGTTCCACTGTTGGCACTACCTCCTCCAATTCGTCCGGAGTTGTTAGAGTTGATCTGAATTCCATCTACAACATATAATGGATCATTACCTGCATCTATAGAACCAACACCACGGATTCTTACGTTTATGGCACCTCCCGGCATTCCAGATGAAGCAGCGATTGAAACCCCTGCTGCCCTTCCTTGTATGGCTTGTGTAAAAGTTGGTGTAGGCATGGCAGCAATTTCACTTCCTTTAATCTTGGAAATAGCAGCGGCAACATCTTTCTTTCTCATAACGGAGTAACCTACTACAACTACTTCGTCCATAGATTTTTCACTGCTTAACAAAGAAACATTTATTGAAGCATCTGTTCCAATGGCTAACTCTTTTGTTTCGCTGTTCAGCGAAGAGAAAACCAATGTTTTTGCAGTAGCTGACACTGCAATGGAATAGAATCCATCCTGGTTGGTTATGGTTCCTGACTTGGTTCCTTTAACTAGTACTGACACATTGCTGATAGGATTACCCTGATCATCAGAAACCTTGCCCGTAATGGTTTTTTGGGCAAATACCTGAATGGAAAAAAACATAATCCCAAACAGGATTAATAACGATTTTCTCATTTGAAAGTTAGTTTTGGTTAATAAATACTGAAATACGAAAACGGATTTTTTAATCCATGCTTATGAAAATAGAAAAAAAATAACTCTTACCGATTAAAACATACTTAAAATACATGAATGGTTTTAGTGATGGCATTACCAAGCTGAAAATTATTTTCTAAACAACCATTTCATCCCTTCCGGAGAAGACCACATTTTACCATTATCATGACCGGAATTTTCAACAATTGTTAACGGGTATTTTTTGCCATATAAATGATGCAGGTAGCCCACAAAAAATTCTATACGTTCTTTTCTTTCTCTACCCTGTAACATGGCTCCGCAACTTTTATCAAGCTGGCTGTCATTGATGTCGTTGTCTTGTGCTCCAACAAAATAAGCACATTTCCGTTGCCCATATTGAGATACAATTTTTGAAGCTCCTGTTTTACTCAAATACTCGTTTAAGTCTTCCAGTCCGTAGCGGTATTTATTAAAACCTTTGTTGCAACTGGTATCTTCTGGTGTATAATATTTTCCCGGAGAATTAAGCACAGGCCTTTCTGCCGTTTGGTAAGAATAGGAGGATGCAGCAGCTACCAAGTATTTAATTTCAATACCAAATTTCTTTTTTACTGCATCATGTATCAGATTGCCACCAATATAGCGGTTTACAAATTGTCCACCTGCCGAGTTTCCGGAAACAACTATGTGTTTGATATTTGGAAAATTACCAGAATGAAGCGTTTGCCATATTATACTATCCATAACTTCAAAAGAACTTAGTTGCTGTATCCGTTTATTTTTGACTGAAGAATTAACGGATGTGTCGCCTTGTTTCCAGCCACTATTGGTCCAGAAAATATGGTTATTACCCAACAAATCTTTATTATCATTCAAATCTCTTTCCATGATAAATCCAGGAGAAATGATCAATGTGTTTTCGGATGCTCCGGATTTTTCAGCCGCTATCCGCATGTTTTTATGGTAGGTATATGGGTTACGGTTAGTACCATGCACTACAATCACTAGCCGGTCAATTTTTTTATTTTTCTGATCTAATGCCGGAGAAGAAAAATGATTCAGTTTTAATGGTTCTCCATGTACATTAAATGTAAAGCTGGTTGCAGAAACTTCCCTTTCAGCAGTTTGAGAAAAAACAGCATTATAAATACAATTTGAAAATAAGAACGCCATCAAAATCTTTATTCCGGATTTTTTTAGAAACATAAAAAAACAGTTTGATGAAAATTAATTTACAATACCAGCTTCGGACACTACTATCAATAAGGCTAATTTTATAGCATCGACACCTTTTTCATTCAGCCACCACTCATCCAATGAATGTGCACCACCCGATTTTCCCCCACGGCCAATGGTAATAGCTGGAACGCCTAATGAAATGGGGATATTTGAATTAGTTGATCCTCTTGTTAAATAAGGTTTTGCTTTAAAATATTCTGTGGCCGCAATAGCTCGTTGAATGAGTGGAAGATTGTCGGCTAATTCACCAGATGGGCGTTCTCCGATCTTTTCAATATCAACAGTTAGTTTTGCACCTTTTTTAATAGTGGTATTATATTCAGTTAAGGCAGTTTTTATTTGCTCCAGAAATATTTTTTCAATACCTTTTAGTTTGTCCGGACTTTCAGATCGCATATCCACTTCAATCCAAGTTTCAAAGGGAATGGAGTTGATGGAAGTGCCACCACCAATACGTCCCACATTGTACGTTGTTTTGGGTCCGTTGACTACATAAGCAGATGCTGCTTTATCAAAATAGTCGATTGCCTTTCCCATAGCATGATGCGGATTGGCCAAACCAAACGCACCCCAAGAATGACCGCCGGGACCTTTAAACGTAACTTTATAACGTAATGAGCCCAATCCTTTATTATTGATTCGGCCAATATCTCCTCCATCAATGGCTATGTAAGAATCAATTTTCCGGCTTCCCGGTTTAAATAAATTTCTGACGCCACGTAAATCTCCCAATCCTTCTTCTCCCACTACGCCAATAAATAAAATATCGGCAGTGGTATTGATGGATGCGCTGTTCATTGCTTTTAACACTGTTAGAATCATGCTTAATCCTCGGGTATCATCGCCAATGCCAGGCGAATACATGGTGTCGCCTTTCATTTTAACAGTCACATCAGTCTCAATCGGAAACACCGTATCCAGATGAGCTTCAAATACAATGGTTTTTCCGTTCCCTTTTCCTTTACGTAATGCAATTACATTTCCCACTTCATCAATCCAGATAGAATCTATACCAGCATCTTTGAGCATCTGTTTAAACCGGTTTGCCCTTTTTTCTTCAGCAAAAGGAGGAGCAGGAATTTCAGTCAATTCTATCAGTTCTTTAATGGAGGTGGGTTCCAGTTCCTGAATAATTTCAAAAGCTTTTTGAATTTTTTTATGTTGTGTTAAAACATCAATTTCTTTTTTATAGGATGCTTGTGAAGTAGTTGATTTTTCATCCTGAGCAAAAGAACATATCATTCCCAAACACAATAAGGAAGTAATAAATATTTTTTTCATATGGCAGTTGTTGAGTTTGTTTTTAAAAATGAGTTGTAAATATAAAGCATAAACAAATTGAATATTGTGCCATAGTTATATGTGGTTTATTCCAAATTATTGTATGGATAATCGATTGATAGACGGTCAAGACAATGCGACTGGCTGGCTATTTTGGTTTCTGCTGCTCCATCAGCCAGTGGAAAAATCGAATTATTTTGGTACTCGTTTTATAGAAAACAAGCATGTATTGACCATTATCTAAAAATTATTGTATTACTTTAATAATCTAATTAACTGCGTTTATTATGAAACTGAAGAATCTGTTTTTCCCTGTTTTTATTTTTGTTTGTCAACTTAGTTTTGCTCAGCAATATGATCTCATTATCCGTCATGGAACTATTTATGATGGCAGCGGAAAAAAATCGTTTAAAGCAGATATTGCTATTAAGAATCAAAAAATTATGGCCATTGGAGAACTTGCAAAAGCAACCGCGAGCCGAATCATTGATGCCGCAGGACTTGCAGTAGCACCGGGTTTTATCGACCTGCATACACATATAGAGTCAATACATGAAACATCAGATGCAGAAAGCCACGTAAGGCAGGGAATCACACTGGCTTTGGGTGGCCCCGATGGTTCTTGCCCCTGGCCATTTGGAAAATACCTGGATGACTTAAGTAAAAAACCGCTTGGATTAAATGTTGCTTTTTTAACCGGGCACAATACCATTCGTAAAAATGTAATGGGGCTGGACAACCGTGCTCCAACAGATAATGAACTGGAACAAATGAAAAAACAGGTAGCAAAATCCATGCAGGAAGGAGCATTTGGAATTTCAACCGGACTTAAATATTTACCCGGAACTTTTTCAAAAGTGGATGAAGTGATTGCATTGTCAAAAGTCGCTTCTTCTTATGGCGGATTTTATACATCACACTTAAGAGAAGAGGGGCTTGGATTATTAGATGCCGTAAGAGAAGCAATCCTGATTGGCAGAGAAGCAAAAATTCCAATAGTACTCACTCATCATAAAGTGGTTGGCAAACCTTCGTGGGGATCCAGTGTAAAAACGTTAGCGATGGTTGACTCGGCCAACGAAGCAGGACTAGATATTCAGATAGATCAATATCCTTATACGGCCAGCTACACCAGCATTTCTATTTTAATTCCTTCCTGGTCTTTGGCCGGTGGAAATAAAAAGTTTAAAGAACGAGTTGATAATCCTGTTTTGCGAGATAGTATTAAAAAGGAAATCATTTATAATATCATGACCGACCGTGGTGCAGGAGATATCAACCGCATACAATTTAGTAAAGTGGATTGGATGAAAGAATTAGAGGGAAAAACGTTAGCCGATTGGGCGTTGATGAGAAAATTGCAACCTTCTCCTGAAAACGGAGCCGACCTGGTAATTGAAGCGGAGTCTAATGGCGGCTCCGGGATGATCTTTCATGCAATGGATGATGCCGATGTAGACCGGATTATGAAGCATCCCAAAACCATGATTGCTTCTGATGGACGATTATCACAACCCGGTAACGGGCATCCGCATCCCCGTGCTTATGGAACTTTTCCGAGAGTGCTGAGTTACTATGTAAGAGAAAAAAAATTGCTGACCTTGGAAGAAGCCATTCATAAAATGACTCAACTACCGGCCATGCGTATGGGATTAAAAGACCGGGGAGTCATAACAAAAAATAATTATGCCGACATGGTGATTTTTGATCCGGCCACCATAAAAGACAAAGCCACATTCGATGATCCGCATCAATATCCTGAAGGAATCCTGTATGTAATCGTTAATGGGCTTGTAACGGTTGACAATGGAAAATTTACATCCAACAGGGCAGGTAAAGTATTTTATGGCCCGGCAAAAAAATAAGACCATTATTTAATTGTTGACCTTATCTAAATAGCGATGACTTGAAAAAAGTAACAATAAATTATGCTGAATTTTTTATGACAAAATATTTCTTTTGGAGAATATAAATTCCATATAAACAGATCCCTGCTAATACCGTAAGTTTTATCATTGATTGTATAGATTCTGCCTGAAAAATTTCGGTGAAAAGAAATCCAACAAACATACATCCCAATAAAATGCGTACCCTGATAAAAACATTATTATTAAGCAGGTTTTTCTTTGTCAGATACTGAACAAGAACAAAGAGGATTATCATTGCTGCAACCGGTAATATAAATTGTAAGATCATATTTTTATTTTTAATAAAAATAAATGTTTGTGTAATGTAGAAATAATATATTGGGTATGCAAAAATCGACAAAGCTTTGCTTTTTGTTTTTTTGACCAGTGGGATTAAGAGGGTAGGGTGAAAACAGAAGAATGTTTGTTAAATGTTTTGTAATTTAAAAAAATGATTAACAGTGAATGCTAAGTGCGGTTAGCTTTATCCGTTAAAAACTGTGAATGAAATATTATTATTCCCTTTTCCTTCTGACTTTTTTTTGTTTAACAATTCAGGCACAACCAGTTTCCGAAAACAGACTTAAAGTATTTATTGATTGTAGTAATACCTGGTGCGATCAGGTTTTTATCAGATCAGAAATTAATATTGTTGATTTTATTTTAGACCGTGTAGCAGCCGATGTACATGTATTAATAACCACACAAAGAAATGGCAGCGGCGGT